>CAVLCT010000055.1:0-13383 GCA_963661665.1 Bulleidia sp. | reverse complement strand
CACTCTGTGGGGGAGGGAAAGATTATTCTGTACGGACGGCAATGGTCCTTGTCTTGTCAGCAGGAGTTTCCTTTCTGGGCAGTTCCAGGGTCAGGACACCGTTTTTGGCCACAGCCGTGCATTTTTCAACATCAGCATCTTCGGGCAGGGTGAAACTGCGCATGAAGGAGCCGTAGCGGCGTTCGGAAACAACCTTGCTGTCCTTCTCGCATTTTTCTTCCTTCTTTTCGCCGGACATAATCAGGGTGTTGCCCTGGATTTCGATCTTCACACCGTCGGGGTCAACGCCAGGCAGCTCGACGGAGATATGATAGGCTTTTTCATCGCTTTTCATATCGACCTGGGGCAGAAGGCTGCCAGAGGGCGTATTGAAGAATTCGGAAAGAAGAGGGGTGCGCAGGAAGCCGCCAAAAAGACGATCGATGTCATTATGCAGTCTGGAAACGGCCATGTCGCCGGATGTAGGATCTGTTCTCATAAGAATGGACATAATTTGTTCCTCCAAATATATTCACCATATGGTGAAAGAGTCTTGAAGGTATGACCTGGGGTGTATTTCCTTGATAAGTTTATCTTGGATATCTGTTGTTCTCTCCAGATTTTCCCTTTTCTGTATTAATATGTAAGTCCTGAATTTCTTTTGTACAGTAGAACAACGTACTTTTTCTTTCTTTTCTTTTTCTACAAAAGAAATTCGGATGCTTTTGCTTTGTTGTGTAAAGAGTTCCTGAAAAGTTCAGCGGTACGTTCTGCTTAGCCCGGAGCTTCTGTGGGGAGCTCTTTTTTTCAGCGGCAGGGAATGACGCCTTGTCCGGGCTTCTTCCCTGCCGCTCTGATTTGTATCTGTATTGTATCTGTATGGCGTTGTCCTTTGCAGGACCGCTTTATCAATATGCCTTAAGTTAGCCCTTCTGTACTTCAATGGTACGGATTTTGGCTTCCTCGGGCTTTTTGCGGGGAATCTCCACGCAGAGGATGCCGTCCTTGGAGAAGGCGCAGATTTTTTCCATGTCTGCATCTTCAGGCAACGTCAGGGCACGGGAGAATGTGCCAAAGGTGCGCTCCTGGACGTGTGTCTGCGTGTCTTCCACTGTCTCCGCCTTTTTCTCGCCGGAAACAGTCAGCACGTTTTCAGATACCTTGATGCTGATGTCATCGGGACCTACGCCGGGCAGTTCAATGCGCATGATGTAGGATTTCTCATTGCTCAGAACGTCAAGCTGGGGCAGGAAGTCGGCAGAAGGTGCAACCGGTTCCGCTTCCTGGGTGCGTCCCCAGTATTCGGGAAAGGAACCAAAGAGGCGGTCGATGTCGTCATGCAGACGGGAAACGCCATGGTAGTTGTCACGCATATTCTTTCTTCCGGGAATAAAGTAAGGCATAACTGGCCTCCTGTTACATTCAAAGTATAGTAATTTTTATTTGTACTATTAGGGGTGACTGGTAAAACTGTATGAGAATGAGTCTGTACATTCTCTGTTTTTCCATGCCACTCATTTTCTGATGAAATAAAAGTAGGTTTACTTTCCCTTTTGTAAAGAGGGGATGACAAATTTTTTTCATTTATTTCATTGCTGGGCCGGCTGTGCGTCCAGCCTTGTGTTTGGCTCATACCTTTGATAGTCCTTTTAACCCTGCTGAATAGCCGTTCAATCAGTTTTCGGACGGCACGCAGGGAAGCCTGCTTTGTCATTGCAAGAAAAAGAGGTGTGCTATGGCCGGTCTTCTGCTGGCTGTTATCTATCTTGCCTTCATCAGCCTTGGTCTGCCGGACTCCCTCCTGGGAGCGGCCTGGCCTGCCATTTACCAGGATCTGGATGTTCCCATTTCCGGTGCCGGCATCATATCCATGATCATCGCCTCCGGCACGGTCACCTCAAGCCTTCTGAGCGACAGGCTGACCAGATCCTTCGGGACAGGCGTTATTACGGCAGTCAGCGTAGCCATCACGGCTTTAGCCCTCTTTGGCTTTTCCACCAGCCACAGCTTTGTGGTACTTTGCCTCTGGGCCGTGCCATACGGCCTTGGCGCCGGCGGCGTTGACGCAGCTCTCAACAATTATGTGGCCATACACTACGCCAGCAAGCATATGAGCTGGCTGCACTGCATGTGGGGCATAGGTGTTACCACCGGTCCTCTTATTATGGGGCATGCACTGGCCTCGGGTGCTTCCTGGAACAGCGGCTACGGTACCATAGCCCTTTTGCAGGTAGGGCTGACAGCTGTCCTTGTGCTGAGCCTGCCCCTGTGGCAGAAAAGGCCGGCAGAAAAGGAAGTGCATGAAGACAGTGGAAAAGACAGAAAAATCCTGAGCCTTAGGGAAATATTCCGGCTGCCGGGCGTCCCTGAAGTCATGATCTGCTTTTTCTGCTACTGTTCAGTGGAAAATTCCTCCATGCTGTGGGCAAGCTCGTATCTTCATCTTGAGGAAGGCCTTGCCGTTGAGACGGCTTCGGCCCTGACCGGCATGTTCTGCCTTGGCATCACTGCAGGGCGCGGCATTAACGGCTTTATCGCCATGCGCTTCAGTGACAGACAGATGGTGCGCATGGGGCTTTGCATCCTGTTTGCCGGAGTCGTGATCCTCTTTCTGCCTGCGGGCAGCGACGCCGCCGTAGCTGGCTTTGTTCTCATAGGGCTTGGCTGTGCTCCCGTATATCCCTGCCTTATGCACGCAACACCCTCGCATTTCGGTGTAGAACGCTCCCAGGCTGTCATAGGCGTGCAGATGGCCTGCGCACATCTTGGCGTATGCATCATGCCTCCGCTCTTCGGCGTTATAGCCAGGCATTTTTCGGTCAGCCTTCTGCCCTGCTATCTTTTCGGTCTCCTGGCCCTCATGATCTGCATGAACGAGCGGCTTAACAAAAAAGTCAGGGAAGCGAAGGAAGGACGCTGAAAAACTTCCGGGACGCTTTCTGCCTTCTTGCCCTCTTGCGCCTGCCGGCTTAGTATCCTGAGGTTGCGATAAGGCAGAACATCAGATTATGGAGGCTTGATTAAGCGTATGACAGAGCTGTTGCGCGATATACTGAAGACAATGCTTGAAAACGGCGGAGAGGGCATAGACGAAAAGACGGCCCTGGCCGTTGCTGAAAGTCCCTGGGAAGACAATATGGATCTTCTGGCAGCAGGGCATTTTGTCCGTTCCCTCTTTGGCCCCAAAGCGACAGGCACCTGTGCCATTACCAACGCCAAGTCCGGGCGCTGTCCGGAAAACTGTGCTTTCTGTGCGCAGTCATCCCACTATGAGACGGGAGCTCCTGTGTATCCTTTGCAGGGAAAGGAGGCCTTACTGAGCCAGGCCCAGGAGATGGACAGGCACAATATAGGGCGCTTCGGCATCGTGACCAGCGGCACAACCGTGTCAGACAAGGATCTCGATACCCTGTGCGAGGCAGCACTCAGCATCCGTTCCAGCTGCCGCATAAAGCTCTGTGCCTCACTGGGGCTTTTAACAGAAGAAAAGGCACTGCGCTTAAAGCAGGCCGGATTTGACCGCTACCATCACAATCTGGAAACGGCGCGCAGCTATTTTGACAAGATATGCACCACGCATGACTACGATGAAGACATTGCAACGCTGCGCGTGGCACGCAAGGCAGGCTTAAGCATCTGTTCCTGCGGCATTTTCGGCCTTGGCGAGAGCTGGGCGCAGCGCGTGGAGCTTTTGCACACCGTGAGATCCGAGCATGCTGACTGCGTGCCGGTCAATTTCCTCTGTCCTGTGCCAGGAACTCCCATGGGCAAAAGGCAGCCCCTGGAAAGAAGGGAAGCCCTGCGCATAGTTGCCCTTGCCAGGCTCATGCTTCCCCATGCCGACATTAATATCTGTGGCGGCCGCCTCTCCACCCTGGCCGAGGAGCAGTCCTTTGTCCTGGCCTCTGGTGCCAGCTGCATCATGACCGGCAACTACCTGACCACGCGCGGCCTGGGCTATGATGACGACGATGCCCTTTTGCAGGCCCTTGGCAGCGAGCGGAGGTAAATGATGCAGGGTTATTTTGTGACCGGCACGGACACGGATGCCGGAAAGACAACGGTGACTGCTGCCCTTTCCGTCCTTCTGGGAAGAGAGGGATCCCGTCCGCTGGTGATAAAGCCTGTGCAGACAGGCTGCCTAAAAAAAGGGGACTCCCTCCTGGTGCCGGATGTTGCCAGCGTGCAGTCCTTTGGCGGGGAGGCCTGTGCCCTGCACTGCTATGAGCCGCCCTGTTCACCGCATATGGCTGCAGAGCTTGCCGGAGAGAAACTGCACTGCCAGGATCTTGCCTGTGAGGTGAGGGAAAAAGCCCTGGGCAGGACTGTGCTTGTGGAAGGTGCCGGCGGTTTACATGTGCCTCTTAATGAAAATGAGGACATGCTGGATCTGATGCAGGCTCTGGGGCTCCCTGTTGTCCTTGTTGTTGCCAACAGGCTTGGCTGTCTCAATCATGCAAGGCTCAGTCTGGAAGCCATTCAGACAAGAGGCCTCGATGTTGCAGGCATGGTTTTGATACGGACCGTGCCGGACACGCATTATGACGCAGGGTGCGGTGCAGAGGCAGTGGAGGCCGATGAAGAGCGCATACTTAATGACAATGTCATAAGCCTTAAGCGCATGGGGGCCCAGCTTGGCGTGCCCTTGCTGGCTTGCATCCCCTATCTGGGCTCTCCTCTGGACAAGGAGGCGGTCCTCTTAAGGTTACGGCCTTGTGCCGCCACATTGCAGGAAAAGCTGGATGCACAGTGCAGCCGTGAAAAGGAAAGGGCAGAGGACCTTGCTTTTGACAGGGACCATCTGTGGCATCCATATACTTCGGCCTCAAAGCCTCTTCCTGTCTTTATGGTACGCTCAGCCCATGACAACAGGCTTGTGCTTGACGATGGCAGGGAACTTATAGACGGCATGTCCTCCTGGTGGTGTGCCGTGCACGGCTATGGCAATGACCGCTTAAAAAAGGCCATGCAGCGCCAGCTTGCCGTCATGAGCCATGTCATGTTCGGAGGAATAACCCACAGGCCGGCCATAGATCTTGCCAGGCGCCTCATCCCCCTGGTTCCCGAAGGCCTTGACCATCTTTTTTACGCAGACTCAGGCTCTGTGTCCGTGGAAGTAGCCCTGAAGATGGCCGTGCAGTACCAGATCTCAAAGGGCCGTCCCCAAAGGCAGAAGTTTTTGACTCCCATGGGAGGCTACCACGGCGATACGCAGGGCGCCATGAGCGTGTGCGATCCTGTGACAGGCATGCATACGCTTTTTAACAGGCTTCTTCCTGACCACCTTTTTATGGAGCGTCCGGCCTGCCGCTTTGACAAGCCTTTTGATCCTTCATCCCTTGATGACGCCAGACGCTTTCTCAAAGCGCATGGCGATGAGATTGCCGCTGTCATCCTTGAGCCTGTTGTCCAGGGGGCAGGAGGTATGTGGTTCTATCATCCGGACTATCTCAAGGGCATATATGATCTCTGCAAGGAAAGGGACATTCTGCTCATTGCCGATGAAATTGCCACGGGCTTTGGCAGGACAGGCCGGCTTTTTGCCTGTGAATGGGCCGGCATAACCCCTGACATATGCTGTCTTGGCAAGGCTCTGACAGGCGGGATGATGACAGGTGCCGTGACCATGTGCACCAATGATGTGGCTCAGGGCATAGGAGCTGCAGACAAGGAGCACGGCGGAGGCATCCTCATGCACGGGCCTACCTTCATGGCCAATCCCCTCTTTTGTGCGGCAGCGCTTGCCAGCATTGACGAGCTTATGTCTTCGCCATGGCAGGAGCGTGTCTTGCAGATTGAAGCAAGGCTCAAGGAGGGGCTGTCCCCGTTGCGTTCGCACGCATCAGTGCGTGATGTCAGGGTGCTTGGTGCCATAGGCGTCGTGGAAACGGCAGAACCTGTCAATATGCGCACCCTGCAGGCCTTCTTTGTGGAGCACGGCGTGTGGATCCGTCCCTTCAATCATCTGATCTACCTTATGCCGCCCTTTGTAACGCCTATGCAGGATATAGACAGGCTGTGTGCGGCAGTCCGCAGTGCAGTGCAGGAAGGCTGCATATGACAAGGCAGTGAAGTCTGGCTGTTCAAAAATAAGCAGTGCCTGTCCGGCAGAATGTTTTCTGCCTGGCAGGCCTTATTTTTATATGCCCAGCTGTCTGAAAAGGTCGTCGGCGTCTTTTGCGTGGCAAAGCCCCTCATTAAGCCGCTTTGAGCGGCTCCCTAATCCGGACAAATCACCGGTTCTACCGGTGTTTTTTTGATTTGTGAAAGTCCCTAGGCTGGTTGGACAGGCAAGCGCAAGGAGGATCTTGCGAGGTGTATGCAGGGAAGAGGCTTTTCCTCAGGAGGTTCATTGGTCATTATCACTGCACAAAAATGCAGGATTATCCAGCAGTTGAAAAGCCAAGGGTGGATATGGGGTGCCAGCTGACACTATGAGGAAGTAGACAATCTGGAATTTTAATGGGGAGCCGGATGCCTGTATGGGCACGTTAGTTTCTGGATTTTGCGACCGACATTAATGTCGGTCGCAAAATGGGTGTGCGCGGCAAACTCATTTTCTAATTTGTGAAAGTCCCTACTAGGCTGGGTTGGACAGGCCCATAGCCAAGCACAAGGTAGCTCCTGCGAGGTGTATGCAGGGAAGAGGCTTTTTCTCAGGATGCTCATTGGTCATTGAATTGCACAAAAATGCAGGATTATCCAGCAGTTGAAAAGCCAAGGGTGGACATGGGGTGCCAGCTGACAATATGAGGAAGTAGACAATCTGGAATTTTAATGGGGAGCCGGATGCCTGTATGAGCACGTTAGTTTTTGGATTTTGCGACCGACATTAATGTCGGTCGCAAAATGGGGCATCATATTTATGAATGAAAGATTCCGCCATTAGTTGAAGCAAACAACGTGTGGTGGAGTGTATCTTTTTAGTGAAAATGTTGTTACGTCAAAAAAAATGCCGCCTCGGTATTCGCATATTCCATAAGTAACCTAGGCGCGGGGCGGGCTGGTATCTTTATTAAAAATCAAACAGATGATTTTGTCAATTAAAAATTATATCTAATTCAGTCCGGCCATGCTTCTTCGATAATACCCAGAGAACCATACTGCTTTGCGCCTACTTTTTCTGCGCCAGCTTTTCAGCCATCTTCCTGGCTTCCTTGCGGCGGATCTTGCCTGTCTCTGTCAGGGGGACTGCCTCTATGGCAAAGTAGGCCCTTGGCACCCAGTATTTGGGCAGCACGTGCCTGCAGAGCGTATCCAGCACGGCTGGTTCTTCTCCGCCAGTGTGCAGAAGGCACAGCTTTTCTCCTAAGCGGGCGTCCGGCACTGCGCTGACGCAGAAAGGCTTTTTCAGGACAGGCGCCAGCAGTTCTTCCACTTCTTCCAGCTGTATCTTGATTCCGCCGCTGTTAATGATGTTGTCGCGGCGTCCCAGGATGCGGAAATGCCCTCTCTCATCTACTTCGGCAAGATCCGTGGTCACAAGATCGCCTGCTGTCACCATGGGTGCATGAATGGACAGGGTTCCCTCTTCTGTGAGTGAGACGCTGACGCCGGGCAGGGGCGTGTACCAGTCTGACTTGTTCGGGCCGTTCAGCCTGCGCAGGGCAATATGGCTCAATGTTTCTGTCATGCCGTAGGAAGACCAGACTTCATGCGGAAATTCTGCCAGCCTGTCAGCAAGAGAGCTGTTTATGGCACCGCCCCCTAAGAGCAGGCATCTGACTGAACGCAACTTTTTAGCCGTCTCAGGCGTTTCCAGGCTTGTATAGGTCTGCATGGGCGTCAGGGCCGCAAAGTCAATGTGCTGCTCTACTGTCCTGAACGGGGAAGACGACGGCGTGACCGGCACAAGATTTAAGTCAGCCAGCAGGGCACGGACAACGACCATGCGGGCTGCAATATAGCGTAGCGGCATGGCCAGCATGGCGCTCATGCCGCTTTTCAGGCGCAAGGCCGTGCAGGTGGCACGGGCGCTGTTGGCCATGCGCGTCTTTTCCACCTGTATGACCTGTGGCGTGCCGGTAGATCCGGATGTCTGCACCTGCATGACAGGGGATGCTGAGCGCCAGTCGGCCAGGAAGCGTGCCAGGTCGCCTAAAAAGCCTTCCTGGTGCTGGTAGCGCCCTATAAAGACATTGCGCTTGTCACCGATAAAATGCACGCCGTCAATGGTCAGGGGCAGGGACCTGAGTTCTTCCAAGGTACTGCTGAGCGGAGTTGTTCCGACGTATGTCATCTTGTGCTTCTTGTAGTCCTTTGTCTTTAGAGCTTTGCCTTAGTCCTTTGCCCTGAAATCAGTAAGCCCCAGCCAGGAAGCCAGATCCGGCTCAGGTGTGGCAGGCTCGCAGTGCATCCCTGCCCCGTGGAGCACTGCGGGCATAAGCTCGCAGTTGTCAGCAAACAGCTGCCCTGTGCCCAGGCCCTGCGGCAGGACGGGATCTTCCCTGCCAAGCCATTGCGCTATGGCATTGAGGCCGATGTTGGATTCCAGGGCGCTGGTCACCCAGTGCCCGACGCCTGTGGCATCGGCAATGGCAATCCATTCTTCCATGCCCCTGATGCCACCGTGCAAAGAAGGCTTTATAACGAGATAGGCAGGGCGGATGGTCTCCACAAGCTCCTTTTTCCTTGTGCCTGTGACGCCTATCAGTTCCTCGTCCAGGGCCAGGGGGATCGGGGAGTTTTTGCACAAGTCCGCCATAAGCTGCCAGTTGCCCTGGCGCACCGGCTGCTCCAAAGAATGCGGCTGAAATTTTGCAAGCCTTTCCAGACGCTCCATGGCGTTTTCTGCACTGAAGGATCCGTTGGCATCCAGGCGCAGCTCAAGGTCGCTTGGATCTGGATAGAGGGCGCGCACCCTGGAAAGAAGGTCGCATTCGCTCTCAAAGTCAATGCCGCCTATCTTGAACTTGAGGCAGCGGAAGCCCTTGGCAAGCTTGGCTTCCATGCGCTCAAGCATCTTTTCATGATTGCCCATCCAGACAAGCCCGTTGATGGGAATGTCCTTTTCGCCACGGCTGAAGGGCGTGTCATAAAAACGGACGCTGCCTTTTTCATAGTGCAGCAGGGCTGTTTCCAGGCCAAAGCGCATGGAGGGGCAGTTCTCAGGGCAGGCCTCATCAATTGCGCCTTTGGCAGCGCCCTTAGCGGCCTTGGCACAGAAGTCCTGGCACACCCTTTCCAGGCGCTCTTCGTAGTCAGGACCTGCGTCGCAGCTTAAGTCCGGCAGCGGCGCACATTCCCCGACTCCGTATCTGCCGTCATCGTCACAGAGAACCACGTACCAGGCATCGCGCGTGGTATAGACGCCTCTTGAGGTGCCCGCAGGCTCCAGGAAATGCAGCAGGCGGTGAACAAGACGATAGTGCCAGGCCATAGAAATGCTCCTTACGTTCTTCGTGCTCCTTATGCTCCTCGTGTTCCTTTACGTTCCTTGTTCCTAGGGAAACTTGGGATAGTCGCGGAAGTTGGGCTTGCGCTTTTCCAGAAAGGCCTTGCCGCCTTCCTGGGCCTCGTCAGTGAGATAGTAGAGCAGGGTGGCATCGCCTGCCAGTTCCTGTATGCCTGCCTGGCCGTCCAGCTCGGCATTGAGGCCGACCTTGATCATGCGCAGCGCCATGGGGCTCATTTCCATCATGCGCTCTGCCCAGGCCACTGTTTCGTCCTCAAGCTGGTCAAAGGGCACAACCTTGTTGACCAGTCCCATTTCCAGGGCTTCCTGTGCAGAATACTGGCGGCAGAGGAACCAGATTTCCCTGGCTTTTTTCTGGCCGACGATGCGGGCCAGGTAGCTTGCGCCGAAGCCTGCATCAAAGCTGCCCACGTGAGGGCCTGTCTGGCCGAAGATGGCATTTTCAGAGGCAATGGTGAGATCGCAGACCACGTGCAGCACGTGCCCTCCGCCTATGGCATAGCCGTTGACCATGGCAATGACCGGCTTGGGGATAGATCGGATCTGCTTTTGCACATCCAGGATGTTGAGCCTTTTGACGCCGTCCTTGCCCCTGTAGCCGCCGCGGTCCTTGACGTGCATGTCGCCGCCGCTGCAGAAGGCCTTGTCGCCTGCGCCTGTGAGGATGACAACGTCTATGTCCTGGCTCTCGCGGCAGAAGGCAAAGGCATCGGACAGTTCCTTGGTCGTCTCGGGCGTGAAGGCATTGCGGTACCTGGGCCTGTTGATGGTGATGCGGGCTATGCCGTTGTACCAGTCAAACAGTATTTCTTCATATTGCCTGATGGGCTTCCATGTGCGCTGTGCCATGAAGTACTCCTTATTGTCTGTATGTGTTTTCAGCCCCTGATGGCCGAAAGAAGATCCTTTTGCGCCCGGGCGCAGGTCTCTGCATTTGTGAAGACTTCCAGCAGGCTGGCTTTTTGCCCGCTGACAAAGCCTGGCAGTTCCCTGTCCAGTTCTGCGGCATTTTGGGCGGATGCGTAGGCCAGCCCTGCCTGCCTTGCCTGATCAAAAGCAGAAAAGGCATTCCGGCCGGCTATAAAGGTGTCGCGGTAGGGGGAATCCAGGCCTGGCAGGGTGCGGAAAATGTTGCCGCCGCCATTGTTGAAAAGAAGAATATGCAGATTGCCAGGCAGGGACTGGCGCCATAAGGCATTGCTGTCGTAGAAGAAGCTCAAGTCCCCGATGAGGCAGAAGACTGGCCTCTTTGAAGCGCGTGCATTGCCAAGGGCGGCCGAGAGGGACCCGTCAATGCCGTTGACGCCGCGGTTGCAGAAAACATGCGTGTTTTCTGGCAACTGGAAAAACTGGGCATTGCGCACAGGCGAGGAATTGGCAAGATGCAGGTACGATCCCTCTGGCACTGTATTGAAAAAATGTGCCATGCAGACAAGATCAGAGAAGGGAAGGGCTTCGTCTGCAAAGTATGCCTGCACCTTGGATTCAAGGCTTTCCTGCGCCTTGTGCCAGGCAGAAAAGAAGCTTCCGTCAAGGGGAACTTCCCTGCCTGCAAGCACTTTTTCAAGGGCGGAAAGCAGAGGCTTTGTGCCAGCCCTGACAAGCCTTGTAAGGTGCAAAAAAACGTCTGGTGCCGCCTTTTCGTCAAGCCCTGTATGCCAGTGGCTGCAGCTCCCAAGGCTGCGGATGAAGCGCTTGAAGCGCTTGCTGACAATATGGCCGCCTATGGTGATGATCAGATCCGGTGCCAGCTTCTGCTTTTCATCGTCATCCAGGACAGCAAGGGCTGCGTCTGCCAGGCTGACAGCGCCTGATCTGGGCGGCAGGTTTGCCAGATGCTCTGCCACAACGACAACGCCTGCCTTTGCAAGCCTTTCAAGCAGAAGAGCCGTGTCCGCATCGGCCGGCATCTGCCCTGCTGCAATAAGAATTTTGCGTGCAGACAGAAGCTCGTCGCAGGCATCTGCTCCAAGCTCGCAGAAAGAGGCTCTCTCCACATGCAGCACCCTGGGGTCCGGCAGATCTGGGGTTGTGCAGGAGAAGAATGGCTCGTCTATGGGAACATTGATGTGCACTGGACCTGGCACAGGCCCCTTTGCCGCAAGATACGCCATGTTGATAAGGCGGTTGGCGTGATCAATGTTGCCCGACTCAGGCAGCTGCACGGAACAGCGCACAAAGTCTTTCAGGGCATAGGCCTGATGCATTGTCTGGCCGTCCCGCTGGTCAATCCAGCAGGAGGGCCTGTCTGCAGAAATCAGGATCAGCGGTATTTCCTGGTACAGGGCTTCTGCTATGGCAGGGGATGCGTCCAGCATGGCAGAACCGGAGGTGACGCAGACGATGACCGGCTCCTGCAGTGCCTCTGCCATGCCTAAGGCCTCAAAGGCTGCCGAACGCTCATCGACGCATTCCACAGCCTCTATTCCGGGGCAGGCTGCAAAGCTGTGTGCCAGCGGCGCATTGCGGGATCCGGCACAGACTATGGCATGGCGTATGGAATGGGCCTGGGCCAGGGCGACAACCTCGCGTACAAGGGCATTATCTGAATACATGGCTACTCCCCTGCCTTTTTCCCGAGCAGGGACAGCATGGTGCACATCTTGCCGCAGGTCTCAAGCCATTCAGAGGCAGGATCCGACTGCGGCAGGATGCCTCCGCCTGCGTAGAGGCGGACACCCTGTTGCGACAGCTTAAGGCAGCGCAGGTTTACATAGAGGCTTGCGGCTTCCCCCTTGTCCCAGAAGCCCAGAAAGCCTGAATAATAGCGCCTGTCCTGTGTCTCAGTGGTCAGGATGCACTTCATGGCATCGTCCTTGGGCAGACCGCAGACAGCAGGCGTGGGATGCAACAGTGTGACGACGTCCTGTATGCGGACGCCACCTTTAAGGCTGAAAGAAAAGTCAGTGCGCAGATGTTCCACGCCGCCAGCCTGGAAGGTGCGGGCTTTTGATTCTGTGAGGCTTGCGGCATGGGGGGCAAGGACAGATCGTATGTAGTCGGCAACTATGGCCTGCTCATGGCTGTTCTTGTCATCCCACGGCTCGTTTGTGCCGGCCTTTCTTGTCCCTGCCAGGGCCATGGTCTGCCAGCCGTCCTTAAGGCTTCCCTGCATGAGGATTTCTGGGCTTGCGCCGATCCAGGTGCCGCATATGCCGTGGACAAGCGAGACCATGGCATGGGGGTAGCTTGCGCAGGCATTGAGAAAAATGGTCCCTGCCGAAAAACGCCCGGCAATGTCCTGGGATCTTGAGAGAACCAGCTTCTGGAAGCGTCCTTCTGCAAGCTGGGCCAGAAAGGAGCGGAGCGCCTTGGCATAGCCTTCGTCCGCTGTCGTTTTGCAGAGCCTTTCCTTAAGTTCTGCACAGGAGCAGGACGCTGTCTCAGGGACAGTCATATGCTCAAGGTTGTCCTTGCGGATGACAGCCTGAAGCCCCTTTGCAATATTGTCCCAGCCCTCGTATGCCTCGTCGTCGCGGATGAGGACGACAGGGTGTCCCTGCCTTTCGGCAAAGGGGCAGAGCACAAAGCCTCTTCCTTCTACGTCGCCAAAGGACGAAAAAAGGTGCTCCTTCCTGTCTTTTTGCAGCAAAAGCACAGGCTCTTTTCCGGGCAGGCGGAAGAGGGCAAAGGATATGTCTGCAAAAAGCAGGGCAGAGACAGAGCGGACAATGTCATGAGACTGCGGGGGAAGGGGAAAACAAGACTCCAAGACAGCGTCATCCTTTATGTGCGCCCTGTATAGCATGGGTGCACCATAAGACAAAAAAGAAAAAATCAGTGCAGAGGGATAATATGGTTGAGTATGCGGCCTGTGGAGAGAAGCCTTCCTGTTTCCATGTCAAAGACATCCACGTTCCACAAATGCGTTGTCCTGCCCTCATGGAGGATGGTGGCTTTGCCCCTGACCTGGCCGCCTTTTGCCTTGGCTGCCACGTGATTTGCCATGACAGAGCCTCCCACAGGCTTCATGTTTTCAGGCAGGCGCA
>CAVLCT010000054.1:0-13911 GCA_963661665.1 Bulleidia sp. | reverse complement strand
GGGATAAAGGCGCCGGAGAGCCCGCCCACGGAAGAGGAGGCAAAGGCACCGCCCTTCTTGACGGCGTCATTGAGCATGGCCAGCACGGCAGTGGATCCGGGCGTGCCCATGGCCTCAAGGCCGCAACTCTGGAAGATTTCGCCGACAGAGTCGCCCACGGCCGGCGTAGGAGCCAGCGAAAGGTCAGCCACGCCAAAGGGAAGATTCAGGCGTCCTGCCACCTCGTTGCCAATCATCTCGCCCACACGTGTCACCTTGTAGGCAGTGGTCTTGATAACCTCGGCAACGCCGCGAAGATCCAGCTTCTTGCCTGTCTCCCTGGACTTTTCCAGGGCCCTGTCAATGGCCTTCTTCACCACGCCGGGGCCGGAAACGCCCACATTGATGACCACATCGGGCTCGCCCACGCCAAGGTAGGCGCCGGCCATGAAGGGCACGTCCTGCGGGATATTGGCAAAGACCACCAGCTTGGTGCAGCCAAAGCCGCCCTTGTCGGCCGTAGCCTCTGCAGTGGCAACGATCTGCCTGCCCATCAGGGCCACGGCATCCATGTTGACGCCAGCCCTTGAGCTGGCAACGTTAATAGAGGAGCAGACCCTCTGCGTCGTGGCAAGGGCCTCGGGGATGGACTCAATGAGCGCCATGTCCCCGCGGGCAAAGCCTTTTTCCACCAGGGCGGAGTAGCCGCCGATAAAATCGACGTTGGCCTTGAAGGCCGCCTCGTCCAGGGCCTGGCAGATGCGCACCATGTCCTTGGGTCCGAAGGGAGCTGCCACCGTGGCTATGGGGCTCACGCTGATACGCTTGTTGACAACGGGTATGCCGTACTTGTCGCCAATTTCATCGCAGACTGAGACAAGGTTGTGGGCATATTTTTCTATCTTGGCCCTGACGTTGCCGATAAAGAGGTCAAGGTCATGGCTCACGCAGTCAAAAAGAGTGATGCCCAGGGTGACGGTGCGCACATCAAGGTGCTCGTTGCGCACCATGTCAAGAGTACTGATAACTTCGCGTTCTGAAAGCATTTTTACCTGCCTGCCGCCCGGGGCGGCACGGGTGTGTCCTGTTTTGCTGATTTGCAGTAAGCCGGCCTAGAAATCGGCAATGCGGTGCATGGCCTCAAAGATGTCCCTGTGCTGGACAGAGGTATTGAGCCCCATTTCCTTGCCCACGCTGTGCAGTTCGCGCCTTAAGCGGCCGATGTCCACGGAGACAGGAACCTGCACCTCAAGCACAAAGAGGGCGTGGTTTTCACCGCCGTGCCCTAAGACTGCCTTGATGTTCTCTATATTAATGTTGTGCCTGGCAAAAACGCGGGCCATAGCGGCAATAAGGCCGGGGCCGTCAGGGCCGTCCGTTGTGACCACATAGGGCTCGGAGGCCGTGTTTTCGCTGAAGGTTCCGGAGGAAGCGGTCCTGATAAGCACGGAGATGTCGTGCCTGTCCTTTTCAAGGAGCTTCTCCAAGGAAGCCTGCAGTTCAGGGATAGACAGGGTGTCAGGTGCCTCGACAATAAAGATAGCGGCAAATTCGGCATCCAGGATGCTCTGCGTCAGCTGGATGATATTGCAGCTGTTGTCGCGCAGGCCCGAGCTGACCGTTGCCACAATGCCCGGACCGTCTTTGCCAAGAAAGGAAATTGAAAGCTTCTGCATAGAAAGACCTGTATTGAACCTGTATTAAGGGAAGGCCTGATCCTCTTGCCCTGCTTGCGGGCAGTGCCTTACATCCGGCACAAGGAAGACTCATCCCCGATGGTACGATTAAGCAATATGGGAAAGGGATACTACCTGACAACTCCTTCTTTAGCAAACAGGGTGATATGCTGCACCAGCCTCTGCGAAAACGCCTTTTTGCGCCTGATTTCACAGGCTGGCAAAGATTTTCAACAGGCTTGACGCCATATAACCAATAGCTTAGGATTTTTGGATTATTATATTGACCCTTGACAGGGGTCGCAGGAGTTACTTGTGGAAGAGAAAAAGCAACAGGAAAAGGGCGGAAAGACACCCAAGGTAAAGCTGGGTACCAAGTCTGCCCATGCCGCCTACTTCATGCCTATGCTTGAAGCCTTTGCCAGGCGCGGAAAGCTTAACGAGGTTATCAAGAGCAGGGCCGTCAAATCGTGCGACTTGCTGGATGCCGGAATTCCTCTTTTCCCCAACGACTTCCGCAAGGAACACGACATCTCCTGGATTACGGACAACTACGAGTCCCTGCCTTCCGAGGAGCTGGAAACCAAGGAAGACGTGGTGGCCATCGCCGGACGCATCATATCCCTGCGCAGCTTCGGCAAGGTTATCTTCTTCCATATGCAGGACGAGACCGGCCGCATACAGTGCTATGCCTCCAAGGAGCACCTGGGCGACAGCTTTGCCATCGTGAAGAAGCTCGACGTGGGCGACATCGTCGGCATATCGGGCCATCTCTTCCGCACCAAGACCAATGAGCTCACCGTTGCCTGCCGCACCATCAAGCTCATCACCCGTTCCATGCGCCCCCTGCCCGAAAAATACCACGGGCTTACGGACACTGAGACCAGGTACCGCCAGCGCTACGTGGACCTTATTGTCAATCCGCGCACCAGGGAAATCTTCAAAAAGCGCAGCATCATAGTCAGCGAGGTGCGCCACCTGCTGGAAGAGCACGGCTTCATGGAAGTGGAAACGCCCATGATGCACCCCATCCCGGGCGGTGCTGCAGCCAAGCCCTTTATTACCAAGCACAATGCGCTGGACATAGACCTCTACATGCGCATAGCGCCCGAGCTCTACTTAAAGCGCCTGCTTGTGGGCGGCTTTGAGAAGGTCTTCGAGGTCAACCGCAATTTCCGCAACGAGGGCATAGACACCAGGCACAACCCCGAATTCACCTCCTGCGAGTTCTACTGGGCCTATGCCAACTTCCATGACCTCATGGACATCACAGAGGAGCTCTTTGCCAGGTGCGCCATGAAGGCCTGCGGCTCCACTGTCATCAAGTACCAGGACATGGAAATTGACCTGACCCCCGGCCACTGGCACAAGCTCACCTTCCATGAATCCTTAGAAAAGGTTGGCGGCCACAGCCCGGACTTCTACAACGACTATGCAAAGGTGAAGGCCTACCTGCTTGAAAGGGGCTGCAAGGTGCCGGAAACGGATCCCCTGCCCAAGCTGCAGGCCCAGATATTTGACCTGGATGTAGAGGAAAAGCTCATCCAGCCTACCTTCATTTACCGCTATCCCCTGGAAATCTCCCCGCTCTCCCGCCGCTGCGAGGACAATCCCCAGCTGGTGGACCGCTTTGAGCTCTTTGTCACCGGCAGGGAGCTGGCCAATGCCTTCTCAGAGCTGAACGACCCCATTGACCAGCGCTGCCGCTTTGAGGAACAGGTCCTTGAACGCGAGGCTGGCGACGACGAGGCCCACTGCATGGACGAGGACTATGTCCGCGCCCTGGAATACGGCATGCCGCCGGCAGCAGGCGAAGGCATAGGCATTGACCGCCTGGTCATGCTGCTGACAGACAGCGCCAGCATCCGCGAAGTCATTCTCTTCCCGCTGCTCAGGCCCGAAGTCTAGCGCAGGGGCATTAAGGGAGGCCGGTCTTTGAGCTTTGCAACCTTTGTCGCCACAAGGTACCTTTTCTCCAGGAGAAAGCAGGCCTTTATCTATGTGATATCGCTCATGTCCATCCTGGGCGTGGCACTTGGCGTTGCCGCCCTTGTGGTCGTGCTTGGCGTCTACAACGGGCTCACCACGGACATGCGCGACAAGATCCTGGGTGCGCAGGCCCATGGCGTAGTCTTAGGATCGCTGCCGGACTCCTTTGCCATTGAGCCGGACATCATCAAGGTTGTGGAAGAGACGCCGGGCGTTACCGGGGCAACCCCCTTTATCTACAGCGAGGTCATGCTCTCAGCCGGAACAGGCGTCAAGGGCCTTATCCTGAGGGGCATTGATCCCGACGGGGCGCCCAAGGTCCTCTCCATGCTGCAGTCCATCAAGCGCGGCAGCGTGAAAGGCCTGAAGGATACCACTCCCCCCGGCATAGTACTGGGCGAGGAGCTGGCCAAGAGGCTCAGCCTTGCCGTAGGCTCGCGCGTGAATCTCCTCTCGCCATCCGGGCAGAAGTCCAGCGCCGGCTTCCAGCCGCGCATACGCCCCTTTGTGGTGTCAGGCATCTTCAAGACAGGCATGTATGAGTACGACTCCTCCCTTGCCTTTGTCTCCCTTGATGTCTGCCGCGAGCTTCTGGGCATGGACAGCACCTACCTTACAGGCATAGAGATCACGGTTGACGATCTGGGCAGGGCCGATGAGGTAACTGCGGCCCTGAACGACCGCCTGGGACACCGCTTCTATGCCAGAAGCTGGATGGACATGAATGCCAACCTCTTTGCAGCCTTGAAGCTGGAAAAGATAGGCATGTTCATCCTGCTGGCCATGGTTGTGCTCATCGGTTCCTTCTCCATCGTGGCCACGCTGGTCATGCTTGTCATGGAAAAGACAAAGGACATTGCCGTCATGATGAGCATGGGTGCAACCCAGGGCATGGTGCGGCGCATCTTCATGTGCCAGGGCTGCATCATAGGCGTTGTCGGAACTGCCCTTGGCAACGGCATAGGGCTCCTGGTGGGGACGCTCTTAAAAAAGTACCAGTTTATCAAACTTCCGGAAAACGTCTATACATTAGACCATTTGCCTATTATCATAACGCTTCCTGACGTGCTCATCATCAGCGCATCAGCCATGCTTCTCTGCTTCCTGGCCACGCTCTACCCTGCCCGCCAGGCATCACGCCTCAAACCTGCCGAGGCCCTGAGGTACGAATGAGCGCACTCTATACATTTGACAACGTGGTCAAGACCTACGAGGAAGCAGGCCAGACCCTGGAAATCCTCAAGGGGGTCAGCATCTCCATTGAGGAAGGCGAACAGGTGGCCATTGTGGGATCGTCCGGTTCCGGCAAGAGCACCCTGCTCCACCTGATGGGTGCGCTTGACACACCGACTTCCGGAAAGGTCCTTTTCAGGGGCAGGGATGTCGCCTCGCTTTCAGCCGACGAGCAGGCTCATTTCCGCAACCGCACCTGCGGCTATGTCTTTCAGTTCCATCACCTCCTGAGCGAATTTTCTGCAGAGGAAAATGTGGCAATGCCGGCCATAATTGCAGGAAAGAGCAAGGCCTCGGTCATCGGGGAAGCCAGGGAGATGCTGGACAGGGTCGGGCTTGCCGACAAGCATAAGAGCAGGGTAAACAACCTTTCCGGTGGCGAGAGACAGCGCGTGGCCATAGCCCGCGCCGTGCTCATGCACCCCGAGGTCCTTCTTGCCGACGAGCCGACCGGCAACCTGGACGAAAAAACCGGCGCGCAGGTAGTTGCGCTCCTCAAGGAATTAAACCATGAACTGGGCATGACCACAGTCGTGGTTACTCATAATGCCGAACTGGCCGCGGGATTGGACCGTAGCCTCGAACTACGCACAGGACTCCTTTATGACAAAACTATTGCGTAACAGTCACTTTGCTATCTGGATAGCATTTGCACTGCTCTTCGGGCTGTTCATGCCCCTGCAGGCAAAGGCCGCAGGCCAGAAAGTTCTGGTTCTCCCCTTTGGCATCCAGTCCGGACCGGAAATGCCTGATGCCAAGAATGCGGTTCCCGAGAGCATCATCAAGAAGCTTGAGGCCCAGGGCATGGAAGTCATTCCCCTGGATAAGGCAAAGGCAATCTTAAGGCAGAGCAATTACCAGAATATCAACCTGGCTGCTGCCCGGGAGCTTGGCTTCCAGAGCGGTGCCGATGTAGTGGTATACGGCAACTTCAAGCAGCAGGGACAGGACTTTACCCTGAACAGCATGCTGGTGCCCATTGCCGAGAATGCCCAGAACGTGCCGGCCAAGTTCCAGCGCTCTTCCTTAAGCGAACTGGATGACGTTGCCGGCCAGGTGGCAGGCAGGGTTTCCGCAATGGTCAAAAGGAGCCAGGCACAGCCTGCCGCGCCAAAGGCTTCGGAGCCCCAGACAGGATCTCTTCCTGCCTCTGTGAACGACCCGGTGCGCTCAGCCAGTGACGCGCTGGTACCCATGCGCGGCACAGGCGGCGGCATTTCCGACATCCAGGTCCGCGGCCTCCACAACATAGAGCCTGACGTGGTACTCATGCGCCTGAGCCTGCACAAGGGCGACCGTGCCGATGCCTCAGCCATCAACGAGGAAGTCAAGCGCCTGTGGGAAATGGGCTACTTCAAGGATGTCAATGCCCACATGGAAGGCAGCGTCCTTGTGTTCGACGTGGTTGAAAAGCCCCGTATCGACAACATTATTATCACCGGCTCAGACGAAATCGACGTGGAAGACGTCGAAGCAGCCATGCAGACCCGCAAGGGAACGGTGCTGAACGAGCAGACGCTGGCAGAGGACCTGCAGCGCATCAAGGAGCTCTACCACAAGGAAGGCTATTACCTGGCCAAGCCCACCTACAGCATTGAACAGGGCAGATCCGGCAACATTGCTGCCCTGCACATCAATATTGACGAGGGCAAGAAGCTCTATATCAGCGAAGTCAGGATCGACGGGCTGAAGGACTTACGCCAGAGCGACATGGAAAGCTACATGGCTCTGCGCGAACGCAACATTCTCTCCTGGATCACCGGCACAGGCGTCCTCAAGGACGAGTACCTTGAGCGCGACACCAACGCCATTGCGGCATATGCCCTGACCCAGGGCTATATAGACATGCAGGTCAGCGCACCTGAAGTCACCTACCAGGAAGACGGCATCCATGTTATCTTCACGGCCAGCGAAGGCTCCCGCTACAATGTCAAGGAAGTAGGCTTCGCAGGCGACCTCCTCACCTCCGAGGAGGAAATGATGAAGCTTGTCGAGATGCCGACCTGGCGCGACGACAAGAAGTACTTCAATGTCACCATCATGCAGGACGACGCCAAGGCATTGCAGAACTACTACAATGACCATGGCTACGCCTATGCTGAAGTAGATACCCGCGTGGTCAAGAACCACGACGATGAGAATACAGTCAACGTTGTCTATGTCATCAACAAGAAGCAGAAGGTCTATATCCGCAGGCTCCTTGTCGAAGGCAATGAAAAGACCCGTGACAACGTCATCCTGCGCGAGATGCGCCTTGGCGACGGCGACATGTATGACGGTGCCAAGCTGCGCCGCTCCACCGAGCGCCTGACCAAGCTGCGCTACTTCAAGAACGTGGACACAGAGCTTGTGCCCACCGAGTCCGATGACACGGTTGACCTCAAGGTCAAGGTACAGGAAGGCAACACTGGTGCCGTCATGGCCGGTGTCGGCTACTCCACCTACTTTGACGTGGGCGTCAATGCCAGCATCATGGAGCGCAACCTCTTCGGCCGCGGCTACAACCTGGCCCTGAGCGGCTTCTTCTCCTGGCGCCGCACGTCAGGCACCCTGACCTTCCAGAACCCGCGCATCTACGACACCAACATTTCCTTTGGCAACGACCTCTACTACACGCATGACTACTGGGACAGCTTCACCCGTGACACACTGGGTGACACCATCCGCTTCGGCTACCCCATCGGCGAATACACCACAGTCGGCGTGAGCTACCGCCTGGAAAACTACGAAATCTATGATGTGAGCAGGACGGCCTCTCCCTACATCAGGGATTACAAGGGCGTGAACTGGACATCTGCCGTGGGTGCCCGCCTTGTGCGCGACACCACGGACAACAGGGAGCGTCCCTCCAAGGGCACCATCCTGCGCCTCTCCGGCGAATGGGGCGGCGGCGGCCTGGGCGGCACCGACAACTTCTTCAAGGTTATCGGCGACTGGCAGGGCTTCTACTCCATCAAGGAAAACCACACCTTCCACGTCCGTGCACGTCTTGGCGCAGTGTTCCAGAACTCCGATTCCAAGATCCCCGTGTTTGAACGCTTCTACGTCGGCGGCATGGATACGGTCCGCGGCTATTCGTACACAGACGCATCTCCCCGTTCAAGGGATCCGCGCTACGATAACGACGTTATCGGCGGCGACAGAATGGGCGTTGCCAACTTTGAATACGTGTGGACCTTCCAGAAGGAACTTGGCCTCGCCATCGTGCCCTTCTTTGATATCGGCTTTAACTACAGCAGCGACGACGGCGGCGAGCTGTCCCTCGACTTTGACAAGAACTGGGTTTACTCCTGCGGTCTCGAACTGCGCTGGCGTTCGCCCATGGGTGACCTGCGTATTGCCTACGGTTATCCACTCAAGGATGACTTCGATGGCGAAACGGAAACAGGCCGCATAGAATTCAGCATGGGCCAGTTCTTCTAGGCCGGCTGCTGAAGACATAAGATAATAAAGGGGGCATACGGAAAATTTCCGTATGCCCCTTGTCTTTTGCCTTCTGTCTGGGACGGCTAAGCGGCCGCCGGCTGTAACGTCTTTGACAGGAAGAAGGGCTTACGCTAGAAAATAGACTAGCGGTTAAGGAGAGTACGCTATCTCCTGGGGATGCGAAGACAAAACTGCCACTGCAAATATGTGCTGAAATTAAGCTCCCGTATGCAGGACAGCATCCAAATAGGAAAGCGCATACACTGGCAAAGATAGTAAGGGAGAACGACAATGTCAGAGAGAGAAATTCTTCTCGGTACGCAATCTTTTCGTAAACTACAAGAAGAGAATAAAGTGTATATAGACAAGACCGGCTTTATTGAGGAATTTTTGTCTGGCCCCAAAGCTGAGGTATCTCTTATTACAAGGCCAAGACGTTTTGGGAAAAGCCTTCTTCTGGATATGTTACATGAGTTTTTTGACAGTACAAGAGACAGCAGAGAGCTTTTTGACGGTCTTGCTGTCTCTAAGAATAAAGAACTTTGTGCAAAATGGATGAACAAATATCCTGTTATATATCTTTCTATGAATGAAATGAAAGAAACGTCATTTGAAAAATGCTATAATCGATTCAAAAATATTGCAAGTCGATTATGCGAAGACAATTGTTATCTTTTACAAAGTAATAAATTAATAGATACACTTAAAGATAAACTATATTCTATACAAAGCTGTTCTGCAAATATAGAACTGGTTTCTGATGTTATTCTGACACTTTGCAGAGCTATTTATCTCCATTATGATATAAAGCCAATTATAATTATAGATGAATATGATGCTCCGTTTGCTAAACTGAATAGTGAAAAAGATTATGAAGATGCAATTAATTTTCTGTCAGGTCTTTTTGAAACAGGGCTTAAGAGCAACAAATTCTTTGAATTTGCCATTCTGACTGGCTGCCTGCGCATCTCCAAGGAAAGCATCTTTACTGGCCTTAACAATTTTAAATGCTATGGTATCAATGACTATAAATTTTCTGATAAATTTGGTTTTACTCATGAGGAAGTGCATTCACTTCTTGCAGAACAGGGATTCTGCAACAAAATGGGAGATCTTCAAGAATGGTATGATGGCTACTGTTTTGGAGGCAATAAGTCCATGTACTGCCCATGGGATGTCATGCAGTATATAAGTGACCTCCAAGAATTTTCTGAGACTGAACCACAGGCATACTGGTTTAATTCAAGCGGCAATGACATTGTCAGAAAGTTTATAGACAAGATCGACGTCCTGCCTGTTGGAAAAAAAATAGCCACTCTTCTTCAGGGCGGCACAGTGACAGAGCAATGCAATGAGGCCGTGACATATAAGAATTTGTATGATTCTGAAAGCAATTTTTGGACAGTTCTGTGCCTGACAGGCTATCTGACAAAAGCACCACAGGAGAAAAAAGACAATCCTTTTAAGCCAATTGAGCTTCGTATTCCTAACAGGGAGGTCTACTATATATTTAAGCAAGAGATATCGTCTTGGTTCAGCAAGCTAACCGGTGTCACTAAAGACACAATATCCCTTGTAAACGAAGCGCTCTGGAACGGAGATGAAAAAACCGTATCTCAGCTGGTATCAGAGCTTGTTATGTGCAAAACAAGCAACCTTGACGGAACGCATATCGGCAAGGAAGATTTTTACCATGCCTTTTTGCTGGGACTGCTTTCCTCTCTGGACTATGACCTTTTTTCAAATATCGAAAGCGGAACAGGGCGTCCTGACATCCTGATTGAAGACAGGGAACACAACCGCGCAATTGTCATTGAAATCAAGTATACAGACAACAAAACAGCTCTTGAAAAGAGGGTCGAAGATGCTCTCACCCAAAGCCAGGACAGGCAATATGCGGCTCCGCTACTTGCAAGGAAAAGAACAGTTCTGACCTGGGGTCTTGCTTTTTGTCCCAAGAAGTGCCTGGCAAAATGCGGACAGGCAGGATAGAGTTTCCACGGATTTTATCAAAAGGAGAAAGACAATGTCAGGCAGCAAAATTCTTGTAGGTACAGAATCTTTCCGCGAATTACGGGAAGAGAATAAAGTGTATGTAGACAAGACCAGCTTTATCAGTGAGTTTTTGTCAGGGAACACTGCAAAAGTATCCCTTATCACAAGGCCAAGACGTTTTGGGAAAAGTCTTCTTCTGGATACACTGCGGGAGTTCTTTGACCAGACAAAGGACAGCAGGGAAATTTTTAACGGTCTTGCAGTCTCTCAAGACAAAGAACTTTGTGAAAAATGGATGAACAAGTATCCTGTCATATATCTTTCTTTTAATGAAATGAAAGGAAAATCATTTGAAAAATGCTATAATCGTTTCAAGAGAATTGCAGTACGGCTATGCGAAGACTATAATTATCTTTTATACAGTTCTAAAGTACTGGAATCAACTAAAGATATACTAAGAGAAATACAAAGTTGTTCGGCAGATGATGATGATATTATTGATATACTTATCACACTTTGCAGAGCTATCTATCTTGATTGCGGCATAAAACCAATTATCCTTATTGATGAGTATGATGCACCATTTGCTAAATTAAACTGTGAAAAAGATTATGATGATGCAATTGATTTCCTGTCCGCTCTTTTTGAAACAGGTCTTAAGAGCAACAAATTCTTTGAATTTGCTATTCTGACAGGATGCTTACGCATCTCTAAGGAGAGCATATTCACAGGTCTTAATAATTTTACCTGCTATGGTATAAATGATGACGACTTTGCCGACAAATTTGGTTTTACCCATGATGAAGTGCAGTCTCTCCTTGTGAAACAAGGATTCAGCGAAAAGATGGATATAGTGCAAGAATGGTATGACGGCTACTGTTTTGGTAGCAGCCAGTCGATGTACTGTCCCTGGGATGTCATGCAGTATCTTTCGGCTTTGCAAAAGTCGCCGAATGCCAGACCTAAAACGTACTGGAAAAACACCAGTAGTAACGATGTTGTAGAGTGTTTCCTTGGAAAGTATAAGGAATTGCTTTCTGATAAAATTAACATACTGCTAAATCATGGCTGTATTGCAGCAGATATAAAAGAAGATTTAACTTATAAAAATCTTTATGCATCAAAAGAGAATATCTGGACTCAGCTCTATCTCACTGGATATCTCACTAAAACACCGGAGCTGCATCCGGACTCAGACACTCAGATTAGGCTTTGTATTCCCAATAAGGAAATTTTTGAAATTTTTGCACAAACTATAGAGTCAGTCTTTAGCAAGAAAATAGAAGGGAATGAAAGAATCCTCCCACTCGTGGAAGCCTTCTGGACAAGAGATGACCAAAAGGTAACAGAAATCCTTTCTGCCATCCTGTTAGAAACAATCAGTGTCCATGACTACTATGAAGTCTATTACCATGCTTTTCTGGCGGGGATGTTCAAGTGGCAATATCCGCATACCACATCAAACTATGAGAGTGGTCTGGGCAGGGGCGATATTATCATCAAAGACCCGGACAATAACCGCGCTGCCGTCATTGAGATAAAGCGTTCCGATACAAATGACTCCATGACCTCTTCGGCAGACAGGGCACTCAGGCAGATTGCCGATATGAAATATGATGCCCCCCTGCAAGGTGAATATCCCGTTATCCTGCACTGGGGCATAGCGTGCCACGACAAAAGCTGTGTAGCAAAGTCCGTGACCGGATAGCATGATTCAATGGGTAAAAAGGAAGTTTGCCAGGTATTCGCACAGTGCTGTGACAGGTTTGTGGTACTGCGTCTTTAACGGCTGATTACAAGATGAAGATAGCTGCAACAGAGGGATGTCTAATGCTCCCGGAGGACACTGGTCTACGCCACCAGTCAAAGATTCATTAACTGGCTGCGTTTTTGACATGAACAAGGGGTTAGGCTAGTAAAACGGTGTCAGGAAGAGCAGGAAACAGGACACTCTGGCAGCCTTGGGAAACGACATATATTCTGCTAAGGCAATGAAGGAGGATGCGGTTCCTCCTGCGGCTTAAGCTGCAGGTACCCCCGCATAAGTTTTATGAAATTTATAGATCCTGTATGCAAGGCAACAGCGGAATATATCGGACGCATGCCCAAGGAACAGAGGAAAAAGTACGGACAGTTCTTCACCAGCAAGGAGACTGCCCTCTTCATGGCCGAGCTGTTTTCTATACCGCAGGACCACAAAAAGCTCACTGTCCTTGATCCTGGTGCAGGATCCGGTATCCTTTCGGCTGCTCTGCTGGAAAGGATTGAGGAAGATGCGTCTGTAGAAGCAGCAGAGCTTGTCTGCTATGAAAATGACCCTAATATAGTAGAACTGCTGCACACAAATCTGGAATGGATCAGCACGCATACTTCAAAGCAGTTTGCTTACAAAATCATATCTGACAATTACATCCTGAGTCAGACGCAGGATTATAACTGCATGTTTGGCGCAAATTCTGCCGCAGATAAATACGATATGATTATCGGCAATCCGCCGTACCTAAAAATTGGCAGGGAGGCACCTGAAGCAAGGGCTATGCCTGACGTATGCCATGGTGCTCCCAATCTGTATTTTTTATTTGCAGCCATGAGCATGTTCAATCTTAAGGACGATGGGGAGATGGTCTATATCATCCCTCGTTCCTGGACATCGGGCGCCTATTTTACGCAGTTCCGCAAGCATTTTTTCAAAAAAGGCGTCCTGGAGCACATTCATCTCTTTGCCAGCAGGGACAAGGTATTTGATAATGAAAGTGTCTTGCAAGAAACCATCATTATCAAAGCAAAAAAGACAACAAGAACACCTGCTTCTATCACGATTACTACTACTAGGAATAATGCTGATTTTTCTGAAAAAACCGTTTTTGAAGCACCCTATTCGGCCGTAGTACATGGCAAGGATTCTTATGTCTACCTTGTCACAAACGACAGAGAATTAGAGGCACTCACAAAGCTTAAAAACTTGACAAACACGCTCCCTGATATCGGGCTGAAAATGAAAACAGGCCTGACCATAGACTTTCGCAACCGTGAGGCCCTGCGCAATGCAGCCGGAGCGGATACTGTCCCCCTTTTTTACTCTCAGCATATCCGGGATGGGAAAGTAGTCTTTCCTGCCGGAATGGAACATGAGTATCTTGCAAGCGGAAAGACTAGCCTCCTGCAGCAGAATACCAATTACCTCTTTGTGAAGCGTTTTACAGCCAAGGAAGAAAGAAGGCGTCTTCAATGCGGAGTGTATCTTGCCCGCAAGCATCCCGAATATAAGAAAATAAGCACGCAAAACAAGCTGAATTTTATATGCGGCACTGGAGAACTGTCAGAATGCACTGTCTATGGGCTGTACGTGCTGTTCAATTCTTCATTGTATGACTGCTACTATCGGATACTGAATGGCTCAACGCAGGTAAATTCTACGGAAATAAACACAATGCCTGTACCTGCCATGGATACGATTGAAACAATGGGGAAAGAACTGCTCAAATTCAAGGACATGTCAGAAACAACATGTGACAGAATAGTAGGAAACTACATACCAGATGAGACAAGGCAGTCACTGCCTGCATAAGCCGACAGTGCTTCACTGACAGACAGTCCAGGACAAGAGGCAGAT
>CAVLCT010000053.1:0-14298 GCA_963661665.1 Bulleidia sp. | reverse complement strand
CTGGCACCGGAGAGATTGATGCCTGAGAGATCGCAGTCAGCCAGCGTCTCATTGCGGGCAATGGCAATCAGGATGTCATCCCGTGAGTAAGCATCTGCAGTCATCGTGTAAGCTCCAGGTTCTGCATTTCCTTTTCCTTTCCTTCCAGAAGCGTACCAGCCAGATTGGCGCCTGACAGGTCTGTTTCTCCAAGGACGGCCTTGTACATGTCTGCGCCATAGAGGTCGGCGCAATGCAGGTTTGCCTGCACAAGGCGCGATTTGCGGAGCGACCCCTGCGGCAGCCTGAGATAGCGCAGGTCGGATCCTTCCAGATCACAGTGCAAGAAGCGCGCCTTTGTTCCGGAACAGCCTGCAAGGACTGCCCTTGGCAGATCGCAGTAATCGGCCATGGCATCATCAAAGCTGCATCCTTTCATGACAAGGGCCGGCAGGCGGCTTTCCCTGAGGCACAGTCCCGGCAATCGGCACTGCTCAAAAACTGCATCCGCAATGTCGCAGTGCATCAGAAAACGCATATTTTCGCAGGCAAGCCTCTGTACTGCAAGGCCGGTGCCCTTGCAGGTCGTAAAGCCGGCTTCCTTCCAGGCGCCTCCTTCTGCTCTCATGCGGCTGATGAGGACATTGATGAAGGAAACTTTTTTCAGGGTGCATTCAAGCAGTGTCAGTTCTTCTGCCGGGCATTTGTCAAAGGAGCTGAGCTCAAAGGATGCCTGCTCGATGGTACCCCTGAGTTTGACCCCGTCAAATGTTGCCAGCCGTACCAGCGCTCCTTTCATGTCAGGATCCTGCAGGCTGCCTTTTTGCCACTGGCAGAGCTCGGCCCTGGCGTTTTGGAGATTTGTCTTCACAAAGAGGCACTCCTCCAGGGAGCACTGCACAAACTTTGTCTGTGCAAGGCTTGCTCCCGTAAAGTTGCACCCCTTTGCCATGACTTTTTCCCAGCGGCTTTCATCAAGCAGGGCATTGGAAAAGTTTACATTTTCAAGGAAGCAGTTCTCAAGGCTCATCCCCGTAAGGTCCATGCCTGAGAGGTCAACATCCTTGATAGTCCTGCCCTTCATGCCGCCTTTGAGCTCAGCCGCAGAAGGAGGCAGTGCTGCTTCTCCTGAAAGAGACTGCTCAGCTCCCGGGATTTCCCTGGCCCACTCAGGCAGATCCATAGCTCCCTGCACCGGGGCTCCCGGCACGGGCACACCCTGCAGGACGCCGGCCATTTCTTTCTGCTGGGCAAGGAGCGCCGCCCTGGCCCTTGTGTCCAGGGCGCCAAGCTTTTTCATGTCATCCAGATACTTGTCACGCAATTCCAGAATTTTGGCTTTTTCTTCCTGGCCCTTCATCTTGCCGACCCTGTCGGCCAGGTCCTCGAACCTTCTGAGCGTGGCAGCATCTGGTTCCGGCGGATATGGCGTTTGCAAAAGCTCGTCCAGTGTCGGATTTGGCAGTTCCAGTGGCTTAAGGCCGTTCTGCCTGCGCAGGACGTTAAATTCTTCGACTGCCTTCTTGAATTCGCTTTCTGACTGCTCCATTCCGGCAGGGCGGTAGCCGGAAATACGTTTGCTGAGCCGCTCCCGTATTCCCTTGATGTCAATAGCAGGCACTTTCAGGGCAATGTCCTGCCTGCCGTCAGCATCTGTTTCAATGCTGGCTGATCCTTCAGCAGTGCCGGCAGCCTGAATGCCCCTTTTTTCAAGCTCGCCTTTCAGCCAGGCACGGATGTCCAGCCCCTGGCTCCGGGCCTTTGCCAGGTTTGGCGTGCTCCATTTTTCAGGCCAGGCAATGGGAAAGAGCTTCTTTTCCTTGTGACACGTGGCAAGATTTGGCCACTTTTGGCAAAGCTCATCCTCCCGCATGAGGCGCTGCGCTGCGCTGAAGGCAGGTCCTTCAGGGGCAAGCCCGTCCTCTGAGGCTTCCTTGCCCAGAGGCGGGACAGGCCAGAAGACCAGGGGGGCATCGTCCAGTGCCCTGCCTGCATCATCGCTTATGGCCGCATCCTTTCCTGTCACAAGCAGGATGGCAAAAAGATCGCCCGCTGCTGCATACATAAGCCAGGCTGTCAGCGGATCCTCTGCCACAAGGACGGGCTTTGGCCGTATGGCACCAAGGATCTGGCAGCCGTCCTTTGAGCCAGGCACGACAAGGGTATCATCTGCAAAGGGCGTAAAGAAATCCGTAGCGTCTTCCTGAAGGGGACGGATGTGCAGGGCTGTGCACTCATCCTTTGTAAAGAAGGGGACAACAAGCCCTGGCGGCAGGAGTATCCTGCCGTTTCCTTTGCTGGCAGCTTCCTGTGCCTCATCCCTGCCTAGGCAGAGATCCTCAGGGGAAAGCGCAATTGCTTCAGGCAGATACGCAAGAAGGGCATGATGTATGTCGCTTTTGCGCAGGCCGCACTGCTCAAGCCTGGCGCAAAGCGCTTGTGCTGCAGGATCGCTGCTGGAAAGAAGATGGAAGCGGCTCAGCAGGGAGAGAGCCTGCGAGCTCCATGTCCTGCCTCTTAAAAGATTGTCAAGCTCATGCAGCTTTGCCTTGCCCTCATTCAGTTCCTTGTCTGCTTCTGAGGGCTGGATGGCCACAATAAGGCCTTCAGTCCGTTGTATTCCCGCAGCTGCGGCCCTGTCTCCTTCAGCCAGGAGCGCTTCTGCTTCCTTCAGGCTTGCCTCTGTCTGGTCCAGACGGCCCATCATGCCCTCTAGGGATGCCTTGAGGCCGTCAAAATCCTTAAGCTTTACTTTGCAGGCTGCACCGTATTCCTTGCGGAGGTCCGCAAGCCTTTCAATGTTTTTTTCCAGGGACTCAAGGTTTTGGGTGACCATCGCCCTTGCATGAGAGATCATGGCCTGATGATCCGGCTGTATGCACGGAGCCTTCCCCAGAGCCTTGTCCGCAGAAAAATTCAGGTCTTCTTCCAGCGTCCTGACAGCCGCACTGGCGGATTCCAGGGCCGCAAGCGCTTCGGGGGGAATTGTGATCTTAGGTTTTTCAGGCTGGGGCGTGCGCTTTTTCTTTTCCTCAAGCCAGTATGCTATGTCAGTTAGTGGCGCATCCCTGTCTTCCACGACAGGCATGAGGGAAATAATGTCGCTGTACTCGTCATCCGCACAGGGAAGGACACAGCGGAAGATGGCACATCCGCGTTTTATGCCAGGGAAGAACCACACTGTTTCAAGGTGGGTCTGGGCTTCCTCAAAACGGCTTGCTTCAGCTTCCTGCTTCCTGAGTTCCTCCTCGGAAGGGGGACAGCCTGTCCCTGCTTTGGCAAGGCTCCTGGTGGCAAAGACGCGCACCCTTTTCCTGGGCAGGCGTCCGGCAAGCCTTGCCACGGAGGGATGCATATTTTCCAGCAGAAATTCCTCTCCGCCTGCAAAGAAGCCCTGTTCCCAGGATGCTCCCTCGTTGTAGCCCTTGGGCAGCCTTTGTGCGGGATCAGCCGTCATAAAAAATTCAGGATTGATATCGTCCGGAAAGCCTGGCCAGGCTGTATTGAGCCAGTGTGTGTCATAGGTGCCTGCCAGAGCCAGCCTGGCAGGCCTGTCTGCCGTATTGGGCAAAAAGCTGGCCGGCCTTGGCCTTGAAGAGGGTGAAGTCACAAGGCCCGCAGGATCTTCTGCCAGGGGGAGAGGCCGGCACATTCCGCCCCAGGGGGCAGGAATGGCCTCTGTCCCGATGCCTGCCGGATTGTCCGCAAAACCAGGACCGCCAAGGGCTGATTCCCAGGTCAGGGGAACGGATGTCACTGCCCTGGGATCGGATATGGCGGCCAGTGGCAGATCCTGCCAGTATCTTGGACCGAAGACGGCCAGACGGCGCGAGAGCGGGCCTGCCTTGAAGCTGGCATAGCCGCCTTGTTCCGGCTCCCTGGAAGGAGAATGCCAGGAGCCTGCAATAAGGACTTCCCCGCGCGGCTTTGGAAAGCCCTCATCCAGCACTGCATTCCCGAGTTCCTTGGTGCACTCATTCCAGAGGTCCTGTTCAGGAAGTGCCGTATCCGGCCTTTCCAGGGAAAAATAATGCAGGACAGCTACCTGCAGGTTCCATACGCCGCCTATGGCAAAGGGGGAAAAGGTGATTCCCGTTGTGTTGTCTTTCAATATCTGCATGGCTTAGTCTATGATGCTTGTCCCGAAGGATTTTTTGTCTGAGCCGAAAAGGGCGACATTATTATCCACAGTGGAAGACTGTGAAGTAATAACCTGTTTGCAGTTGGCTAAGATTTGATTGGCTTCTCTCATGAGCTCATTAATTTCGTTGCTGACTGCCTCGTGATCCTGGGTGATGGTGTTCATTTCCTGAACGGTTTCAGTACATGTATCGCATATATCAGTAGCCGCATTTGTCATCTCGGCGCATGTTGCAGAAGTCTCTATTCGATTTGCATTTACTTCAGTGGCCAGTGCATAGGTATCTGCAATATTTTCTATCATCATTACCTGACCTGCACTATTTTCCACTGCGGCCGCAATTTCTGCTGTCTTCTTTTTTATGGCGCTTATCTCCATTGTCGTCACTTCGCCATTGACTATAGATTTCTGGTAGGCAAAGGCAGCGGCAGAAAAGAAAAGGCTTGCATTGGCAGAAAAGCTTGCTAATGAAACAGATAATGTGCTTGATGCGCCTACTACCGCTTTCCCAAAGCCGCCTGCTATAATCTCGGAACTGGCACCGGCAGTTATCTTTAAGTAGAAAAGAGCAGAAGTTGACAGGTTTGCTCCCTCGATATCTGTAGACATATCTGATCCGCCTGGAAAGAGATGAAAAAGAAGGCAGCCATGGGGCAGGCTGTGCCGGCCGTTCTGCCTGCTGCGTATATTTACAAGTTGCTTATGCCGGAGGAAAGGGAGAAGGAACCTCCCTGCTCATTGTTTGATGTGACGACTGCGCTACGTTGCTTGATGATTTCCTTGAGCTCGTTTTCCACTTCCTTAAGCTGGGTAATAGTTTTGTTCATAAGATCTATCTGCTTTCTGGCCTTTTGGGTAAGGCTTGTTTTCATCCGTTCTGTTTTGCTTTGCTTTTCCTGCGTTATTTTCATTTTTTTTGATACAAGCTGGCGTGTATTGTTTACCTCCTCCATCCGCTGTACCAGGATACTAGATTTGCCATATGCCATGTATGCAGCTGTGAAAGCAAGGGCATTTTGAGAGACGGTTCTTATACTTTGCCTGCAGTCCTGGACTTGAGCTTTACAGGAGGATACAGCCAGAACATGGATTTTGCCTCCTTTTTTGGTATGATCAAATGTTATCTTGCTGATATCGATTTCGGCACCGGCTTTCAGGTAGAGTTCAATGCCGTCAGTAGAGGCAAAGGCAATTGGCAGTGCGTCAAACATGCAGACTGTTCCGCCAATACAGGCAGCTTTTGCGCCAAGGATAATTTCGTTGGACTGCGTGCAGGAAATCTTCAGATACTTGTTGGAGACGATTTCAATGCTGGCGGCGCCACTTTCATACTTGTTTACTTTTACCATAATGCAAAACCGTATTGTTACATAAATGTATGCATGCCTGTCTCAGAGTTGTTCTGGGCAACAACTTTTTTATTTGCAACTGCAGCAGAAGAGTTTGTTTTTACCTCGTTAAGCAGATCTGCAACAACTTTTTTCAGATTGGCAAGCTCCTCTTTTTTCTGACAGACTTCATTATAAAGGCTTACGGTGCTTGCCTTGTCTGCTTCTACTTCCGTCTTGCGATCTGCCATTACGCTCTTCATACGTTCCACTTCCTGCAGATTTTCATCTATCAGATTTAATGAACCTCTCACGGTTTTTTTGGAGACACCCTCGTGCCGCACCTCAGCGGCTGTGCGTATGCTTTCTGCAATAATGTTGTCCTCGTTTGTAATCTCGCTGTAGTCGGCCATAAGCTCCTTAATTTCGACGTCTTTCTTCTTGACAAAGTTTGAAATACTGAAGCCACGGTTCAGCGCATAGTTGAAAGTGGCCGCATTGTATGCTGCCTTGAAAGTGGCCCCCAGGATCGTTACCAGGCTGCCTCCGGCTACCAGGCTGCCCATGCTGGTGCCGTTTTGTCCTATATTGACCTGGGTCATATTTAGTGCTGCTGTAATGGAGGCATTTGCTTGGGCGGAAATCTTGAGGCCTTTTTTTGCCACCAGCACAACGCCTTTTTCAGGCTTGTATTCAATAGGTGCCATATTTTGTATCCTTGATGGCCCTGGCGTGTGTCAGCCGGATGCAGCAGGCAGGGCTTTTTGTCCGCTTTTCCCTGATAACCCGTATGACCCGGGCAGGTCTTGCCCGGTACTCTTTCTTACTCCGTAATCTTGATAAAGGACTGCTTGTCAGCGGAAGAGAGCAGGATATGGGAGCTGCCAGGCGTATCGTCCATGCTGAAATTCTGGCCGGTGGCGCTGGTCAGGTTGATCTGGGCGGCATTGGCGTTGGTTGTGGGAGACGGCGTCATGGGATTGGGCACGGCTCCGGCTATGACAGGCTGGTCAGGGTCGCCGTTAAGGAAGGTGATCAGAACTTCTGTTCCCTTGTGCAGAGGGGCATGAAAGCCCATGCCTTCGCCTGCATAGGGCTGCATCATGCGCACCCAGCAGGAGGCCTTGCCGCCGCCGCGCTGCGCCCTGTCAAAAGGCAGAACTATTTTGTAGCGGCCCTGGCTGTCCAGCTGGGCCATGGCCCCTGATCCCTCGCCGTCAATTTTGGCAGGGAACGCCCCCGCCAGTCTGGGCCAGGGGGTAGTGCGTTCTGCCCTGTACTGGGTGGAGGCAGGGATGCAGGCAAAGGAATTGCGGTAAAAAAGCTTGTCCGCATCGCCCAGGCCTTTACTTGCCGATCCCAGGGCGCGGGCAACCAGGCGCGCCTGGCTGCCTTCATGGTGAACTTCCGTTGTGAGGTAGCTCTGATTCCAGGCGGAGCGGAAATGCCTGCGCAGGGTAAAGGTATGCCCTGGCCTCAAGGCCGGGTTATGCGACAGCCCGCGGAAAACCTGGGCCTTGCACAAAAGGGCCTGAGCCTCGATTTCAGCCAGCTGCCTGCCTTCTGTCGTTGTGGTGAAGTTGTCCCCGTAGCGGTAGAACGTGCCGCGGCCCTTGTCGCTCACGCTGACAGTGCAGGACAGATCCAGCTCAGGCTTTTGCGGATTGTAATTTTTGCAGCAGACTTCCTTGGGCAGGGGCGGGCAGGTGAGCGTAAAATCAGTGATGACCTGGCCGGGGTTGTCAGGATTGAGCCCGCTTGCCTCCGTAAAGTCGCAGGTCTCTGCCCCTGGCAGCGGCGTATGGGCCATGCTGGTGTCGGCCAGGGTGCAGCATGGCCCGTTTTTTGTCTGCTCAAACCAGTAGTAGATGCCAAGCCGTTCCAGCCAGCGGCTGAAAAAGGCAAAGTCCGACTCTCCGTACTGGCAGATGAATTCGCGTGAGGGATAGGACTTGAGAATCTTCCATTCAAAATCCGATCCCTTGAGATCCGCCTCGTTCAGTATCTGCGTGCAGGCCTCCACCGGCGTTTTGTCCACAAAGACGCGGTTTTGCTGCACAAGGGTCAGCCACCACAGCTTGTGCTGAAGCCTGGCCGCATAGACATAGCTTGTGCCCATGCGGTGCAGGACTTTGAAGGAAGACAATATGCCCGTGTATTCCAGCCCGCCTTCCGGGGCAAAGGGCGGCAGTATGCGCAGATGGGCCGTGCCCTGCAGGATGTCAGCCGGATTAATGTCCTCTTTTCCTGAAACAAGCAGGACATCAAAGGCATACAGACTGGAAATGGCTTCGCTTCCGCTGAAGCGGACAACATGGAAAGTCTTTTCGTCCTGTCCGTCCACGGTAAACGTGAAGACCGGCTGGCTCAAGTCAGACATCTCTTGCCTCCTGCTCTCTTTTGAATTCCGGCAAGCCGGCTTTGGCAGTCGCCGTCAGGATACGTGTCGCTTCTATTTGCCCGACCATTTTTGACATCTTGCGGTACAGATCCAGAAAGGCGGGAAGGGGAAGCACGATACGCCCGCTGAAGACGAAGTATGGCTCGGCATCTGCCGCATCCGGGCCTGATGGCATCTCGTCCTCCCTGTCAAACATGTCTATACGGACAACATCGTTTTCAATGGTGATGTTGCCTGGCATGTCATAATAGACAGGGACTGTCATGGTGCGGCCTCCTGAAACAGATATCCTACTTGGCAGGCTTGTTCCTGGTCAGGACGCCCTGCTGTTCCAAGTTGTTCACGACCTGGGACATCATTTCATAGAGCTTCATGAAGCCCTGGAGGGAGAGGGCAATGCGTTCGCTGAAGACATAGGCATTGTTGTCAGTATCGGCTTCGGCACCGGGCTTTTTGTCAAACATGTCGATATGGACAATGCCGTTCTCAATCCTGATGTTGCCGGGCATGTCATAAAACCTGGTAAAGCTGCTCATTGTAGTCTCCTGTCTGATTGTTCCTGAAAAAGGAAAGTGCTGGAAATAAGAGAATTTGTTTTGCAGGTACTGCCGCCTGACAGGACGGTCTGCCCCTGCATCATATGCTGTCACTCAGAAGCAGTTTCCTGTCCGGCCTTCTGATCGGTGGCAATCTCCACGGTGCCCCCGTCCTCAGCCTCATCCTGTCTGGTCAGGACTCCCTGCTTTACCAGGCTGTCCGTAGCCTGTGACATCAGCTTGTACATCTCGATAAAGGCAGGAAGGGACATGGCAAGGCGTTCGCTGAAGACAAAGCTGGGATTGTCGCTTTGCTGTGCCCCTGTATCGGGCGCTTCATCGTACATGTCTATATGAACGATGCCGTTCTTTATTTTGATATTGCCGGGCATATCATAATATCTGCTTCGTCTGCTCATGAGATCTCCGTAGGGTCATGCTGTATAGAAAGCGGGAACAGCGGAAACAAACATATTAAAAACGCAACGGGGGGTCAGTCAACAAGAGAGATGTGCAGTCCCTTGTCTGTCAGTATCACTACAGGAGGTTTCCCCTCCTTCTGCTGCGGATTGCGGTAAAAGAGCTTAATCTTGGCCCTGTTATTATTAATAAGGACCAGGATGGCGCTGACAAGAGGATGCCCTGTCTCTATGTAGGCTGGCCCTGTCATGACCCATTTCCCCGGGACAGATATCATCCAGGCTGCAACCTTGTCCTGTCTGGCTGTGCTGATTTCGCCAGTCGGGTCCCTGCCAAGATCAAAGCTGACGCCAAAGGCATCCTTCTGATCTTCAATCTTCGGAGCTCCGATAACCGGGCGGCCCGATCGTGCAGGACGGGGGCGCTGGACGTTTGCGCGGGCATCATAGCGGGGCTCAGCATTTTGCGCCTGCTGTGCTCTCTGCCCGGCAGCAGCTTCCTCCTGCAATTCTTTCTGCTGGCTTTCCCGCATGGGGTGGTCGCGCGGCGCCTCAAGCTTTTGCGGTTCGGCCGGGATAATTTCCGCTGTCATCCAGATCGTGTTTGTCTGTATGCCGTACAGAAAGAGCAGGATGACGCAAAGCGTCCATATGCCAAGATAGATGACAGGGATGGCGGAGCAGGAAAATCTGAAGCGTTTCATTATCTGGCGCTCCTTGTGGCAGGCTGGGCTGCGTCCTGGCCGCTTTCTCCTGTCTGCGTCCTGGCAGGCTGCACCGTCTTTTTCTTTTGGCCTTTTTTGCTGTCCTTTTTGTCCCTGGGATGAACAGTGAGCGGCAGCTCGCTGTTCCCTGTGGCAAAGTTACTGAAGACGATATTGTCATCCCATTTGTCGGTGCACATGGCTGCTTCTGCCGGAAGCGGTATTGTCGGCGTGCGTTCGGCCAGCAGGGCGTCATTGACGTTGCTCAGGCTGTAGCGCACCCTGATTTCCTTTACGTCAAGCTCGTTCAGAACTTCCTCCTGGCCGGGGAAGTCCTCAGGTGTCAGCACCACCTCGCCGCCTGAAAAATCCTTCAGGAAGGTCTGGAAGGCCCATTCGTCTTCCCAGGTCGTTGTGACTGTCTGGGTATCAAAGGTGAATTCCAGGCTGACCTTGCCGCAGATTGCGGGTTCCCAGGTGAACTTGGTGCTCACCTCGTAATTGTAGTTGTCCAGAATCTGGGTCTGGTCTCCGCACTCAAGGCGCAGTCTGGCCCTGTGGGGCTTGGCTGCCATGTCATTGACATTGACCGGCAGTGCCGTAATGCCCACGACGTATTTTTCCTTTGCCTTGCGGGCAGGATCGCTCTTCTGGTCAAGGAAGGACAGAAATTCCTGTTTTAACGGGAAGCGCAGGCCGTGCCATGTGGCCGGGGAAAAACTGCCGGAAGCCATGCTGAGGAAGGGCTGGCATGGTCCCTGTATGAACTTGTTGATGGGGCTCTGTTCATCGTAGATCATGTCCAGCACTGATTCCTGCGGCATCATGGTAATGGGATTGAGGACAGTTGTGTTCCAGGAATCGTTCAGCTCGCAGGCAGAACGGATGACGGCCATGTAGGTATACCAGGCCAGAGGACCCTTGATAAGGCGCCAGAAGGCCTCGTGTTCCCTGTAGGTCGAGCAGGTATGGAGCTGTATCTGTTCGGCAGCCTGTATTGCCTTTATAAGGGCAGTCTGAGAGGACTCGCTTCCGCCCTTGAAGACAGAGGCTATCATGGTCATGGCCTTGGACGGGTTTTCCGTATTCTGCTTAAGTTCTGTCAGTGCCGCATGGTAGTCTGCAAGCTCCTTGGAGGCTGCTGTCCTGTCATGGAGGTGCTGGGCGTGCTTTTCGTTAATCTGTGCTGTCAGCTCTTCCTTTTTCTGAAGCAGTTTCTGGTCCAGCGTATCGGGCGTGTCGCTTTTTTTCTGGTAGGCCACAAGATCCGCAAAGGCCTGGATAAGCGTATCCTCTATATTGGGCCTGCCCTTGTCGGCAACCTTCTTGAAGGCCTTGGCCATGGAGGCAAGGAAGGCATAATAGGGGTTGTCATACCCTGCCATGACGATGTTCAGCCTAGACCATGAGTCCCGTGAGATATTGCTTTGCAGGGCAAGCGGGAAGGAATCGGCCAGCTGCCACCACGAGGAACGGAGGGCATCGGCATAGTCGTTGCGGAACTGCTCTTCAAGCACGGAAAAAGCCTGGTTGTCGTCCACAGTGTCGCGCAGGCGGGTCAGTATGGCTTCCATGCGGGTAAAGCCTTCAACAGTATAGGCCGGCGGTATATATGGCTCAGCAGGTCCGTTGGGCCAGAAGGTTGTCAGCCGTACAGGCGCAACCCCGGGCCGTGTGTTGAGCCATTCGGTGAGCCAGTCCAGGTTTGTCCCCAGGATATGCAGGTAGCCGTTGATGGTGGAGCTTTTGTCTGCCAGGATGGTGTCGCGTATCTTAGGATCTTCCCATCTGGCATAGCTTGCCAGCACGTTGCGCAAATAGTTGCTAGAGTAGGGCAGGTATTCTTCCAGGTCGGCCAGCATTTCGTCCCTCTGGTCGCTGACAGGGGGCAGGTCCGATCCGGTCCTGACTCTCTCAAAGATGGTGTTGACCCATGAATTGTAGTCACAGAAGGAAACGAGAAAATGCCTTGCCTTGTCCTTGGGCATGGCAAGGAGGTCCTGGTCCATCTTGTCTACTTCAGGGAAGATCAGGTCGGGCCTGACCCAGGTAACGTAGTTGTGTTTCAGGCTGTCAAGAACCTGCTGGGCCTGTACCCTGCCGGGCTTTAAGAAGCGGTGTTCATGGACATCCTTTTCAAAGGACTGGATTGTATCGGCAGCCACGCTTAAGGACTCGACACGTTTGTTGAGATTGGCATCCAGCGAGATGGCAGCAGGTATGCTCTTCTGCCTGGCCAGCATGTCCTCCATGTGGATCCTGAACGAGAGCGTAAAATACGAACACAAGACCAGCATGAAGACCAGATAGCACAGATACGGCCTGTAGCGCCTGAAACTCTGGCGGGAAAGCCAGCGGTCCGCTATGTCGCTCAAAGGCCTGTCCTTGGGCAGGATGCAGGAGAAAAAGTCACGCAGAAAGAGGCTCTTGCTGGTGCCGGGAAGGGCCCAGGATGTATCCTTAAACGTTTGAAGCCCTGAGAGAATGTTGGAGGTGACTGCACCTTCCTGGCGGCCGCTGGAAAAGAAGATGCCGCGAAGGCTCTGCGCCTTGTCGTAAGTTCCTGGCGCAAAGACAGACTCGGTGAAAGCCCTGATGGCCGGGAAGAGTTTGGCAAGCTCTGCCGGCAGGGCGGCTATCCTGCTCGCATTCTGTCTTGCCTCGGCACAGAAGAGCATGCTTAAGTCCTGCAGGCGCTGGCTTGTATGGGCAAGGGCCTTTTCCAGGAAGGCCATGTTTTCGAGGTGCCCCTCTGCGCCGCTTTCAGGGTTCAGAAGGCCCAGGGCCTGGTGGCATTCCTCATTGGAAAGAAGGGCTCCAAGCTCGTTGAATCCCAGGATACGGTCTACCTTGGTAACCAGAATATAGACGGGAAAGCTGGCTCCCATGGCCCGGGCAAGGGTGTGTATGCCTGTCCTCAGGGTATGGCCGTAGACAATGAGGCTTTCCTGTCCCCTTTGCAGCTGTTCAGTTGACAGGGTCAGGATGAGGCCGTTGAGCGGCTCCTTGCGCCTGTAGGCAGCCAGAAGGCTGACAAATGCCAGCCACTCGCGGCTGTCTCCGTTACCCTGGGGGACGGCATAATGGCCGGCCGTATCAATGACGACAGCATTCTTGAAGAACCACCAGTCGCAGTTGCGGGTTGAGGCAGGCTTGGTGGACGAGGCATCCATCCATCCGGAATACGTGCCAAGCCTGGAATGCAGGACGGCTGTTGACTTGCCGGATCCGGACTCGCCAAAGAGCATGAACCAGGGCAGGGAATAGATGGCGCTGCCATGATCGGGCAGGACGGAATTTTCCAGGGCCTTGATGCCTGTGCGCCAGCGGTCGCGCAGCTTTGCCAGGCTTTCATCGTCTCTCTGGGTTGTAAGGCTGGGATTGCCGTGCTCCACCATGCGCTTGAGAAAGCGCTTTTCACGTCTTTTGTAGTGAAAATAGCGCAGCATGATAGCCACAATAACCACGGCAGCAAGCGCAGCTCCGAGAGCGGCAACGCTCTGCCAGGTCCAGTCGCAATAATAGTGCAAAAGCCAGCCGGCACCGCCAAGCAGCGCCAGAATCAGCATAATGACCAGTATGCGTATAAGATAGCCCAGAAACCTGTTCATCCCCTGTCCCGAGAGCCAGCCCCTGCCGTTAGGCACACCGTGGCCGGCATCCTTTATATCCTGTCAGCGCGTCAGCCCCTGAAAAAAGCTTCCGCCTGATTGTCTGTCAAAAAAAGCAGCTGTAAAAGGGGCATTTATGCCCTTTTTGCAATCTCCCATGCCGATCCCCATGCCGCATACCTATCCGCCAAGGGCCCGTATCCAGTGGCTGGTAAAGGCGGAAAGGGCATGGGAGTAGCTCATATAGAGCGCAAGGGTGATGGCAAAAGGAATGGCCGCCAGCACAAAGCGCACAGCCATGTGTATGTGGCGCCTTGGCCCCTGCGACTCAGGCATGTAATACGATTCCGGAGAAAAATATTTCTGGCCTGGAGCCAGGCGGCTGCCTATGCCCTTTTCAAGGCTTTCCATGGTCATGGCATAGAGCTCATCCTGTTCTTTGGCATTAAAATACTGCCCCCTGAAGCCCATTGCCATGCAGGCTCCGTAGACAGTCAGCACGTCTTCCTTCCAGAAGTCAGAGTCTGTTTCGCCGCTGTCCTGAAGCTTGCCGGCAGAGGCACTGAATATGGCTGTTGTCCACGGCTTTTCTGCCGTGCCTGCCTTTTCCCTTTTTTCCTTTCGGGCAAGAGCTAGCCCTTTCTGGCACAGGCCGGCTATTCCTTTCTGTACCCAGGATACAAGGCCTGCTTCTTCCCTGCGGAAGGAAGACTCAGGCAGAATTTCAGTCAGTTCGACTACCTCGCCCTGTCCGGCAGCATGGCTGTTTTTGTCAAGGAGGCTGCGCAGGTGATCGTAGAATTCAACGCCTGCGTTTACTGTGCCAAAGAAGGTCCTTTGCAGGGTACTTGCCTGCCATCTTGCTTTTTCAGCCCAGCTGCTGGTGAGAAGAGCCTCGTCCACAAAGGCGCAGACAGCAAAGAGGGCCTCCTTGTAGTCTTTTTCGGGAATGTCTGCGCACTGTTTGCGCATCTGCTGCAAAAGGCGGTCCACATCGGAGCGCACGTCGTCATAGGACGTCGTTGCAGTTTCCTTTGTGTCCTTGAAGACGCCGGCAAAGACCAGAAGAGGAAGGCAGGCCTGGTAGAGTTTCATCCTAATTATGCGTAGGTACCTGCGCCTTTAGGCGCACAGGGCAGCGCATCCTCCCGTAAAAGCTGTGTCAGAAATGTGGATCAT
>CAVLCT010000052.1:0-14344 GCA_963661665.1 Bulleidia sp. | reverse complement strand
ATGCCAGATACAAAGGCTTAGCCGGCATGCTGTTTGCGCTGTAAGGCACGCAGGAGAAAAGAAGACGTTCCTTCATCAAAACCTGAAAAGGGCATTGACGGACATACTTTTCCCTTACGGCGTAGAAAAACTGGTTGTTGCGGACAAGCCGCAGACGACAGAATAAAGCGTACCGGGGAAAGAGATATTCAGCATTCTGCCTGTCAGGACAAAGTGCACAAAAGCCTGCACATGAGTCCTTTTGTGGCTTGTGGCCGGATACCTGTTTATCGGCAGCTCCCAATGGCTGTGGCGGCAAGGCTACTTTTCTTTTCCTCCTGCGGTTGCTGTTTGCAAGAACATAGCAAAAACTGCAGGCAGAGGTGAGGAAACCGGCATCTCATATCTTGCCCGTCAGGGTGTACTAAGATAGGATACAAACATGGAACCAGAACACGAACAGCATGATTCTACGTATAAGTCGATTTTCAGTGATCCCGTCATGCTGGAATCACTGTTACGGGCATATATCCCCAAGGAATTTGTTGACAATATAGACTTTTCTTCTCTCACACCTCTTCCCGGCAGTTATGTATCGCATAAGGGGAAGCAGTTTCATGACGATCTCGTGTGGCGCATCGGCATGAAAAATGGTTCTTCGTGTTACGTAGCATTGTTGCTGGAATTTCAGAGCACGCAGGACAAGTGGATGCCCTTGCGGATCCTGAATTATACAAGCCTGCTTCTTTTAGATCTCATTAAAAAGGACCAACTGCCTCCGGATGGGAAAATTCCCCCTGTTTTTCCCATTGTCATGTATAATGGGAAGCACCCATGGACGGTACCGACAGAGGTAGCCCCCCTGTTCAGTCCTGTGCCTGAAATTCTGAAGCCATACTGCCCGCAGCAGCAATATTTCCTGCTGGATGAAGGCCGTGTCCCTGATGAGATGCTGAACGAAAGCAACGAACCTGTTTCAGACGTTATAAAATTGGAACGGGCACAAACGCCTGAGCAGTTGAAAGAAATAATTGACAGAATTTCTCATCTTACGGATCCTAAATATGATAAGTTTAAGCGTATATTTTCAGCCTGGATATGCCGGGTTATCCAACGCACCGGAATTATAGAAGCAATGCCTGAACTTCAAGATTTACAGGAGGTAGGCGCTATGTTGATGGAAAATGCTCCTAATTGGAAATATCAGTATATTAATCAAGGCATAGAGAAAGGCATAGAGAAAGGTAGAGAGAAAGGCAGAGGGGAAGGGTTAGGTCTGGCTTTACGATATTTGCTGGAAGACCGTTTTGGCTCTCTTCCTGAATCAGTCTCTTCCTTTATCGATAATTCTTCTGATTCAGACGCTCTAAAAAAATGCATCCTATATGCCCCCAGGGCTGAATCTCTACAGGCCGTTATTGACCAGATTAAAGTTATGACCGGTACTGATTGCACTGGTCAGACTATTCAGCCTGCCTGATAAATTCCGGCTTTCATTGACCGTCGTCAGGCGCAGCCAGTCAGAGGCGGGATATATTCCTGCAGGCAACATCAAGAAGCCATTATCAGGGAAACAGGCAATAAAGCCCCTGCCCAGATTGGGTGTTGTCATTATACAGGCTGGCAATTTTTGGTTGCAGCTGTCCACATTATGCTGGTCAAAAAAAGGCGCATGCCACGAACACAAAAAGGCTCCTTCCCCGCATTGGAGAAGGAGCCTCGCTTCTTTTTGAGTAACCGGCTTACTTTATGTCAGCCTCGGCCTTCAGGGCCTCTGCCTGGGCAGCCTGTGACAAGGCGTCAAGCAACGGATCCAGCTCGCCTTCCATAATCTTGTCCAGGGAATACAGGGTAAGGTTGATACGGTGGTCCGTACAGCGCCCCTGCGGGAAGTTATAGGTGCGGATACGCTCGGATCTGTCGCCAGAGCCCACAAGGGCCTTCCTGTCTGCGGCAAGCTCGCTGTTGCGGCGTTCCTCTTCGGCTGCCAGCAGGCGGGAGGCAAGAACCTTCATGGCCCTGGCCTTGTTCTTGTGCTGGCTGCGCTCGTCCTGGCAGGTCACGACAACGCCGGTGGGGATATGGGTGATACGAACAGCAGACTCTGTCTTGTTGACGTGCTGACCGCCGGCACCTGAGGCACGATAAACGTCTATCTTCAGGTCCTCGGGACGGATGTCCAAATCCACTTCATCGGCTTCAGGCATGACGGCAACGGTGGCAGCCGAGGTATGGATGCGGCCCTGGGTTTCAGTCACTGGCACGCGCTGCACACGATGGGCACCGGACTCAAACTTAAGATGGCTGTACACCCTCTCGCCTGAGATAAGAACGATGATTTCCTTGTAGCCGCCGGCCTCGGTGGGAGATTCGCTGAGGATTTCAGTCTTCCAGCCCTTCAGCTCGGCATAGCGCGTATACATGCGGAAAAGATCAGCACCAAAAAGTGCCGCTTCTTCGCCGCCCGTTCCCGCACGGATTTCAAGGATGGTATTCTTTTCATCCAGGGGATCCTTGGGGATAAGGTGGACTTTCAGGCCGTGCTCTATCTCAGGCAGGGCAGCCTGAAGCGTATCCAGCTCTTCCTGGGCCATGGCCTTGATGTCAGGATCAGGGTCGTGGAGCAGCTGCTTGTTTTCTTCTATCTGCTGCAGCGTGCTGCGGTATTGCCTAAACAGTTCGACCACATCACGGAGATCGGCATGAGCCTTGCTGACCTTGCGGTACTGCTCCTGATCGGAATAGACCGCCGGATCGGCAAGAGATTCCTCAAGCTCCATGTACTTTCTTTCCAGGCCTTCCAGTTTAGCAAACATGAACACTCTCCACAGCGGTCTGCCCTTCTGCCATCATTCTAAACATGGAGCAGACAGGCAAAAAAAGCCCGCGAACAAATCGTGGGCTGATACAATTCAGGACTGAATCAGTCCATGGCAGGATTGCCAGTATTATATCCGTTCATACGGAACTGTCACAACCTTGTAGCGGCTGTCATCGCCCAGTGCTTCCTTCAGGGCAACAACGGCAACCTCAAGATGTTCTCTTTCCGGCTCAACCGTCGTCAGCCTCTGCAAGAAGAGGCCGGGTGCGCGCAGGATGCGTATCCAGAAGCAGTCCTTAATTCTGGCCGTCCCGCGAATAAGCTCATAGGACAGGCTGGCTACGGGAGCTATGAGGAGCAGCTTGAAGAAGACTGTCCCCGCATGCTTCACAAAAACGCTTTCCGGCTGCCACAAATACAAGAACAGTGGCACCAGGATGGCATGGCAGAGAACCGAAAAAAAGACGACAAAAAGCAGGAACGTTGTGCCGCAGCGCGGATGCAGGCGGCTCTGATTCATAGCCAGATCCACGTCAACGGGCAGTCCTGTCTCAAAAGCGTGTATGGTCTTGTGCTCTGCCCCGTGGAACTGAAAGACCCTGCGTATCTCCGGCACCCTGCCTATTGCATAAATGTAGGCTGTCAGGATGAGCAGCTTCAGCAGTCCGTCCCAAATCTGGAAGGACAGGCCGCTCACGTCGCCGGCAACACCGGCAAGGCTCAACAGCCAGGTCAGTCCGTGCGGTATGACAACGGAAAGGCAGATGGCAAACACAGCTGCAACCAGCAGGGTGCACACAAGGTGCCAGCCTTCCATGGGAGTGCCGTCATCCTCGCCCTGCAGTTCGGCAGAACGGTTCAGTGTCTTGATCCCGTTGACCAGGGTTTCCACCAGGATGGGGAACCCGCGCAGAAAGGGCGTCTTCCGTATTTTATCAGATAAAAAAGAAGACCAGGCCCGCCTCTCGCCGACAATCTTGTCCTTGAGGCGAGCCCCTAGTCCATACACTGCGTCATTGCGCATCATAACCCCTTCCAGGACAGCCTGGCCTCCCACAAGGGGAAGGTCCTCGGCAGTCAGAAGGGATGACAGGCAGAGAAGACTAAGCCTTTTTTTCAAATTTGGCGTACTTCTTGCGGAAGCGATCAATACGGCCGGCGGTATCGAGGAAGCGCTGCTTGCCGGTGAAGAAAGGATGGCAGGCAGAGCAAACTTCGACGTGCACCTGCTCACCCTTGGTGGAGTAGACCTGCTCGGAATTGCCGCAGGCGCAGGTGATTGTGGCCTTATACAGTTTAGGCTGAATATCCTGTTTCATCTGTTAATCCTCGTGAATTCTGAGTGAATTCTGAACGTTCCGCTGTTGAAGCATGCGGATTTCCTGCCTGCCGGATTTCGTTTCCTGACCCCACAGACAGGCATCGACTCGGACTGTTCCTGCCCTATACAAAATATCGCAAAGTGCCAGCTTTAAGCATCCGGCTTCCCTGTCAAAAACAGCTCGGCGAGGAATGCCTCTCCTTCAAAAGACGGCCGGCTTCCTGGACTCTGGCCCGGTACGGGACCATAAAGAAAGAAATTTATAATCCAAAAAAAAAGGTCTGGCAAGCACCGGACGGCCTGCAATTCTTCAAAATTCCCATTTTCCGCCTGTACAAGAAGGCATGTGCACGGACAAACGTTTTTTCCAGTTGCTTGCACAGCCTGGCAGGCTTGGCTAAAAGGGGTCTCATGAACACAAAAATAACAAAAAAAAGGGCAGACCAGCTGGTCTGCGACCTTGGGCTTGCTTCAAGCCGCGAGCAGGCAAAGCGCCTTATTATGGCAGGGGAAGTGCAACTTTTGCCCGAGGAAGGAAGCCATGCCCTTCCTGTGCGCGTGGACAAGCCGGGACAGCTTCTGCGATCATCAGCAAGGCTCGGCCTTACCGGGAAGGAACAATATGTGAGCCGTGGCGCATACAAGCTGCTCACCATCCTTGAGAGCGCCTCCCTGGACGTGACAGGCTTTGTCTGCCTGGATGCAGGCGCATCCACGGGCGGTTTTACCGACCTTTTGCTGCAGCGCGGCGCAAGCAGGGTCTACGCCGTCGATGTAGGGCACAACCAGCTACATGAAAAGCTGCGCGCAGATGACCGTGTCGTCAGCATGGAAGGCGTCAACCTGCGCACTGCAGAAGCCGGCCTCATACCTGAAGAAGTCGATATTGTCGTGGCAGATGTCTCCTTCATATCACTGACCCTTGTGCTTGAGCCCTGCATGCAGTGGCTTAAGAAAGGCGGCTGGGTGGCAGCCCTGGTAAAGCCGCAGTTTGAGCTGGGCCCTGGCCAGACGGACAGGGGCGTTGTCAGGAGCGATGCACTGCGCCAGCAGGCCGTTGACAAGGTAGTCACCTTTGCAAGGGATGCCCTGGGCCTTGCCCTGCTGCAAATCGTTCCGGCAGCCATCAAGGGCCCCAAGGGAAACCAGGAATACCTTGCCCTGTTCCGCAAGGAAAACTGACCTGAGCGCCTAGGCGGACCAGGCAGGCTGACCACGCTGACTGGCCGGGTACATGCAGGCTACTCGGCCCTGACAAAGGAAAAGTACAGGGTGCGGGAGCGCGGCCCGTCGAACTCGCAGAGAAAGACCCTCTGCCACTGCCCCAGGGCCATCTTTCCGGCAAGCACAGGCACAAGGCAGCTTGCGCCTGTAAGCAACGTCTTGACGTGCGCATCGGAATTGCCCTCGCAGTGCCTGAAGCCGCTGTCAGCAGGAACCAGCTTTGACAGAAAGGCTGTGATATCGTGCTGCACATCGGGATCAAAACCTTCGTTGATGGTGACGGCACAGGTTGTATGCGGGCTGTAGACACACACAAAGCCGTCCTGCCAGCCGTCTGCCTCATGAGCCTTAAGATATTGCACAACATCAGCTGTGATATCGGTCATGCCGCAGTGTGCGGCGGTTTCAAACCTGCGCTTTTCCATAGAAAACCTCCCCGCCAGACTATAAAGCCAGATCATAAAAGCCGCATTCCTGCGGCTTTTATGCGTCATTTTCTTTTTTACTGAAGAATCCGGTAGTACACGGGCTCTGCCTGTAAAAGGCCCTTTTCTGCCACCCTGTGCAGGGCGTTGCTCATGCTTTTGGCCGAGGCTTCATGGGTCATAAAGACCAGCTGCACTACATTTTCTTCCTTTTCCTTCTGGATGACCTGCGCCAGGCTTATGCCTTCGTCGGCCATGCAGCCTGCCATGTCGCGCAAAACGCCGGGCTCGTCATGGACCATAAGGCGCACGTAGAATTCTGAACGCCAGTCTTCAGGCGGCACGATGGCAGTAGGCAGGATTTCGTCGCCGGCAAAGCCGGTATTGTTCGGCCTGTCCTCCCTGGCTATGGACAAAAGGTCGCTTAAGACAACGCTGGCTGTCGGCAAGGCTCCCGCGCCACGGCCGTGCAGGAAGAGAGGGCCTGAAGCCTCGCCTTCAAGACGCACGGCATTATAGACGCCCCCTACCCTGGCAAGCAGGAGGGAGTGGTGCACCAGCATGGGGAACACGCCTGCCTCCATTCTGGAGTCCTCGCTTTCACCGTCGTGCAGCTTGGCTATGGCCACAAGCTTGATGCGGTAGCCGAACTCACGGGCCATGGCAATGTCACGGCTGTCCATGCCGCGTATGCCCTGCACATGCATGCTGGCAAAAGGATAGTCCAGGCCAAAGGCCAGGCGGATAAGCAGGATGAGCTTGTGGGCCGTGTCAAAGCCGTCTATGTCCAGCGTGGGATCCGCCTCGGCATAGCCAAGCTCCTGGGCCTGGGAAAGTGCCGTTGTAAAATCCAGATGATTGGTTGTCATTTCTGACAGGATATAGTTGCTGGTCCCGTTCAGGATACCGTGCAACGACAGGATGCGGTTGCCGGCAAGCGGCCCGCCCAGTGTTTCCACGATGGGAATGGCGCCGGCGACAGACCCTTCATAGCGCATAAGGCAGCCCTTGCTGCGGGCCAGGGCAAATAATTCCTTGCTGTCCTCGGCAAGCAGGGCCTTGTTGGCAGTGACCACGTGCTTGCCGTTTTCAAGGGCCTTCAATATCAGCGACTTGGCAAGCCCAGTGCCGCCTATAAGCTCCACAACGACATCTATATCGGGGTCGTCGGTCAGATCGGCGGGACTGCCTGTCAGAACGCATCCTTCAGGCAGTATGGCGGCCCTGTCCGCAGTAAGGTTGCGCACCAGCACCTTGCGCAGCACGATTTCCCTTCCGCTGCGGCGGCGGATCATTTCCGCATCCTTTTTCAAAAGCTGCACAAGGCCGCCGCCTACTGTTCCCATGCCGGCAAGGCCTACATACAGCGGCCGTTTGGTCGAATCTGTCGTCATAAATATGCTTCCTCTGCCAGCCAGGCATCAAGCCATAGCCGGCCTGCCGTTTGCAGGCAGATATTTGCGGATAAACTGTTCGCAGAAAAAAACTACTCTGTCAGTCTTGCTCTGTCATTTAAGCCTAATACAGTTTCTTTTTCCAGCCTGCAAGAAGCTTGTACGCCCTGTCCCCGGCCAGCTATGCCAGTCATGCCGTACAGGGCAGGATTTGCCATTCCCTGCCGTACAGAATACATTCTGCCGTCCTGCCCTGGCTCTGTGCTTCTGCGGACATTTTTTAAGCCAAGCGGCCATCTGCCGCCAACCTGCCCTGTGCAGCCTGTTAAGGATCCCCCGACATGGAAGACCATATACGTTTTGACACATCAGAACGGGTGCTTGACCTTCTCGATCAGCGCCTTCTCCCGGCAAAGGAAGAGCGCTTCCTCTGCCATACAACAGCCGACGTCATTTATGCCATCCAGACCATGGTTGTCCGCGGGGCTCCTGCCATAGGCGTTGCTGCAGCCTTCGGCTGTGCCGTGGCAGCAAACGAATGCAGCAGGGAAGCCGGCTGGAAAGAAGCCCTGGACCAGAAGCTTGAACTGCTTGCCCAGAGCAGGCCTACTGCCGTCAACCTGGCCTGGGCCGTGGAGCAGCAGCGCAGGATCTGGCGCGCAAACCCAGGAGCATCGCCGGATGAGCTTTTCAGGCTCTTTGCAGCCAGGGGCATGGAAATACAGCAGGCAGACATTGCTTCCTGCAAGGCCATAGGGCAGGCATCCCTGGAACTGGTCAGCCAGGGGGACTGCATCCTGACGCACTGCAATGCAGGCGCGCTGGCCACGGCCGGATACGGCACTGCCTTAGGCGTTGTCAGGGCGGCTTTTGAGGCAGGGCGCAATATCACGGTCATTGCCGATGAAACCCGCCCCCTTCTGCAGGGAGCCCGCCTCACGGCCTGGGAACTGCATAAGGACTGCATCCCCGTCACCATTGCCTGCGACAACAGCTGTGCCTGCCTTATGAGCAAGGGCAAGGTACAGCTGGTGGTTGTGGGCGCAGACCGCATTGCAGCCAACGGCGATACGGCCAACAAGATAGGCACGTATGGCGTTGCCATTATGGCAAAGCACTTCAATATTCCCTTCTACGTGGCAGCCCCAGTGTCCACCATTGACAAGACGCTTGCTGACGGATCGCTTATCCCCATAGAGGAGCGCAGCCCTGAGGAAGTCACCATGCCTTTCGGGCGCAGGACCGCCCCTGACGGCGTCAGTGCCTATAATTTTGCCTTTGACGTTACCCCTGCCTCACTGATAGCTGGCATTATCACAGACCAGGGGCTTTTGCGGCCGCCCTATACAAAGGCCATAGCTGCCCTCGATTTCAGCCGCTAGCCGGAGAACATCCCCCATGCACTGCCTTATAGTCACCAAGGACAACCTCATTCCGGCACCTTTCGGCGCCATACGCATTCTTTTTGACAGCTGGGATACTGAGCAGGAAGGAGACATCTCCCTGCCGGCCTATCTTGCAGCATCCATACAGGAACTCAGGGCCGAGCATGCGGCCTGGGCCTATGAAATGGCATCCCTGCCCGTGCCCGGAGGCACCCTGGGCAAAAGCCTCTGTGCCGGTTCTGATCTTTCCATGTGGTGGATATCCACCATCTATGAACGCCATCCCAAGATCACGCCGGCCCTGTACACGATCTACAGCCTGCGCTGCCTGGAAAAGCTGCTGGCAGAACACAATGCCGGATCGGTCGAAGCCTGCGGCCTTGAGCCGGACTGCGCCAGGGCGCTGGGACAGCTCTGCAGGGCGCACGGATGGACTTTTGCAAGCAAAAATCCGGCAAGCCCCAGGAAGCAGTCGCTCCTGCGCACCTGCTACAATCTCATGCCGCATCCTGTGCAGGCAGCAGTGCGCCTGGTACACTGGCTTGCCAAAATACACAGGTGCCTTACACCGGCCCCCCTTGCGCCTGCCTCTGAAAAGACAGGGACCATTGTCACCTACTTCCCCAATATCTCGACTGAGGACGCACGCAGGGGCAGGCTGCATTCCAGATACTGGGAAAGCCTCCACAAGGCCCTTGAAAACGATGCAAAGCCAGGGATGCCGCCTGCGGTGCGCTGGCTCTTCATCCGCTTTCCCTCACCGCAGGGATCGCTTGAACAGTGCAAGGCCTGGGCAGAAGGTTTTCAGAAAAGCCGCATCAGCGGCGTCTCCTTCAATTTTCTTGAAGAATTCCTGAAGGAAGAGGACATCGTACAGGCTGTCAGGCGCTGGCTTGCCCTGGCCATCGCAAGCTTCCGCATACAGCCATCCGTGCGCCATGCCTTCCATTATGCAGGATCAAAGCTTGATCTCTGGCCTCTGCTCAAAAATGAATATGCCGCCTCGTTCCGCGGCTGGCGCTGCCTTGAACGATGCCTGCAGCAGCAGGGACTTGAAAACTACGTGCGCAAGGCAGGTCCCCAGCGCTGGTATACCTTTCCCATGGAAAACTGCCCCTGGGAGCGCATGCTGACCTTTGCCGTGCACAAGGAGCAGGCAGGCCCTGTCTACGGGGCACAGCACTCCACCATCAGGCCCACGGACTTCCGCTATTTTGACGATCCCAGGACCTGGACAGACAGAGAGACAGATGTCTTCCAGCCGGACGCCATTGCAGGCAACGGGGAAAGCGCCCTTGAGCAGTGGCGTGCTGCATGCGTGCCTGAACACCGCCTCCGCAAAATAGAGGCCCTGCGCTACCTCTATCTGGCAAAGACGCAGAAAAAAACGTCGTTTTCAGACAATCTCCTTGTGGTCACAAGCTTCTTTGCCGACGAGACCAATGCCCATCTTGAGCTTCTGGCCCGCTGCATCAAGGAAGGCATCATTGACACGGCACGCCTGACGGTCAAGCCGCATCCCTATCTGCCGGTCTCAGAAAAGCTTGAAGAGCTCTTAGGGCATGAGACGGGTTCAAAGATACGCATCTCCATGGCCACCATGGCCGAGGAACTGGAAAAAGCGCCCGTTGTCTGGGCCTCCAATTCCACCACGGCCGTCCTTGAGGCAGCCATCATGGGCCTGCCAGTCATGGTCATGCAGCCATACGGCGACTTTGACCTCTGCCCCATACAGGATGTTCCGGGCCTTGTGCGCACCCATGACTGCGCAGGCGTTGCAAAGGCCCTGCAGGCACCGTCAGCCCTGCCCATACGGGCGGACTACCTCTGCCTTGAGCCGGATCTCATGCACTGGCGCGAAATGCTGGATCTGGACGATCATTCTGAAGAGAAATAGAGGGCTTTTTCACAGCGCCCATCAGGACAAATAAAAGCCATACTAAAAGCCGGAACAGGAATCTGTTCCGGCTTTATTCGTTATTTGCGGCAGGCAGAGGGCTGTGCGCCCTGCCTCTGATACTGATTACTTTTCTGCCAGGTTCAGGCGCTCTGCCACGGCTCTGGCACCTTCCTTGGCAAACTCGGCCACGCTCTTGCCGGCACGCTCGCTTTCGGGAAGGACAAGCTCTGGCACATTGGAGAGGCGGGCATCGGGACTGACGCCGTATTCAGGCGGGAAGGTATTGCTGAAATACATGTTCTGGAAGCCGCTGAACTTAATCTGGTGCGCAGTAGAATCCAGGACAGCGCGCTCATTATTGCCAACAAGCCCCAGCTGTCTTGCATTGAGCAGACCTGCCAGGGACTCGCCGCCCTGGGTGCAGACAATATGGCCGTGCCTGTTTGCCTGGATCATGGCATCCATGATCTGCTGCTCTGTCACCTGGACAACCTGGAAGGCATTGGCGCCGCCAATCTCAATGAAGCGCTCGGCCAGCTCGCGCACCCTGGGGAAGGACACGGGGTTGCCGATCATGGCAGCCTGGGCAACGCTGGGACGCACGGTCACAGGTTCCCAGACCCTGCTGGCTGCAGGAGCATGGTAATAGCGGTAGACGGGATCGGCATGCTCGCTCTGCACGCCAAAGACACGCGGCAGGGAGCTGATGATGCCAAGCTCGTGCATCTTCAAAAAGCCGTTCATGACGGCAGTGATGTTGCCGGCATTGCCCACAGGAACAAAGATGCACGTATCTGCCATGTCCCAGCCGTACCACTGCGCCGTCTCATAGGCAAAGGACTCCTGGCCCAGGATACGCCAGGCATTCTTTGAGTTGAGCAGGGCCACGCGGTACTTTTCGGCCAGGATTTCCACGACCTTCATGCAGTCGTCAAATACACCCGGCAGCTCAAGCACAGTGGCGCCGCTGCCAAGGGGCTGGGCCAGCTGCTGCGGCGTCACCTTGCCGTGAGGCAGAAGGACGACGCTCTTCAAGGGGCTGCCTATGTAGGCGGCATAGAGGGCAGCTGCTGCAGACGTATCGCCTGTGGAGGCACAGACTGTCAGGACCTCTTCCCACTTGTTTTTGCGGCAGAGCCACTTGAGGCAGCTGAAGGCGCAGGCCATGCCGCGGTCCTTGAAGGAGGCACTGGGATTCTGGCCGTCGTTCTTAATGGCAAAAGGCACGCCTGCTATGTCCTGCAAGGCAGGGGAGGCATCCACCACAGGCGTATGCGCCTCGCCAAGATAGACGATGTCCTCCTCGTCAAAGACAGGGGCAAGGAGCTCGTAATAGGCAAATACGCCCTTCAGGGCCTTGGTCCTTGTCGAGAGGCGGGCATCAAAGAGGGAGCGCCAGTATGCGCCGTCATGCTTTTTCAGGGAGGCAAAATCAGTATTTTCCAGAAGGAAGACACCGCCGCAGTCAGGGCATGTATAGAGAAGACTGTCTGCCGGCCTGCGCTTTCCGCAGGCCAGGCACCTGTATTCCATATGGCCGCGGTAAGACGGGAAATCTGTAGACATCCTTAATTCTCCTTTTGATTAGTTGCTTGCTTGTTCCTGGACTTAATCCATGATTTTTCCGTGCCTGCGCGCAGGCGGGCTATATTTTCCTTATGCCGCCAGGTGACGACGCCCCAGAGGCACAGGGCCAGGGGGATCCACTGGTACTGGCCAAAGAAGGCAAGCACTATGGGCAGGGCCGTGAGCAGGGTCAGGGACCCCAGGGACACAAAGCCGCTCACGGCAATGACGGCAATGCAGATGAGGCTGGAAACAAGCGTCGGGACAAAGGCCAGGGGGATAAACACGCCGATGCTTGTGGCTACGGCCTTGCCGCCCTTGAAGCCCATGAAGACTGAAAAGACGTGACCCAGGACAGCTGCCAGGCCTACAATGGTTACGGAAGCAGCGGAGCATCCCTCCCACAGGGCCAGCATAACGGGAAGCGCTCCCTTGGCTATGTCGCAGGCCAGGACTGCCACGCCCCAGCCAAAGCCGCACAGCCTGGCCACGTTGGTAGCGCCTGTGTTGCGGCTGCCGTCCTTTCTGGGATCAATGCCGCAGAAGACACGGGCAATAATCAGTCCCCACGGGCAGGAGCCAAGCAGATAGGCAATGGCTGCCAGGGCAAGAGTAAAGAGCATCACGCCTCCTTAAGACGGGTCTTTCACACCCGGATCATCCGCAGGCACATTGTCTGCGGGCATAACTTCGACGATACTGATGATATTGCAGAGAGGGTTGACCCTGCCTATGCGGATGCGCACAGGCAGGCCGGCACATGTTTTCTCATCAAAAAGGCGCCGGCGGCCGCGCACAAAAATATCGTATTCAGGCAGGGCCACAGTCACATTGATATCTGTTACTTCGGTGACCACGCCGCTCCACACGGCCTCGTCAGTACACTGCCTGAAATACAGAAGCTTCCAGTAGCGCTGGCGGTTGCGCTGTACCTGGCCTGCTGCGTTCAGGGCCATGCGCAGGGAGAAAAGCATCTGGTCCAGGGCAGCTGCATCAAACAGCGGTGCACCGGTCTGCGTGTACGACAAAAGCTGGGCCTCGTTGACAAGGTCGGCATAGCGGCGCAGCGGCGAGGTGACAGGGGCATAGCGGACAAGGCCCAGGGCAGCATGCTGATGCGGCTCTACCTCAAGGCTTGAGGGAATCATGGCCCGCATAATCTCCGTCATTTTGACTGGATCGTCCCATACGCCGGCGTACTCCCTGGGAAGGGCCACGTCCTGGGTGCGGTGCAGCAGGGGAACCTTATGAGCCCTTGCCCAGTTGGCGGCTGCGGCACTGCCTAAGATCATCATCTCGGCCACCATTTTCTGCGACATGGAGGGCAGTGTCCCCGGCGTCATGGAAACAATATATTTCTGGCCAAACCGGCCCTGATCCTGGCCGTCTGTATCCTCAGTCTCCGTGACTTCCAGCTTGGGCTCCATCCTCTGCAGGGACACAGCACCGTCAGCCACGCGGGCCTTAATGCGCAGTTCTGCAAAGCGCTGTGCCAGTTTCAGCATATCAGCATACGGCAGGGATGCATTGTCTTCTGCTGCTGTCCCGTCAAGCACTTCCTGGCAGGCCTTGTAGCGGAGGTTGGCAGCAAGCTGCACCCTGTTAAAGGAAACAGTGCAGTCGCCTTCCAGCCTGCCCTCGCTGTCGATTTTCTGGGCAATCACAAGGGCCGGACGCTTTTCACCCTCCAACAGGGAATAGGCATCAGTCCCCAGGCACTCGGGCAGCATATGGCTGTTCCCCTCAGGAAGGTAGATGCTGGTAGCGCGGTGCAGGATTTTGGAATCAAAGGAAGATCCGAAGGGCCATCTTAAGGCAGGACATGCCAGGACCAGGGTCAGAAGCATGCCGCCGTCATCGCAGGCGACAAGGGAAAAGGCATCGTCTATATCCCTGGTGCTGTCGCCGTCTATGCTCACAAAAACCTGGTCAAGGTCAGGCAGATCGTTTTCTCTGCCGGCACGGAGCAGTTCGTCCACAGTCTCGCGGTGCTTGTGCCACCACTCATCGCCCCTGGCATAGCCGGCCCTGTCGTACCAGAAGTTATAGTGCACTGGTATCTTGCCCCAGGCAGAGAGCAGCATCACGGGCAGAAGGTGGTCATCGTTCAGCCCCTTGATGAGCCTGGTCCACAAGGGATCCTCTCCCATGTCGGGATTTTCCATATGGAGGCGCAAAATTTCTTCAAGCTTTGCCTGCACTGTGGCTGCAGGCCAGACCGGTGCATCCTCTGGCGGCAGTTCTGCCTTGCCCTGGCTGACGTTCCAGAGAAGATGGATAAAGGGATTGCCTGTTGAGACTATGGTATCCCGCTCCTGCTGCTTTCTGT
>CAVLCT010000051.1:0-14421 GCA_963661665.1 Bulleidia sp. | reverse complement strand
CATGATCCCCAAGACCATCACCAAGCGTGACGGGAAAATTGTTCCGTTCGACGATTCCAAGATCCGTGCCGCCATACAGGGGGCTGCCCGCGATGTGGCCAATTCGGAAAAGCGGATGAATGAAACGGATATAGACTACGTGACCACCAAGGTGGTGGAGCAGCTTAATCCCCGCAAGCATCCTGTGACTGTCGAGCATGTGCAGGATCTGGTGGAGTCCACGCTCATTGAATACGGCTTTGCCGCTACGGCCAAGAGCTATATCCTCTACAGGGCAGAGCACGCCAGGCGCCGTGATATCAGCGGGGCCCTCATGGATATCTACAATGCGCTTACCTTCAGTCCTGCCAAGAACGAGGACATGAAGCGCGAAAACGCCAACGTCAATGGCGACAGCTCCATGGGCACCATGCTCAAGTATGGCTCGGAAGGCTCAAAATATTTCTGCAACCATCATATTCTGCCCCCGGACATAGCTGCAGCGCATGTCTGCGGGGATATCCATATTCATGACGAAGACTTCTACATGCTGACTGAGACCTGTTGCCAGATAGACCCCCTGCGTCTGTTCAGGCACGGCTTTTCCACAGGGCATGGCTATCTCCGTCCTCCGAGCAACATCCTGTCGCGGACAGCCCTTGCCTGCATCATCATCCAGGCCAACCAGAACGAGATGCACGGCGGGCAGTCTATTCCCAACTTTGATTTTGCCATGGCTCCCGGCGTGGCGCAGACTTTCCGCAAGCACTATTTTGACTCGCTTGCAGCTTGTGTCGAAGTAGAGACAGGGGCCGGACATGACGAGGCCGCGGGCTTCTGCAAGGAGCTGGCATCCTCTCTTGAGCCCGTGGTCATGAATGCCCTGCCTGAACTGCCTGCCCGCGTTGCCAGGGCTGTTGCCAAGATGAAGGAGCAGGGAAGCCCCCTGGCAGGAAGCATCAATGCAGAAGTCCTTGGCGTATATGCCGGAAGGACTGCCCTGCGCAAGACGGAACGGGATACCTTCCAGGCCATGGAAGCGCTGGTTCACAACCTTAACACCATGAACTCCCGTGCCGGCGCCCAGGTGCCCTTCAGTTCTGTCAACTACGGCACTGACACAAGTCCTGAGGGCCGCATGGTGATAAAGCAGCTCCTGCTTGCTACCGAGGCCGGGCTTGGCGGAGGGGAGACTGCCATCTTTCCCGTGCAGATTTTTAAGATGAAGGCCGGCGTCAGCTTCAATGAAGGCGATCCAAACTACGATCTCTTCAAGCTGGCCATCAAGGTCTCGGCCAAACGGCTTTTCCCCAACTTCTCCAACCTGGATGCCCCATTTAACCTGCAGTACTACAAGCCCGGAGACTATAACTCCGAAGTGGCCTATATGGGCTGCCGCACCAGGGTTATGGGGAACGTATACGATCCTGAACGCGAAGTGACCTGCGGGCGCGGCAACCTCTCCTTTACTTCCATCAACCTGCCAAGGCTGGCTATTCTTGCCAACCATGATACAGACAAGTTCTTTGCGCTTCTGGACAATACCATTGATCTGGTTATCCGCCAGCTTCTGCACCGCCTGCAGATTCAGTCGGCACGCAAGGTGGCCAACTACCCGTTCCTTATGGGAGAGGGCGTCTGGATAGATTCCGACAAGCTGGGCTGGGATGACAGCATTGGCGAAATCCTGAAGCACGGCACGCTCACGACAGGCTTTATCGGGCTGGCCGAGACCCTGGTTGCCCTGACAGGCAAGCACCATGGCGAGAGCGAGGAGTCTCAGAAGCTGGGGCTTAAGATTGTGCAGCACATGCGTGACCGCATGGATGAGGAATCCAGGAAGACAAAGCTTAATTTTACGCTTATTGCCACACCGGCCGAAGGCCTTTCCGGACGTTTTGTAAAACTGGACAAGGAGCGTTTTGGTGTCCTGCCTGGCGTGACGGACAGGGAATATTACACCAATTCTTTCCACGTACCCGTGTACTACCCCATCAAGGCTTTCAGGAAGATCGACATCGAGGCTCCATACCATGCCATGACCAATGCCGGCCATATCAGCTATGTCGAGCTTGATGGCGACCCCAGCAAGAATCTTGAGGCTTTTGAGTCCATCATCCGCTATATGCACGACAAGGGCATAGGCTACGGTTCCATCAACCATCCCCTGGACCGTGATCCGGTCTGCGGCTATGTGGGGGTGATAGGCGATATATGCCCCCGTTGCGGACGCAGGGAAGGCGAGCCTGTTTCAGAGGAAAAGCTGTTGCAGCTGAGAAGGAAATTTCCGCATATGCCGCAGTGCAGCTATGGCAGGGATGATCTGGAAAACCTGAATTAGGCATTTCTTCTCAAGTTTTTGTGCCGTACAACCCTGTTTTTAAGCCAGGATTGTACGGCACATGTGGTTATATCAGCGCCAAGCAAGGCTATCCCAAAGGCAGGGAGGAAAATAGGCAATGCTGGAAATTATCAAGTTCTGTACCTTGTGGATACTGCCGCCAGCCGTGGTTGTCTTTCTGCTTTTGTGCCTGACTGTGCTGGCATACAGGAAAAAGTATGCCGGACGATCCTTTCTGGCCATATCCCTCCTTGTCTTATGGTTTTTCTCCCTGCGTATCGGGGCCAATCTGCTTTGCTGGCCATTGGAGAGAATGTATCCCTATCCTGACAGAAACGGGCAGGAGCTGGCATCCTGTAATCTTATTGTCCTGACAGGTGCCGGTGCCGAGCCGGGCGTGCCCGATTTTTCAGGCACAGGTGCGCCAGGGCCTGTTATGGGCAAGACCATGCTGACAGGATTTCGGCTGCAGAGGGCAACAGGCCTGCCCCTTCTGGTAACAGGCGGTGCTGTTTTCAAGGGAGATGCTTCCGAGGCGGATATAGCTGTACGTATTTTTAAGGATATGGGTATACCGGAAGACAGTCTGATTATAGAGAACCAGGCCCGCAACACGGCCCAGAATGCCAGTTATACAAGGGAACTGCTGGAGCAGCGGGGCTGGAACAAGGCTGCCCTGGTTGTGGCAGCGCTCCATGCTCCAAGAGCGGCGCAGCTTTTCAGAAGGGAAGGCGTCGATGTGCTGGTGTTCCCCAGCCATTACCGCAGGCCTGGATCGTGGGAACCGTCCCTGTGGCGAGATATCACTCCGACAGCATCCAACCTGGAAGATTCTGTGGCAGCCCTGCATGAGTATATTGCACTGCTTGCGATGCGTATTGGGTTGTATTAGCTGTGAAAGAGTCCTGCAGGTAACAGAAAAGATTCTCCTGCTTCCAGGCAAGGAAAAGCCCTGTTTGTACAGGGCTTTTTTGCTGATGCTGAAAATCAGTTTCTGCGTCAGTTCCTGAGAAAACGCAGGTCAGAAAGCACCTCGCATACATCCTGCTCAAAATCAGGCAACGGCTTGGCACCATTTTCCAGTCCCATGCCCTTGTCCATAAATGCTTCCAGGCTTTCGGGCATGCCGGTGACAAATGCCTGGATTCTTTTTTGCAGCATGGAGCAGTTTTCTGCCTGCGGCAAGCCGAGTTCTTCGCTGAAGGCCATGGAAAAACGTTCAGCAGACGTTGTCTTGGCTATTTTTCCAAGAGCCTGGGCCATATAGAAAAGGACGCCCATAGAGCATCGCTGCATAAGCCGCACGCATACTTTGCCCATAGCACGCCCTAAGGAGCGTACCCTGGTAGCTGATACTGTCCTGGACGAGGTCCCGTTTTTTTTCAGCCTGTTCAGGCTGGACGTGGCATTAAGAAGATTCAGGACTGTAAAGATGAAAATGATTTCATCCTTAAAGCCCATGCACAAGATAAGCATCTGCCTGAGCCCGCTTTCATCTAAGGAGCTCATCTCTCCATTCCAGCCTGGGAATTCCTTAAAGCCGATAAGCACAGCCCAGATAAGGCAGCGGCAGTCATGATGCTCCCCGACTCCGTCCATGGCCCAGTTATAGGCCTGCTGTATGTCTACCGGCTGGTCATACAGGCCAAAGAGATAGATCTCTGTCAATGCGGCATAGGCTTCCTTGTCTCCCAGTCCGGCTGCCTCTTTAAGCATCTTCATGCCTTTTTCCGTGTCTCTGGATGCGCCTGGCAGGAGTATTCCATGCAGATACAGGAGTGCTCTCAGCCTGATGGCCTCCGGAACCTTCTGGGTGACTGCCTTGTCCAGCAGATGCAGAGCCTCCTGCCTGTGCTCGGTGCTCAGATGGGACATGATTGTCATGATGGCTGCCCGTGTCAGGTACTTGTGGTCTCCCATGTTCATGCACTTTTCAAGAAGCTCTGAGCCGTGCTCATAAAGCTCTTTGCCATCGCATAAAAACAGCCTGGACCCAAGCAGGCCAAACCCCTCTGTCGGACAGTTCTTTTGCCTGCAGCAGGCTTCCAGTATGTCAACGGCCTCTTTTTGGATGTCCATTTCCTCCTTGGTCATGCTGCCTAATTCAGAAAACTTTATCCTGGCATATTTTATGCCTGCCATAACGGATTTGCCGTTGTCCCAGGCTATTTTGTACAAGCCGGATGCCAGCTTGTCGCTTTTTTTGAAAAAAACGCCTGACTCATGGAACTGGGCCATATACAAAATGGCCGGCACAAATCCGGCCTTAGCCATGTCCCTGAGCTTGTCCAGCACGTTTGCGATGTACTCCATGCTTTGCTGCGGCTCATTGCCTTGTACAAGATCCAGCAGGGCCTTGAGGCACTTCCAGCTGCCTTCCATTGCATACACTGCCAGAAGCTTGCCTAAGGCGCACAGTTCGTCATCAGAAAGAGTGATGTCTTTTGTCTGGACATAGCAGGCCAGGGCGGCTGCGGCAGACGGGCACTGGCTTTCATAGGCCCTTTTAAGCCAGATGAGGCCTTCTTCCTTGTCCGCCTCGTTTTCAAGCAGCAGCACGGAGAGGAGGTAGCAGGAGACCGGATCGCCTTTGCCTGCTGCAAAGGACAGAAAAGAGACAGCCTTTTCCCTGTCCTTTGAAAGCGTTCCGTCCATATGCCAGATGCCTAAGGTGTTGCCTGCAATGACTGATCCCTGTTCCTTTAGATCTGCCAGAAGGCGGCTGGTTTCCTGAACGGACTTCGGATCTGCCATATCGCAGTTTAGAACCGTGGCTGCGGCCTTGTTTTCCAGGATATTGTCAGGAAATTTTCTGATCCAGCAGCTGAGAGTCAGCTCGCCAGGAAAAACATCGGGATAGATAGGGCAGGGCTCATCTGCCAGCTGTGCTTCATCCCTGATTTCACACTGGCCTTCCTTGCCTGGAATATAGGCATTTACCCACAGGTCAACGTCAGTATTTTTCCTGGCTTGTTCCAGTATCCTGCCTGAAAGGGTGGCCAGGCGCTGTTTTTGCTTGCGTTCCTTTTTGGCCTTGTCCTTGTTTTTGTTCTTGTTTGGCTTCATTACAGTAACCTTCCTTTTTTTTGCCTTAACATCCTCTTATGCAAGAGCTTTCAGGCTTCCTTGAGCAATGCTCTTTTAGCTAATACTGCGTATTTACCTTATGCTTCTTTATCACATAAATACTGAAAATAGCCAGGACTGAACTTGTTGTATCCCTCAGGCATGCTGTCAATGAAATTTTGCAGATAATCAGCAATCCCCTTGCAGTCAGTCTCCTGTCCGAGGCTGAGTGTTTCAGCGAAAGCAGCAGCATATTGCTTTGCATACTGTGTTTGGGCAATTTTTTTCAGGGCATGGGCCATAAAGGAAAGACAGCCAAGATTGCAGGCGTGCATCATGTCTAAGCAGATATCGGCAAGTTCACGCGCATAGAAGATGCTCACCTCCTCCTTGAGAGGTCCTTCTTCACACATATCGTCCAGATCTGCCATGCCCAGCGCTTTGCTGGCTTTGGTTCTTGAGAGGTTGTACAGAGTGCACTGGTAAGGCTCGCTGCTATCAAACTCCCTGATTATTTGATCAACGGCAGTAGCTATCTCCTTGTCGGTAAGTTTTTTTGCACGGTCAGAGAACTCGCCGATGGCTATCAGGCCGTTAAAAATACCGCAATTTATATGCCCAAGCTCCATGCCTTTTTGCGCCATGTCCTGAGCCTTTTGCATATCAGGAGCACAACCGAAGAGACCAAACAGATACGTCTGAGCCAGGAAGAAGCAGGCGTCAGTATAGTCCTGATCCGCAGCCTGGTGCATCAGCCTGAGACCTTTTTCCCTGTCCCGTCTTTTGGCGAACTCGCCTTGCAGGTAATAGCGTGCCCTCCGGAACATGGCAAAGGCGTCCTTTTTGCGCACCAGGGAGTTTAACAGCTTTATAATGCTCTTGATCCGTTCCTTTTTGCCGGTAAGTGCAGGAACAGTGATAGCAGCGGCTTTTGCGGCAGTTAAAACGCCGTGAGAAATACAGTTTTCCAGGATCGAAATTCCCCTTGCAAAGCTTTCGTCATCTTCAGATGCAACCAGCATCATTCCCAGCGTTTCATCAGCCTTGGGAAAACCTTTCCCGTTACGTCTGTCCTCTTCCAGAATTTCTATAATGGCCCTGGTAAGTTGTTTTCTTTCTTCGTCAGAAATGTCAGTTTTTGCAGTTGCCAGGAGGCAGTCTGCATACTTGACTCCGGCAAGGTCATCCCCCAGTGTACGGGCCCTGAGCAGCAGATGTTTGCCTTTTTCTACGTTTTTCGGACCCAGGATACCAAGCAGATAGGCGTCAGCCAGCCGCGATACGGCTGGTGCATAATCGGCAGCAGCGAATTTTTCAAGCAGGCTCAGGATGGCAAACCCATATTTTTTCTTAAGATCAGATTCCTCTGTTGTGCCCAGAAGATCCATCAGCCCGTCAAGGCATCTCCAGCTGCCTTTGGAGGCAGAAGCAACCATGCGGCATGCCAGGCTGTCCAGCTCGGCCCCTGTGACTTCCCTCTCACTGTTACAAACCTGAAAGGCCTTGAGATGAAGGGCCTGGGAACAGCCAGCCTCGCAGCTGACATCCAGCGCCTTTTCTATATCTGGTCCTTCTATGTTTTGCTGATTGGCAATAATGGCTATCCAGAGGCAGGCAACGGGCTCTTTTTTGTCAAAGGAAACCTTGAGATAATGCGCTGTTTTTTTCAGGTCACGGCGCACATAGCGCCCTTGCAGGTATACGTATCCCAGATAGGAGGAGGCAGTGATGCAGCCGTCCTTAGCCATTTTTATAAGTTTTTTAATTATGGCTTTTCCCTGGCTGAGATCAGATTCAGTCAGACCGGGCTTATCATGGGCCATAATCTGCTTTATAAGGCAGACAGCAGCGGTTTCCGCTTCGTTATCAGGATGCTCATGGGCCCAGTAGCTGAAAAATTTTTCACCTGGCAGCCAATAGGGATAGATGATAAACTGTCCGGAATCATCATTTAAAGAGACTGCTCCGTCTACGCCCTGTTCAAAGCCCACGCTTGTGTCAAACCAGGCAGAAAGAGCAAGCGACTCCCATGCTTTTTGGGATGCTGCCGCCTGCTGCAAAAGACGTCTTTTGTCTCTCTTTTTTCTGTTTTGCTGCTTGTTTCTTGCCTTGGGCATAATTTCTCCTGGATGTACGGCTTCCTTTTAGGGTATCAGGACTGTGCGGAGTGGCTGCGTACTTGGCTGTATGATGTGCACCGTCCTCCTTGGCTTGAGGAAGCTAGCTGTCCTGGCTGGCAACATTATGGGAACAGGAAGCGCATGAGGTGCAGGCAGGCTTTTCACCACGGGCGATTCTGGCTTCATTGCGGCGCACATTGTCTACAAAGGCCTGGTTGACCGGTCCTATCTTATAGGGAAAAGGATTCTTTTTGACGGGACCTGGCACGCTGAGAAGCCGCTTTGTCCTGGCAGAGCCGCAGGCTGGGCAGAAAGGAAGCTCGTCTTCATCTTCTTCAAAAAACAGTTCGTCAAAAACTTTACCACAGTCTTCACATTCAAAATCAAAGAGAGGCATAAATCTGGCTCCTGGCAGCAGGCAAGGGGGAAAAATGCATGGGAAAGACCATTTTATATAGTCTTTAAGCTGATTAGTTTCTAGCATGTTCGGGATGGAAAAGCAAAAACGCCGTATATCTTAAAACTGCAAAGGATGCCCTATACTGCAAGACGAATGCATGCCGTCCTATTGACAAGCCGTATGAAGACAGGCAACTTGCGCGTAGCAATAAGGATGGGAATACCATTATGTTAAACGGTTCAGATGCCAGAGCCGTTCAAGCTATTTCTGACTTCAAGGAGACGGCATGGTACAGCCTGAACTCATACTGGATACAACAGCCTATACTATAGACCAGCTGCTCTCTGTTGACATACCGCAGCTTGCCCTTGCAGGCCGTTCAAATGTGGGCAAGTCGTCCCTTATTAACGCCCTGGCCGGACGGCGCAAGCTAGCCAAGGTGAGCTCCACCCCCGGCAAGACGCGCTCGGTCAACTACTACAGGGTGTCTCCCTGGGAACTTTGCCTGGTAGACCTGCCAGGCTATGGTTATGCAAAAGCCAGCAAGAGCGAACGGGAAAAGTGGGCCAGGCTGCTTGAAAAATATCTGAGCGACTGCCGCTCCCTGCGTTCCTTGGTGCTTCTCATAGACAGCCGCCTTGAGCCGCAGGCCATTGACCTGCATCTGCTGGACTATGCCAAGGGCATCGGCCTGCCTGTGCTGCCTGTCCTGACAAAGGCAGACAAGTGCCGCCAGAGGGATATAGCGGCACGCCAGCATGAATGGACTGAGCTTTCCGGCAGAAAGCCTGTGGTTACTTCTTCCGCTGCAAGGCGCGGCATAGAAGCCCTCTGGAAGGCATTGCTGGCCGAGGCAGGCATACGGCAGGAAGAAAACGCTTCTGATGCATCGGAATGACAGATTCAGAACGATATCCTGTAGCAGTGCCTGCAAACAGATAGTAAAAAGTACGTGATACAGGGATAATAGTGGTGCTGGAACTGTTCTGGGCATCTTGACAGCAATATGAAATCGGGTATGTTCACAAACTCATCTTAGTAATCTCTTTCCCTGCTGCCTGTGTGGCACCAGGGAAAAATACAAATTGTTTGCTGTAAAATATCAAGGAGATATGAATGTACTCAACTACTGATTTCCGCAAGGGCCTTAAAATTGAAGTAGACGGCACTCCCTATGAAATCGTTGACTTCCAGCACTTCAAGCCCGGCAAGGGCGGAGCCATGGTGCGCACCAAGCTTCGCAACATCCTGACAGGACGCATGCAGGATATTACCTTCCGCAGTGGCGACAAGGTGGGCAAGCCCGATCTGGAAACCAGGGACATGCAGTTCCTCTACAAGGAAGGCAGCGACCTTATCTTTATGGACATGACCACCTACGAACAGATTCAGATGCCTGCCGAGACAACTGCCGGCAAGTCTGATTTCTTAAAGGACGGACAGCAGTGCCGAGTCCTGCTCTACAAGGGCAATCCTCTTGATATTGACATTCCTGCTTCTGTTGTCCTTGAAGTCACCAAGACCGAGCCCGGTGCCAAGGGCGATACAGTGAGCAACGTGACCAAGGGCGCAACCCTTGAGACCGGTGCCTTCATCCAGGTGCCTCTCTTTGTCAACGAAGGCGACCGCGTCAAAGTTAATACCACGACAAAGGAATATCTCGGCCGCGAGTAATCAGGGTGTGCTGATGACCGGTGAACCTGATTTCGGGAAAAGGCAGGGCGGATTCCCCCTAAGGGGGGTGACCGGTATTTTCCTGTTGTTCTGGCTGTTTCTGCTGCTTCTGAGCCTGCTGACCTACTCTGCAGACGACCCCAGCATAAACCATGCTGTGAGCAGCTCGAATGTCAGCAACATGGGTGGCGTTATCGGTTCCTATGTCGCCGGTTTTTTCAACGACCTTTTCGGAACGGGTTCCCTGGTTCTTCCCCTTATTCTGGCTGTCTTTTCAATCCGCTGCCTCACCCGCAAGCCGCCTCTTGCCTGGTGGCGCTGGGTGGGGCTGGGATGCCTTTCCTTCGCCTGCCTTGTTTTTGTGCAGGCTGTTGATCTGTCTATAGGGGACCTGCGTGGCGGGGGATTTGCCGGACAGCTTCTTTTGTCCGCATCCAGACGCATGCTGTCCCCTTTTGGCTCCACTCTTTTCTGGCTCTTTCTCTTTGCCATCGGCCTGCAGCTCTTTGTCAGCCTGCCCATTAACGAGGTTGTCAGGCGCTTTCGGGAGCGCTTTGTATCTGACAGTGGGGAAGAAGGGGATGCAGAATCTGAACAGGATGTTCCAAGGGCCAGACGCCTGTTCTTTGACGATGAAACAAAGCCCAAAACCGTTTTGGGCCGTGTCGTCCGCACAGTCGCTCTGGCTGTGCCTGGAACTGCGTCTTTTCTGATCTCCCTTATTGGCAGAAAAAGACGATCTGTTACAGGCGATTCCGCTGAACAGGAACCTGAGACACATGGCATGCTTGCCAGGACCGTTGTCAGAGGGATTCCCCTGGTTGAGGAAAATATACCCTTTGCAAGGGCTGAGGAAGCAGGTGTTCCCCTGGACAGGGCCTATGCCGAGCAGTATGCCGCTCCTGACCGGGTCGCTGTGTATGCCCCGTATCAGGTTCATGCAGCAGTCCAGGGCGGACAGCCGGGCAATATTGATGCTACCGGGGCAGAGGCAGGCTCAACTTTAAAAGATAAAAAAGCTGGCAAACGGAACAAGGGACTTGACCGCAGCCTTGACCTTCTGCCTTCAAAAGTGCCAAGCCTGGTAGACGATTCTGCCACAGGAAAGGCAGTCTCCCTGCAAAACGTGGCGGAGGAGACTGGTTCGTCTAGTACAGAGGGTGCATCTGCTACCGCTGTGCAGGAAAAAACCGGCATTGGAGATGAAAAAAATGAGAGCCTGTCAGAACGGGATGCGGAGAGGCAGGCGCTTTTTGCCAGTGACGGCGAATCTGAGACCCCAGGGCTGGGAGTTCGCCTCAATGCTGCTGAAAGGGACGCATTGACAGGTCCTGCTGTGCCCGCCTCTGATCCTGCTTCTTTCCAGGATGATAAATGTACTGGCTCAAATAATTTTCCAGAAAGGAAAGCAGTCCTTGCCGGACTGGAAAATACTGAAAAGTCCGCAGCTGGCACGGAGACTGACGGCATTGCCAGCGGCAGCTCCTCTGCTGTAGCCGTGCTTTGGGGTTCCGGCCTGCCGGTGGCGGATACTGCAATACCTTTTGCAGCGGATGCTGGTGGCAATATTCCTGACGATAAAGCAGGCGATTATGACGGTATATTGTCTGCCACAGGTTCTGATACTGAATCTTCAGCCGCAACATCCCGCATTTCCGCCAGCCCTGCCACAGTGAGCGACGCTGTGGATGAATCTGAAAATGATGATCCTGACGAGGCTCAGGAGATACCTGCTTCGCAGGACACAGAATACGTCCTGCCGCCTCTTGCCCTGTTGCAAAAGCCTGAACCTGCACCCATGGACACGGAAGAGGATGTTGAGCTTCGCTCAGAACTATTGATGAGCTGCCTTGCCGACTTCGGCATCGAGGCTGAACTTGTGCGCGCAACTCCCGGCCCTGTGGTGACAACCTATATGCTACGGCCTGCCCGCGGCGTGTCCGTGCGTGTGTTTACGCGGCATACCGAGGATATTGCCCGTTCCCTTAAGGCTGTCTCCGTTTTTGTACAGGCTCCTGTTCCTGGCACTGACACTGTGGGTATTGTTATTCCCAATTGCAACAGGTCTGTCGTCAATTTCAGGGAGATTGCCTCTTCTCCCGCTTTCCAGCATGCAGATGGTGCCCTGCCTCTGGTGGTAGGCAAGGACACAACAGGCCGTCCCTATGTGAGCGATCTGGCCCGCATGCCTCATCTTCTGGTGGCAGGCGCCACCGGACAGGGCAAGAGCGTGTGCCTCAACGCCATGCTGACAAGCCTTTTGCTGACCAGGACGCCGCAGGAACTCAAGCTTCTGCTTGTGGATCCCAAAAGGGTTGAGATGGGCATGTACGAGGATGAATCCCATCTGGTTCATCCCGTGGTGAAGGAAGTAGGCGATGCCAAGAATGCGCTGCTCTGGGCCGTTGCCGAAATGGATCAGCGCTATAACCGCATGGCGCGCCTCAATACAAAGAACATAAAGGGCTACAACGAAAAGCTGGCAAGCTATGAGGGTAATCTCCCTCCTGAACTGGCAGATCTTGGGCCTATGCCCTATATCGTCATTGTCATAGACGAGCTGGCGGATCTCATGCTGCAGGCACGCAAGGACGTTGAGCCGTGCATTATCCGCCTGGCCCAGCTTGCCAGGGCCTGCGGCATCCATATGATTATTGCTACCCAGCGCCCCAGCGTGGACGTGGTGACGGGGCTTATCAAGGCCAACTTCCCCTGCCGCATCTGCTTCAGGGTTTCCTCTAGGCAGGACAGCATGACTACGCTTGGTAATGCCGGAGCCGAAAAACTGCTTGGCAATGGTGACATGTTCTTTTATCCCAATGGCGGGGAGCTCACCAGACTGCACGGGCCTTTTCTGCGTGATGAGGAAGTGCAGTCAGTGGTGGCATTCTGGAAGAAGCAGTGCCGTCCCAAATACGATGTTGATTTTTCTACATGGGGGGAAGAGGACACGCCCAGTGATGCCGGCGTGCGCGGCCATGGCGTCAGCTCTCAGGATGCCATGTACCAGGAAGTGCTGGAATTTATCAGGGAAAAGGGCAATGTCTCCATCTCCCTTTTGCAGCGCCGTTTCAATATAGGCTACAACAAGGCTGCCCGTTACATGGACCAGCTGGATGCCGACGGGCTTGTGGGGCCGTCTCCAGGAGCCGGCAAGGCAAGGCCGGTGCTGATGCACTAAATCCGGCATGCGGTCTATTTGCTTTCAGGCTGTAAGCCTTGTATATAGTCACCGGTCTTCATGCCGGTATAAAGTTCATACTTTTTGCCATTTGCTGATGCCTGCAAATAGTTTTTCAGGAGGAGTGGGCTCTGCCCATGTAAGCGTATGCTGAAGCGTTCTTCTTTCCTCTTAACCGTCTTGTCATTAGTCCTTCTCTGCATGGCACCTGCCCGTGCCGATGAAGGCATAGCTGTAACCATACGTGACCGCTATGCCTCGCTTGAGACGTTCCAGGCTGAATTTACCCAGTACCTGACCCATCGTGAAAGCGGCTCCAAGGAGCAGCGGGAAGGGACGCTTGTCTTTAAGAAGCCACTGCTCATTTCCTGGCAGACAAAGAAGCCTGTGGAAGAGCATCTTGTCATCAGCAAGAAGGAAATCTGGGATTACATTGTGGATGAAGGCATTGCCTACCGCTATCCCAAGGAACTGGTCAACGATTCCAGATCGCTCATCCAGATTGTGACAGGGCAGGCCTTACTGTCCCAGGATTTTGACGTGACCCAGACAGGAACAGAGGGCAAGCTTGTCATTTTGCAGCTCTATCCCAAGGAGCCGGTGCCTACACTGGTAGAAGCCAGGCTGTATGTTGATCCTGAAAAGGGCTATATACAGCGTGCCGTTATTACCGATTTCTATGGCAATGAAAACGACGTGCGCTTTACATCCTTTATTCCCAATGCCTCGGTCAGTTCCTCTGTGTTTAATTTTACTCCGCCCAAGGGCGTGGAAGTAGAAGACCGCGTTGAAAGGGCCGGGGTTGAGAGCAGAAACCTGTTCTAGACGTGTATTGCATAACTGCTGATTCCCTTGCTTTGCAGGGGAATATATAAGGATATATTATGAAAATATGTATTATAGGAACCGGCTATGTAGGGCTTGTGACGGCGGCCTGCTTTGCTGAAATGGGCAATACCGTCTCCTGTGTGGACGTCAATGAGAAGGTGGTAGAAAAGCTGAAAAAGGGCGTGGTTCATTTCTTTGAGCCCGGCCTTTCCCAGATGGTTGAGCATTCATACAAGGAAGGGCGCCTTTTCTTTACCACAAGCCTGAAAGAAGCCCTGCCTGGCAGCGAGGTGGCTTTTATCTGCGTGGGCACACCCTCTGACGAGGACGGATCTGCCGACCTGCAGTACGTGGAAGCTGTCGCCAAAGAGATTGGCGAGGTCATGACCAATGAGCTCATCGTTGTAGACAAGTCCACTGTTCCTGTGGGTACATCCAAGCGTGTCAGGGCCATGGTGGAGCAGGGGCTTAAAAAGCGCGGCCTCGATATTCCCTTTGACGTGGTCTCCAATCCTGAGTTCTTGAAGGAAGGCGCTGCCATCCATGACTTTATGAAGCCGGACCGTGTGGTCGTGGGCACTGACAACGAGCGTTCTGCCACCATTATGAAGGAGCTTTATGCTCCCTTTGCCCGTGACCGTGAAAAGCTTATCATCATGAGCGTGGCCAGTGCCGAGATGACCAAGTATGCTGCCAACTGCATGCTGGCAACCAAGATAAGCTTTATCAACGAAATAGCCACGCTGTGCGAGGAAGTGGGGGCCGATGTGCGCGAGGTGCGCAACGGCATAGGCTCTGACTCCCGTATAGGCTATCAGTTTATCTATCCTGG
>CAVLCT010000050.1:0-15358 GCA_963661665.1 Bulleidia sp. | reverse complement strand
TAATCAAAAAGACATCCTTCTTTGGGCAGACCCTGGGAGGATGTCTTTTCCTGTCCTGAAAGACAGGCCATGCAAGCATGAAAAGGCCTCTGCTTTTGCGGGAAGCAGAGGCCTTTGGTATGCCTGGACGGTATTTTCTGGATGAATGTGAAAGAGTTTTGGGTACTTTGTCCGGGTTGGTTGGTAGCTGATGGTGCCGGCCTGGGCATTGCCTCTTGAAGCTTTTGTCAGGCCCAGCTTATTTCAGGGGCAGACCTTTCTGGAATGCGCGTATATTTTACATCAGGCCTGCCGACCATAAGGGCCGCATAGAGCTTATGCCCCTTTGGTATCTGTATCTCCTTGGGCAGGCCGTAGGCACAGGCTTCTATGAGCATGCCGGCCCAGCAGGATCCCAGCTGAAAGGCAGGAAGGGCCAGCTCAAGATAGCTTGCGGCAGTTGCACAGTCAGTTTCTGAAAGAATCCTTTCCGGGGCATGGATGAGAATAAGGCAGGGAGCACCACGGAAAAGCGTGTCATGGCCGCTGCGGACATTTGCCGTATGATTGGGGTAGATGTGATGTTCTACCATAAGGCGCACGGCTGCCTGCAGCACCGTTTCCACCTTATCCCTGCCGTTAAGGACAAGGTATGAAACCTCTCTCGCATTGTGTGCTGTCGGGGCATAGGCTGCCAGGGAAAGCACTTCCTGCAAAACAGACTCTTCTACAGCCTGCGGCTGGAAGTTGCGTATGGCACGGCGGGTTTTCAGCAGGTGCTGTACCATGTAGGAAGGAACCGGAGGATCGGCCGGCTCAAGCTTGTCGGGATTTGTGCCGTCAAGAGTAACGGCCCCTGTGGGACAGACTGCTGCGCAGTGGCCGCAGTGCACACAGGAGGCTTGTTTTGCCTCTGCTATGTACGGCACGCCGTCCTTATTCATGGCAATCAGGCCGCAGACGCATCCTGCGGCGCAGAGCCCGCAGCTGGTGCATATGGCTGTATCAACAGTAAAAGACATCTTTTTTCCTTTGTCGCTTTTTTCAAAAAAAGTATGTCCCCCGGATCCCGGCCCCGGGCCGGAAATCCAGGGGACAGGGTACATGCTTTGCTATTCGGCTTTTTCCTTAAAGAAGAACATAAAGACAGCGGCGCAGGCCATCATGAGCATGCAGAGCTGGAAGGCGCTGGCGTAGGCGTCAGCACCGTACACGGCACCGGTCTTGCCATGGGCATCAATGATGAGGCCGCAGACATACTGGAAGAAGGCGGCACCCACGGCTATGCCCATGTTAAGGCCGCCGACTGCGGTAGCAGCGAACCTGGGCTCGGTGGTTTCCTTGACGCAGGCAAAGCAGACTACGAAGAAGCCGCCGGTGAAGCCGAATGTGGCGAACAGGACATAGAGCAGGGCAGTAGAGGGTACAGCAGCTGTGAAGAAGCACAGCGGAATATAGGCCAGGGCATGGAGAATGATGCCAAGAAGCAGTACCTTCTTTCTGGAACGGATAACCTTGTCAGAAAGCCAGCCGCTGACAGGGCAGCCGACAATCATGCCCATAGTGAAGAACATGACGATGGAAGAGGCGACATCCTTGCTTAAGCCATAGACATCCTGCAAATAGGGACCGGACCACAGGCCGCCCACGTTCATCAGCGTGCCGTAGTACAATGTGCTTGCCAGGGTAACCAGGTAAAACTTGCGGGTTGAGAAAACTGCTTTCAGGGCAGTGCGCATGGACACTTTTTCCTGCGAGGATGCAGCAGCATTGATTTCAGGCAGGTTGCATTCCTTTGGTGTATTGCGCAGGACTACCCAGGCAAGAATGCCTGAGAACAGGGTGTAGACAGTGACAAACCAGAACGCATCGCGCCATCCTGCCTTTGCGATGAGCCACATAAGAGGGCTGGTGGAGAGAAGTGCGCCAAGGTTGCCCACAGCCAGCAGGACGCCGGAGCATGTTGCCAGCTCATTGGGATAGAACCAGTCGGAAAAGATCTTCATGGCGCCCACAAAGACCACGCTGACGCTCAGGCCTATGATAAAGCGGCCAAGAGCCAGGACAGGGATGCTGTCTCCCATGACAAAGACAGCTGTTCCGCCAGCGGCGCAGATTAAGCCTGTGGCAATGATTTTGCGCGGGCCAAAGGTATCTGAGAAAAGGCCTGCCGGAATGCAGCCCGCAGCCTGGGCCCAGAAATACATGGAGGCCATGATGCCGAGATCGGTTGCGGCCAGCCCCAGTTCCTCTGACATGACCGGCCCGACAATGGCCGGGGCTACCCTCTGGAAGAAAACAACCAGATAGCCGACGGAAATAGCCAGGAACAGAATAATCCTTTTTCTGCGATAGGCTGTATTGGTATCCATGATAAATCCTCCCTCTATGTCTGGTATTATACGATTTCTGTTTCCAGGCCGTGAGCGGCAAAACGCCTGAGAATGACAGAAAGTTCCTCCGGCGTGTATTCATGAACGTCCGGCTGGGGGCGCCCCAGCGCATCATACTTGCCTGCCCCGAAGAAATGGCAGGGCAGGACATCGGCATGGCTTATGCCATACGGTTTCAGAAGGGCGGCGACGGCAGCGATATTTTCCTCTGAGTCATTAAGGCCTGGCATGAGCGGTATGCGGATGCAGATTTTTTCCGGAACCGTTTTCAGGGCAGTTTCAAGGTTGCGCTGTATAAGCTCGTTTCCCTGTCCTGTCAGGCGCCTGTGCTGCTCGCTGTCCATATGCTTGATGTCAAAAAGGAAAAGGTCTGCCAGGCCCAGCAGTTTTTCAAAAATCTTTGGTTCCGTGTGCCCGCAGGTGTCGATACAGGTGTGCAGGCCCTCGCTCAGGCAGGCCTCGGTAAGTTCCGTGAGGAAGGCTCCCTGCATGGTGCACTCCCCTCCTGAGAAGGTGACGCCGCCTCCTGAGTTGCTGAAAAAGGAGGCATCCCTTCGTATGGCTTTCATGAGCGTGTCGATATCGTATTCCTGTCCGGACATGTCGCATGCCTCGGTAGGGCACTCTAGCGCACATGCTCCGCACCCTGTACACTTTGAAAAGTCACGGGAGACTGCATTTCCTTTTCTGATTGCGGCTCCATGCGTGCATACCTCAAGGCAGTGTCCGCAGCCAGAACACAGGTTCTGGAAAAAGAGGAGCTGCGGGGCATGGGCCTGCGATTCAGGATTGCTGCACCAGAGGCAGTGCAGGGGACAGCCCTTGAAGAAGACGGTTGTTCTCAGACCCGGGCCGTCATGGACGGACATACGCTGAATATTATAGATGATTCCTTTTGTAGACATGATGACGGACCTTGGCTTGCAAAGGGAGCAATGTGAAATGTGTCGTGAAATGTAGCCGTACAAGGCGGAAAAGAGGCTGAAAGAGGCTGAAAAGGGCGGATGGATTCATTGCAGATGAATTCGCTACAGATGAATTCACTGCAGATTCCATCCGCCCGGGGTTTTCAGGGATGGTTACTTGTATTCGGTACGCTTGATGATTTCGTCCTGCACACCGGCATCAAGGCGGGTGAAGTAGGCGGAGAAACCGGCGACGCGGACAACAAGTTCCTTATGTCTTTCAGGATGCTCCTTGGCATCGATCAGGGTTTCGCGGGAAACGCAGTTGAACTGGATGTGGCTGCCGCCCCAGTCAAAGTACGTCTTGATGAGGTCAAGCAGGTTGCGGGCGCCCTTGGCACCTTCCAGGGCGGAGGGCAGGAACTTCATATTGAAGTGGTTGGATACATACCAGGTTGTATCCACTGCCTGGGCCGCAGACTTGATAAGGGCTGTCGGTCCCTGGGTGTCTGTGCCGGGAGTTGCGGAAACGCTGCCGTCCGTGAAGGCGATGCCCTTCTTGCGGCCGTTGGGGAAGGCATTCATGATGGAGCCGTAGAGGTTGTGGAAGGAGAGGGAGTAGGCATCCAGGTAGCAGTTCTTGCCGAAATAGTTCGGCCCGCATTCGGTGTAGATGGTCTTGAAGTCCTCAAACAGCCTCTGCACATAGGCGTCGCTTTCGGGATCGTCGTTGCCGTACTTGGGTACGTCAAGGCACATCTTCTGGATGTCTTCATAGCCAACCCAGTCGGCTTCCAGGGCCTCGCGCAGCTTGGCAATGGTGAAGACCTTCTTCTCAAAGACCAGTTCCTTGATGGCGTGCAGGGCGTTGCCTGCATCAACAACCGTGGAGAGGATGGCCATGCCCTGCGGATACTTGTGGCCGCCTGCCTCTTCGGTCATGCCTGTTTCGATGCAGCCATCGTGCAGGGCTGAGCGGAAGATGCTGGGCACAATCTTTTCATGGGCAGCTGTGGAGAGGTTGGAATGCCTGCGCTGCACTGTCATGCCGGCCTTGATCTGCTTGCGGACAGCCTCGTACAGTTCCTCGTAGTCCTTGAAGTCGTTGGCTTCGCCGGTCTTGGGGCCAAGCTGCTTCTTGGTAGTGGGATCCCAGCCGTTGTAGAGGGCCAGTTCCACAAACTTGGCTGCGCAGATGGCGTCTTCGCCTGCGATGTAGGATCCTGCCTCGGTGACGCCGCTGGCCACGCAGCCGAAGTTGGCCACGTTGCGGGCTTCCTCGATGGTGATGCCGTCGGGGCCGAAGTGCAGCAGGTTGCGGGCAACGCCGATGGCCGTGTTCATGAACTGGGGCTGGCCGCAGCCTGTGCGGATTACTTCCACAGCCTTCATGAGATAGGCCGGTTCCATCATGGGCGTGTACCACAGGGCCAGGGTGGGCTGGATGTTCTGCATCCTGGTCTGGACATCCATGATGACCATTTCATAGTCGTTGCTGGCGTCCTTGCCGTCGGGAGTGAGGCCGCCTATGGCAAGGGTCTGGCCGGTGTGGCCGGAAAGGGCCTTCTGGTGGGCCATGCCGGAGTAGGTGCCAAGCTCGGTGTGGCGGATGAAGAGGAAGCAGGTCAGCTTGTTGGCTTCATCGCGGGTAATGCGGCCTTCTTCAATGTCCTTCTTGTAGAAGGGATACATGAACTGTCCGAAACGTCCCGGGGAGTTGGCGCAGCCCATCTGTTCAATTTCTACCAGCAGGTGGGCGAACCAGTAGGACTGGATGGCTTCACGGAAGTTGCGGGCAGGATTTTCAGGCACCCAGCGGCAGATTTCGGCAGTTTCCAGCAGTTCGGCCTTCTTTTTGGCGTCCTTTTCTGTGGCAGCCGTTTCCTCGCAGAGGTCTGCATAGCGGTGTGCCCACTTGACGAAGGCTTCAAGAACAATCTTGATGCCCTGCAGGAAGGCCAGCTTGCGGTAGTCGCCGCTCTGGTTCTGCAGCTTCTTCATGCTCTCTTCGACTTCTGCCAGAACGCCGCGTGCACCCTTGGTCAGGATCATGTTGTAGTTGGCGCAGCCGGAACCTAAGGAGACGTTCATAACGTCGTAGAGCATGCCGGACTTGATGTAGGGACGGGGATCGACATCGTACAGTTTCTTGTAATTGATGTCTGCAGTGTCGCGGACTGTGCGGCCCTTCCACTGGTTGTACACGCCCATCATGAGATCCTTGGTTTCGTCAGGAATGACGATTTCGCCAAGGGAGCAGATTTTGGCCATGTCCATCTCGTCCTTGATCCAGTCGCAGCTCCATTCCGGGTATGCGTACAGGCCGCAGCGGATGCTGGTCAGGGTGCCGACGATGGGGTTTTCGTCAAGGAAGAGCTTCTTTTCAAGCAGCAGGCGTTCGAGAAGCCTGGCACGAAGCAGGACCGGCTCCTCGCCGGGATTTTCTTCATACACGGCCTTGAGGACGCTCAGGCGTTCGGGGTCCATCTGCTGGTTGGTATCAGTGACGATTCCTTTGCAGAGGCGGATACGGTCATCAGCGGTTGCCCAGTCTATGGCATAGGTTCCGTGTCCTGCCTGTTCCGCTGCAAGGGCGGCCTTCGTTTTTTCCGGAGTAAACATAGTGGTGCTCCTTAGTGATGCTTCCTGGAACGATAGGATTGAGGTACAAAAAACTCCTTTTTGCATGGAGAGGCATGCTGCAGGCATACTACAGAGTGCCGCTCTGTCCTCCCTGTCGTACAAAGGGAGGACATAACCCTATATGAAAAAAACGTGCCAATTTTCACAGACAGATAAAAAAGCTTTAATTCCAGGCAGTTATTGGCTGGCCTGAAAAATCTGTTCCTGCTGGCTGTCCTTGTAAAAGGACAACTTTGCCTGTATATAAGGACAGTGATGTGTCTGTCTGAGGACAGTTTTCTTGCCCGGACACGGCGCTTTGTTCCTAATGCGCACAAAGGACAAAGGCTGCGCCCCTTTTTATGGTTTGTACGTTTTTGCAGGGAGCAGACAGGATGGAACAACAGCTGGAAGAGTTTTTTGATGCGGTCAATGTCAATATCGACATTCTGGAGATGCTTCATTCAGGGATTGCCATCTTCAATCACAGGGCAAAGCTTGTGTTTGCCAACACAACCTACAAGAAGATGTACCGCCTTGATGACAGCTGTATCGGGCTTGATGCCACTGAATTTTTCCTGACGGCAAAGCAGGGCATTATCGAGCTTTTGAAAACAGGAAAGGCAAATTCCTGCGCCTCTGTGTCCATAAACGGCCTTTACGGTGTGACGTACAGATGGCCTTTGCGTGACAGGGAAGGCCGTGTTGCCGGATGTATGACCGAAAATATCTCTGTATCGCCCATGAAGGACAAGATACATGAGATGCAGAATATCATTGACGAGCTGGAAAATTACAGCAGCTATTCCACAACGCTCTACCCAAGGCAGAGTACTGAAATCGTCAGCTTTGACTCCATTGTGGGCGAGAGTGCCTCCATGCGCCTTCTCAAGGAAAAGGGGAAGCGCTTTGCAAAGAACAACGAGCCCATCCTAATCCTGGGCGAAAACGGCACAGGCAAGGATCTGATAGCCCAGGCTGTTCATGCAGCCAGCTCAAGGCATGCCAAAAATTTTGTGGCCGTGAACTGTGCGGCCATTCCTCATGAACTTATGGAATCAGAGCTTTTCGGGTACGAGCCAGGGGCCTTTACCGGCGCCAAGGCATCCGGCAAGCAGGGGCAGTTTGAGCTGGCTGACGGAGGCACCATATTCCTTGACGAGATAGGCGAAATGCCGCTTACGCTTCAGGCCAAGCTTTTGCGCGTGCTTGAGAACCACGAGATACAGAAACTGGGCTCTCCAAGCCCCCATTATGTGGACTTCCGCCTGGTTTCGGCCACAAACAGGAATCTGGAACAGATGGTGCAGCAGGGGCAGTTCAGGGAAGACTTGTACTACCGCCTTAATCTATTTGACCTGGTCGTCCCTCCCTTGCGGGAGCGCATTGCCGATATACCTCTCCTGGCCTACTCCATTCTCTCAAGCCTGCTGGGCCCTGAAAAAGGCAATACCATACGCATAGCAAAGGAGGTCCTTTCCCTTTGCAGCACGCATCCCTGGCGGGGCAATGTACGTGAACTGCGCAACATCCTGACCTATGCTCTCTATTCCATGAAGGAAGGGGAAACAGAGCTCTGCCTAAGACATTTGCCTGAGCGCTTTTTTCACAAGGCAGACAATGAATTTCTGCACAGCACTATCGGGAGTACTATCGGCAGTGCCATTGGTTCAGAAGAAGGCAGCAAAAATGACCATGAACAAAAAAACGTTCCGGCTCCTGATGCTCGCGGAAAACTGTCTGAGAGCAGGATGGAGGCGGAACGAAAGAGTATTCTGGATGCCCTGAAAAAATGCGGAGGCAACAAGGTGAAGGCAGCAAAGCTGCTGGGCATAGCGCGAAGCTGTCTCTACAAGAAGATGTCAGCCCTTGATATCAGGGACTATGCCGTTTTTAGTGATGAATGATGTTATTCTCCTGATGCGTAGTCGCATTGCAGGCACTGGGCGATGCTGGTGTCACTGACTTTTTTGTAATACGCCCCTGACCATTTGCAGATAGTCTGCAATATGGGCACAACCGAACGTCCTTTTTCGGTGAGGCTGTACTCCACGCGAGGGGGAATCTCATTGAACTGCACGCGCTCTACTATGCCGTCAGCAATAAGCTCTTTCAGGTTGAGCGCAAGCACGGCATCCGTGATATTGGTCAGTTCGTCCCTGAGCTTGCCATAGCGCAGGGTTTCCTGGTGTGCCAGCACGCAGATTATGCGTGACTTCCATCGCCCGCCAAAAACCTTTAGGCCGTATTCCAGCGGGCATCTGATGTCTTTTTCCAATTTTGCCTGATACATGTTTTCCCCCTGTCCGGACCAGATGTCCTGACCGGCAATCTTATGCAGAAACCTTGCTGCCGGCAAGGACTATGAAATTTGTGAGCTGCTAATAAATTCGCCCATGACTTTTCTTTTGTCTGCGGGAGGCTATGTTTTTGCCATCCGGCTTCATACAGCCGCAATTTGCAAAATTCATACATACAGGAGTTTTTGTCATGGAAGTAAAGGCATATCTTGAAATCACCATGCGCATTGACGCTGCCAACCGTCCTGCCGCAGCCAAAGTCTACACCGATTACCGTGATCCCTTCCTGAAGACCATTGAAGGCGCACTCACCAAAAACCTGCTTGTCCGCGACGAGGATGTGCAGGTCCTGCACGGATTCGACAGCGCAGAGCATGCCGCTGCCTACCTTAAGACCGAACTTTTCAACAACGATGTCGTCAAAGGCCTTCAGCCTCTGTGGAGTGCTGATCCCGAGGTGAGAATTTACACGGTTGCATAGTTCAGTGCATCGTGCCTGAGGGCGTATCCTTACGGTTTATCCTTAGGGTTCGTTCTTAAGGGGTCATTCTTACGGCGCATCCTGGTGCAGGCTGCACAAACCGTCCTGCCGCATGTCTTTTGACTGGAAATCGCAAACTCTGTCCCGCAGTGCTGAAAAGGCCCTGCGGGACTTCCTTTTCACATGCCTTTTTCAGGGACTAAAAAAGGGAGGCAGTGAAGCACTGCCTCCCTTGCTTTGTCAGGGGGATGTTACCTTAAGGATGTTACTTGGCAGGGTAGAAACCGGTGGGAGACTCGCTCAGATTGATGAGGATGTTCTTCATCTGGGTGTAGTGCTGCAGGATAACCTTGTGGGTTTCACGGCCTATGCCGGAATCCTTGTAGCCGCCGAAGGGAGCGCCCTCGGGAATGCTGTTGTAGCAGTTGACCCACATACGGCCTGTTTCTACGCCGCGGGAAACGCGGATGGCCCTGTTAATGTCCCTGGTCCAGACTGCGCCGCCAAGGCCGTAGTCGCTCTTGTTGGCCATGGCGATGACTTCGTCTTCATCCTTGAACTTGATGATGCAGGCAACGGGTCCGAAGATTTCTTCCTGGGCCACGCGCATGTCGTTGGTGACATTGCCGAGCAGGGTGGGACGCAGGAAGCAGCCCTTGGCCAGCTCGCCCTCTGTGGCTGCAACGCCGCCGCAGAGCACCTTGGCGCCTTCTTCCTCGCCAATCTTCACGTACTTCAGGATCTTCTCCACCTGGCGCTTGTTGATCTGGCAGCTCATCTGGGTAGCAGGATCAAGAGGCAGGCCGACCTTGACGGCGTTGAAGCGCTTTACGGCCTCGGCGACGAACTTGTCGTAGATGCCTTCCTGTACGAAGACGCGGGAGCCTGCGCAGCAGACCTGGCCCTGGTTGAACAGGATGCCCATCTGCAGGCCGTCCATGGCCATCTCGAAGTCGCAGTCATCAAAGAAGATGTTGGCAGACTTGCCGCCCAGTTCCAGCGTGGCAGGAATGATGCGGTTGGCTGCGGCCAGGGCGACCTGGCGGCCCACTTCAGTGGAGCCGGTGAAGGCCAGCTTGCGGAAGCCCTTGTGATCCAGCATGTACTGGCCGGACTTGCTGCCGGAGCCGGTGATGACGTTAAAGACGCCGGCGGGAATGACATCCTGCACCAGCTTGGCCAGTTCCAGCACGCTGAGAGAGGTCTCGCTGGAGGGCTTGATGACTGTGCAACAGCCGCTGGCCAGCACGGGGGCCAGCTTCCAGGCAGCCATCAGGAAGGGGAAGTTCCAGGGAATAATCTGGCCGACAACACCGATGGGCTCGCGGACAATCATGCTGAGCGTATTGTTGTCCAGGAAGTTGCATGAACCTTCTTCAGCCAGGATGCAGCCGGCAAAGTAGCGGAAGTGCTCTGCAGACATGGGAATGTCCACATTCAGCGTTTCACGGATGGGCTTGCCGTTGTCCAGGGATTCGACAGTGGCCAGGTGTTCTGCATTGGCATCAATGATGTCAGCAATCTTGTTAAGGATGACAGCGCGTTCCTTGGCAGTGGTCTTCTTCCAGCTTTCAAAGCCCTTCCATGCAGCGGCAACGGCTGCATCAACGTCTTCCTTGGTAGCCTGGGCGATATAGGAAAGCTCGCTGCCGTCGGCAGGGCTGGTGCATTTTAATGTAGCGCCGTCAGAAGCATCCTTCCACTGGCCACCGTAGAACAGCTGATACTTTTCGGGGAACTTGTAGTCACTCATGGTTCTGTCTCCTGTACACTGAAGGTACATACAAACAATCATGTTCGTAACGCGACATGCGATTGTGTCGTGTAGTTAATCATCTATCTTTTATTGAACAGTAATAAGAAGATGATGAAATTTAACCTTTAGCTGAACATTAACGCAAAGTAAGTCTTGTGTCTATTATTTTTTTAAGTTTTTTTAGAAGTATGTAAGAAAAGCAACATAAGATTTTGTAACGGTAAAAGTTCTTTTTTGCACAATGTGCATGAGAAATTTTTCTCATGCAGTCTTTCAATATTCGCACTGTCCGTAATTATAAAAGTGAAAAAAGAGACAAACTGAACCTGGCAGGAAATGCAGGCCGCACAGGCGGCAGAAGCGGGCAGGGCCGCCTGTCCTGAATGTTTGTCAGTTTTGCCTGCACATTCCCGGGTATGCCCGCTGTCCTTCCCGTCTCAAGACCAGGCGTTCTGGTGTCCGGGCACTGCCATCCCCCCTGCACCTGAAAAACACTGTCTTGTCTAACGGGATGGGAAGTGATAGCTTTTCTGCCTGAAGGGAGCCTCATATTATCCCCCTATATCTGGCAGGCTTCCTGAACAGTGCTTTCAGGCTGTATGCAGCAGGCAATGGCGGCCTGTTCCCCTCCCTTGATATAAGGACAGTGCCACCATTAAGCCATGGGCATGATGCCGTGAACATCGTTTCTGGCTGAAGAAGCAGGAAAATCAGGAGCAGGATCCGCAAGACCGTAATTCTGTAGGTCTCAGGATACGATTTTTTCTTGTTTTTTTGTGCTTTTCTGGCGTAGAAAAAGCAATGTTCGGTGACGAACATGTTACAAGCCCGGCAATCTTCCTGTTTTTGGAAGGAATGGGTCTCTAATCTGTTTTTTCAGAAAGGCAGATGTGCAGACAAAAAAGCCGGCAGCTGCAACAGCCCTCAGATTCTTTTTAATTTAGGGAGTCCGTATGAAATTCCGTTCTTCGATCCTGGCTCTTCTTGCCTGCGCAGGCATTGCCTTTGCAGGCTCTCCTGCCAAGGCAGCCGATGACAAAGGTCCCATCAAGGTTGGCGTATATCTGCCTCTGACAGGCCAGAATGCCTTTGGCGGCCAGCTGGAAGTCGATGGTGTCAAGCTTGCCCATGAGCAGATGCCCAAGGTGCTGGGCCGTGACATCGAACTGGTCGTGGTTGACAACAAATCTGACAAAGTGGAAGCCGGCAATGCCGTGAAACGCCTCATTGAGCGCGATCACGTCAATGTCATTATCGGCACCTACGGTTCTTCCCTGGCCATGGCCGGCGGCGAAGTGGCCGAAAAGGGCAAAACTCCTGCTGTGGGCACCAGCTGCACCAACCCTCTGGTTACCCAGGGCAAGAAGTACTACTTCAGGGTCTGCTACATCGACCCCTGGCAGGGTGCCGCAGCCGCTACCTATGTGTATGAAAACCTTAAGATGAAAAAGGCTGCCATACTCATGGATATGACCAACGACTACGCCGTTGCCCTGTCTGCCTTCTTTGAAAAGTCCTTCAAGAAGCTCGGCGGCGAAATGGTTGCCAAGCTGAAGTACAGCTCCGGCGATCAGGACTTCACTGCCCAGCTCACCGAGCTTATCAAGATGAAGCCCGACGTTGTGTTCATGCCCGCCTATTTTGCTGAAGGTGCCATCATTATGAAGCAGGCCCGCGAACTGGGCGCAACCTTCAGGCTCATGGGCGCCGATGCCATGGACAATCCTGACACTGTCAAGATTGGCGGCAAGGCTGTGGAAGGCTTCCTGCACACCACCTTCCCCTACGATGTCAAAAAGACCGACATGACTCCCGAGGCCAAGACCTTTACCGAAGCCTGGTACAAGGCTCATCCCGGCCAGGATCCCAACGTCAACGCCGCTCTGGGCTACAACTCCTACTATGTTATTTATGACGCCATCAAGCGTGCCGGTTCTGCCGACCAGCAGGCCATTACCGACGCTCTTGCCAAGACAAAGGATCTGCCCACTCCTCTTGGCAAGCTGTCAATCAATGCCACACATGACGCTGAAATGCCTGTCGGTATCATTGAATACCGCAACGGCCAGCGCATCTATGTGACCGAGGTTTCTCCCAAGTAACCAGCGGGTATTTTCATAAGGCAGGGCGGATAGCTGATATCCGCCCTGCCGTTCGTATTACAGTCTGTCGGGGGCCCCATGAGCCTTGATATGTTTTTTCAGCACTGTTTTAACGCACTGACGCTGGGTTCGCTGTATGCACTCATAGCCATTGGCTACACCATGGTGTACGGCGTGCTCAGGCTCATCAACTTCGCCCATGGCGATATATTGATGGTAGGTGCGTATTTCGTCTTTTTCGGCACGTTTGCTTTTGGCTGGCCTTGGGGTATTTCCGCTATCGTGGCAGTGGCCGGCGCCAGCATGCTTGGCGTCATTGTAGAAAGGGTGGCCTACAGGCCCCTGCGTGATGCACCGCGCATTTCGGCCCTTATTTCAGCCATTGCCGTATCATTTTTCATAGAAAGCCTGGCCGTGGTTGTTTTTACCGGACAGCCCCGTCCTGTCCTTCAGCCTGACTGGCTGCTCTCTGACTGGCAGTTCGGCAATGTGCGCATTCTCAAGCTCACGGCCTTTGTGCCCTGCATGACCGCCGTGCTGGTCGTGGCACTGCTCTATATCCTCTACAGGACCAAGCCTGGCCTGGCCATGCGCGCCATATCAAAGGATATAGAAACAACCCGCCTTATGGGTGTGCGCGTTGACAATATCATCGCCTTTACCTTTGCCGTAGGTTCGGCACTGGCCGCAGCCTCAGGCATTATGTGGGCCCTGCGCTATCCGCAGGTACATCCCTATATGGGCATCATGCCAGGCCTTAAGGCCTTCGTGGCAGCCGTGGTCGGAGGCATAGGCTCAGTGCAGGGCGCCGTCATAGGCGGCGTCATCCTGGGCTTTGTGGAGATTATGACAGTGGCCTTCCTGCCGGATCTGTCCGGATACCGTGATGCTTTTGCCTTCATCATCCTTGTCGTTGTGCTCGTCTTCAAGCCGACCGGCCTGCTTGGTGAGGACCTGAAGGAGAAGATCTGATGAAGTTCGACAAATCATCCATCATGGCCCTGGCCCTTATGGTGCTCCTAGGCTTTGGCGTCGATAACGCAGGCCTGTTCCTGAGCGACTACCAGCTCTACATATGCCGCCTCTTCTTTATCAACGCCATCTTTGCCCTGTCCCTTAACCTGATTTACGGCTTTACAGGCATGTTTTCACTGGGGCACGCTGGCTTCATGGCTCTTGGCGCGTATATGTCCGCCCTGTGCATCCTTCCGCCCGAGCAGAAGGAGATGATGTGGATTCTTGAGCCCTGCATGTGGCCTTTCTCTGAGCTCTTCACCCCCTTCTGGGTGTCAGTCATTCTGGGCGGCCTGGTAGCCCTTATCTTTGCCTTCATTATCGCCGTGCCGGTGCTCAGGCTTGGCGACGACTATCTGGGCATTGCCACTCTGGGCTTTGCTGAAATCATCCGCGTCCTTCTGCTCAACGCAACGCCCATTACCAACGGGTCTCTCGGCATCAAGGGCATACCTGAACATGCGACGCTCCTGACATGCTATATCTGGATGCTGATAACGCTTGTCGTCATAGCCAGGCTTGTCTACGGCAACTTTGGCAATGTCCTGCGCTGTATCAGGGACAATGAAATCGCAGCCCAGGTCATGGGCATCAATGTCTTCGGCTACAAGGTTGTTTCCTTCTGCGTCGGCGCCTTTTTTGCCGGTGTAGGCGGGGCACTGCTTGGCAGCCATCTGTCTACCATTGACCCCAGGATGTTCAATTTCCTTCTGACCTTTAACGTGCTCATGTTTGTCGTGGCAGGCGGGCTTGGCTCCCTTACGGGATCGCTTCTTGGTGCCGGCATCATCACCGTCCTTCTTGAATGGCTGCGTGCCATAGAAGAGCCCATGACTGTTCTTGGGTTTAATATCCCCGGCATCCCCGGCATGCGCATGGTGGTCTTTTCCCTGGTCCTTCTGGCTATCATTCTCTACAGGCGCGAAGGTATCATGGGTACCCGTGAAATCTCCTTCAGGAGCTTAGCGGCCTTCTTTAACAAGAAGAAGGAAGCAGGGAGGGTGCAATAAGTGAGTTTCTCAAAACCTGCTCCCAAGGATGCCGTGCTGGCAGCCAGTGACCTGATTATGCGTTTTGGCGGCATCATTGCTGTCAACGGCATGGACATTTCCATGCCCAAGGGAAGCATATGCGGCATTATCGGCCCGAACGGCGCCGGCAAGACCACCATGTTTAACGTGCTCAGCGGCTTTTATGATCCCACTGAAGGCGATGTCCTTTTTGAGGGAAAGTCCATCAAGAAGCTGAAGCCCAACCAGTGCTGCAAGCTGGGCATCGCCAGGACCTTCCAGAATATCCGCCTCTCCACCCAGATGACCGTGCTCGAAAACGTCATGGTCGGCTGCCATGTGCGGCGCCGCTGTTCCTGGTGGATGTCCTGCCTGGGCCTGCCCATGTACTACAAAGAGGAAGATGAAATCCGCGAGAAGGCCCTGAACCTGGTGAAGAAAGTGGGCCTTCTGGACAGCGTGGATGAAAAGGCTGGATCGCTTCCCTATGGCGCCCAGCGCCGCCTGGAAATTGCCAGAGCTTTAGCTACAGAGCCTAAGCTCCTTTTGCTGGATGAGCCGGCAGCAGGCATGAATCCTCAGGAAAGCCTGGAACTCATGCACTTCATCCGTCAGATCCGTGATGAATTTGACCTGACCATACTGCTTATTGAGCATGACATGAAAGTTGTCATGGGTGTTTGCGAGTATATCTGGGTTATGGAATACGGGACGCTCATTGCCGAGGGCGAGCCGCAGGAGATCCAGTCCAATCCTGAAGTCATTCGTGCCTATCTTGGCGACGATTATGTCGTGG
>CAVLCT010000049.1:0-15648 GCA_963661665.1 Bulleidia sp. | reverse complement strand
GGAATCACCAGAGCCGCCTGAGCCAGAATCGCCGGAGCCACCTGAACCGGAATCGCCAGAACCACCTGAACCGGAGTCACCGGAGCCGGAGTCACCAGAGCCGGAGTCACCGGAGCCGGAGTCACCAGAGCCGGAGTCACCTGAACCGGAGTCGCCTGAACCGGAGTCGCCTGAACCGGAGTCGCCTGAGCCGGAGTCACCTGAACCGGAGTCACCAGAGCCGGAATCGCCAGAGCCACCTGAACCGGAGTCACCGGAGCCAGAATCACCAGAGCCACCTGAACCGGAGTCGTCGTAATCGGGGCTACCACTGTCGGTGCCGGTGTCTATGTTACTGCCGCTGTCAGCGCCACCGCCTTCACCGGCGCCTGTGTCCTCAGCACTGCACACATCAGGGGCCACAATAGTCATAGACAAAAGCAATGTGGCAAGACATGCCGTATTCTTCAAGTTCATCGTATTCTCCTCCAGCAACCGCCTGGCACCCCAGGCTTATTCTGGGCAAAGAGTCCGTTTTCTCTCAAGAAAAACAAGAAATTACAGGACTATGTAGTATGGAATTTGGCTTCATGTTACTGAAAAAAAAAAAAAAACGCAAGCATTTTAAAGTGTTAGCTTTTTACTTTTTTTTCACGATTTCCCATTAACTGCCCCTGCTCTGATCCTTGCGGAGATCTGCCCCGCAAACCTTTGCCACTGCAAAAAAATGATGCTCCGTCCTCCTGCACAAGCATCGGCAAAAGGACCGGCCGTCCTGTGCACTTTTTCAAATGGCCGGTGCCTGCCCTGGAAAATCTCCCGCACCCTGAATCAGGAAGAGTCCCGCCCCTGCGCAGAACGCACATTTACAAACCAGGTCTTTTGCTGTCCGGGCTATGGGGTGCCATCCCTCTTTCAGCTTTTTCTCTTTGTCATGCGCCCGGGCGCCTGTCTTCTTTCTGCTTCAGACTGATGTTGCACACTCATGCAAAAACAAGGCTCCCGCACAATGCTGTACTGCATCATGCGGGAGCCTTCTAAAAACTCTTTCCCTGCAGGCTGCTCAGGCAGCCTGCAATGCGCTCTCTTTTCCCTGCCGGCTATCTGCCATCTTCGTTCCTTGCACAGACAAAATAGGACTCACCTGCCCTTTCTTCCTTTGCAATCCTTCCCTGCTGCAAAAGGGCCTGAACATGCTTTTCTACCTGGTTCCCAGCTGCATTGAGCCCCTGACAGAGCCCCTGCATTGTGCTTGGATGACAGCTGACAAGATCCAGCACATCGTCCGGTGTTATCTCCTTTCTGCCTGTTTCTTTTACGGACGCAAAGGAAGCAATAATCTCACTTTCGCGGCACAGTTTTGCCTGTACGGCTTTCAGCTCGTCCTCGCTCAGGGCCATGACTGTCTTGTCAGCCGGAGGCCTTGTCACCGTGTTGAGCTGGATTCGCTCCACATTCTCAAGCCGTTCCAGCACGGCGTTCAGGGCTTCCACATCCTCTTCGCTGTCATTGAGATCCTTTGCCAGCATAATCTCAAGCCAGATACGCCCCTTGTATTCAGAGCAGAACGTCACCAGGCCTTTCAGGATATCCCTTAAGTTAAGCCCTGGCGCCATAAAATTGGCCTTGCGGGCAGTGCACGGCAGGGCTGCATCCAGCGACGGGTTGACCATGTCAGCCTTTGCCAGATCCTGGCGCACCTCTGGCATCCACAGAAGGGATCCGTTGGTGATAACGGCACAGGGGACGTCCGTCATCTTCTTTATCCCTTCTATGCAGCGCCCAAGCCCGCTGTGCAAAGTAGGCTCCCCGGATCCTGCAAAAGTGATGATGTCAGGCCTATCTTTGGCAAGATGTTCTTCCAGTTCCTTCAGCACCTCATCCACAGGGATGAATTCGCCGCGTTCCATGGTATGGCTGGTGGTGTGTCCCAGCTGGCAGTAGGCGCAGTCATAGGTACAGGTCTTGAAAGGAAGGAGATCGACGCCCAGTGAGCGCCCCAGCCTGCGTGACAAGACAGGACCGTAGACATGATGATGCTGAGACATAACACTCCCTCCTAAAATGCCATTTACCCCAAATGGCCTGCCCTCTTCAGGCACAGCCGTCAGAATGCAGGCCAGCCACTGTGATGCCCTGCGGATAAGCCGTTTCCGGTACCCTTTGAGAGAAAGGCTGATCCGGCCAGGGCCCCGGCGGACATCCGCAAGGGGCCCTGAACAAAGGGCTCTCCATGCTCTGAGAATATACGTAAAGATGTATGTTCCTGGCAAGGGCATGAGCAAAATTGTGCACAAGATCCGGACACGCCATATGGTTTGACCATATGGCAATAAGTCCGTACAAAGACAGACACATTCAAAGAAGTCCCGCCTTCACGATCCCTGCCTTTGGACGATCTGTCCGGGTGTTCTGTTTGGACGTTCTGTTCAGAACTGCTGTTTGGAGGAGCTATGCGCATTATTCCCCGCGTGGTCACAATTCATGACATTTCCGGCATAGGCCGCACCTCCTTAACCGCAGCCATTCCGGTGCTGTCCAGCATGGGCATACAGACCATTCCCCTGCCTACGGCCATTCTGTCCACACAGACTGTCGGCACGTCAGGCTATTCCTTCCTGGACCTGACTGACAACATGAAGGCCATGATTAGCCACTGGGAAAGCCTGGGCGAGAAATTTGACGGAGTCTATTCAGGCTTTATGGCCTCTCCTGATCAGATGGACCTTGTCGCCAGGTGCATGGACAACCTGCTCACGGAAAAAGGCCTCTGCATAGTGGATCCTGTCTTAGGCGATGACGGCGTCCTTATCCCGACCATGACTGTGGACATGGTGGAAAAGATGCGCTGGCTCATTGGCCGTGCCGATGTCATTACGCCCAACTTCACGGAAATCTGCCTGCTGCTTGGCATTGAGTATCATAAAAAGCACAGCCTTGAGGATCTCAAGTCGTATTTGCGGGCCCTCTCTGACAAGGGGCCGTCCATTGTGGTGGGCACAAGCATGCCGGTCACTGAACTTGAGGAGCCTGTTTTTTCCTCGGTGCTGGCCTATGAGCGCACCCTGAACAAGTTCTGGCGCATAGACTGTGACTTCATTCCGGTCCATTATCCCGGCACTGGCGACATCTTCTCTTCCGTGCTGACCGGATCCCTCATGCAGGGAGAATCGCTGTCCCTCAGCATAGACAAGGCGGTGCAGTTTATAACCCTGGCCATCAGGGCCACATACGGACATGATGTCAATCCTGTCGAAGGCGTCCTGCTTGAGCGCTACCTTGCCACATTGCACAGTTCCGCAGCCCTCTGCCAGACACGCCTTCTCGGCTAATCCCCGGCATCATGGCTCTGGCATGAAGGCTCTGGCATCAGTACTCTTAGTCCATTGTACCTTGTGCCTGGAAAGGCTTTATTGTGAAGATAACTGAGAGGCCATATTACGCAAAAAAGCTGGCAGGCGTCATGGGCACGCCTGACATTAAGGCCATTACCGGCGTAAGAGGATGCGGAAAGACAACATTGCTGGAATGGTACATGCAATATATTGCTGACAACGTTCCGGATGCAAACATAATTCACATCAATTTTGAGCTGGAACAGTCCGCTCCCTTAAAAGAATACCATGCCCTGCATGACTTTGTTGAAAGTTCGCATAAAAATGGATGCAGCAACTTTGTCTTCATTGACGAAGTACAGATGTGTCCAAAATTTGAGCTGGCAGTAAACAGCCTTCATGCCTCAGAGAAGTATGACATCTATATCACCGGATCCAAGGCCTTTTTGCTGAGTTCAGATCTGGCTACGCTCCTAACCGGGCGCACTTTTGCCATCAGCGTCTTCCCTTTTTCCTTTGCAGAGTTCAGGAACTTGCTTAAAGCGGAGGACCTCAATGCGTCCTTGGACCGCTATATAGAGGCGGGCGGCATGCCTGGCGCCTCTTTGTACCATGAGCAGGATGCACGGCGCCGGTACGTCTGCGATCTTTTTGAAACCCTTCTTGCCCGTGATATCAGGCAGAAACACAATATCCGCAAGACAGCCGTCCTGGACAAAATTGCAGGGTACATGACGGACAATTTCACAAGGCAGATCTCAGCAGACAGTATCACTGCCATGCTTGCAGACAGCGGCCATAAAACTGGCCTGAAGACAGCTTCCCGGTATATGGAGTATCTCTGCCAGGCCTTTGCCTTGTACAAAATACGCAGGTACGACATTGGCGGCAAAAACTATCTGGGCTCAGATGCCAGGTACTATCTTGGCGATCACTCCTTCTTCTATGCAGGGCCGGGCACAAAAGACACAGACCTTGCGCAGTGTGGCCGTGTGCTGGAAAACATCGTAGCCATTGACCTTTTGCGGCGCGGATACGAAGTCTGTTACGGCGTTCTGCACCAAAAGGAAATCGGTTTTGTGGCCATGCGCCGCAATGAAAAGATGTATATCCTGATGTCTGACAACATCTGTGACGAAAAAACCTTTATGCGGGACGCCGGTTACCTGCTGGACATCAGGGATGCCTATCCCAAGGTAATCCTGGCAAGGACACGGCATCCCCGCTATCAGTACGAGGGTATACAGATTATCGACATTGCAGACTGGCTGTGCCAGGACAACGTGTACCCGATGCGCTGAAAGGCGTCTCTAAGGCTTCTAAAAGGCCTTCCACAGACATCCTTTATGCTTCCTGGCGGCAGACGGCCACGCAGCTTTTGCGGTTAAAGGCCATGCCCCAGGCAATAACAGTCCTGGATTCACTGACAAGAGGGGCAGCATACTTTTGGGACTGAATCTGAAGCATAGCCCTGCCTGCATCCTCTTCCATGCTGTCCGGAGAAGCGGAACGCTTTACTTCAATAACGGCACACCGCTTGTTAGTGGCATCCCTGACTATGAGGTCACTGCGCCCGAGGCCGCTTTCATAGTTTGAGCGCACTATGTATTTGGCTCTCAGCAATCCGGCTAAAATGGCATGGTAATACACTTCCTTGTAGTCATGGTAACTCATGGTGTCCATGAGCAGGGAAGAAAGGATTTCAGCAAAAGCCACGGCATCGCTACTCCACAGGGCGTCATACAGAGGGCGTAGATCCGTCCCTTGTACCCTGTCGCAAAACCATTCCCCGATCTTTCTGGCGAATATTTCGTGAACTTCCCTGTTGGGAATACGCAGCGGCATGGCATTCTGTTCTGCAGGCTCATAATCTGCCGCTTTTGTCAGATAGCCGGTAAGGTACAGAAGGGTCCAGAGGTTGTTTTCAGATGCCTCAAGCTCGTCATAGGTCAGTTGCTCGTTCAGTTCCTTCTCAATCACCTCTCCGTCAAGCAGGGCTGCAATTTCATCGTCAACAGCATAGTCAGTGCGGCCTATGCATATTTTGACCACATTGCTTGAGCCGCTGTTTATCCAGAACGGGGACGGCATGCTTTCCGGCTCTGACTGTAACTTACGGACATACTGCAAAACATCCCAGGGACAATACATGTCATTGTGCCTGCCAAAGCAGTAGCCGTCATACCATGTACGAATCTCTTCTTCCTTATGAGACAAGCCAGTATCAGCAAGGAGTTTCCTGACATCCTTTGCTGTAAATCCTATTTTGTCAGCAAAATCAGCATCTGAAATGCTGTAACAGGTAATATTGTTAAGTCCCGTATAGGAACTTTCTTTTGCCATGCGCAGGCACCCTGTCAGAATAGCGAACTTAAGCTTTGTATTGTCCTTTAGCAGCCCGCCAAGTACAGACTGCATAAAACTATACATCTTATTATAATAGCCCTGTTCCTGAGCCTTTGCCAGCGGAACATCATACTCATCAACAAGAACTATTACCTTTTCATTGTAGTGCTGGTACAGGGCCTGGCAGAGGGTCTGCAAAACTGTACCGGTCTCATCTTCACTTGCAGTGCCGTCATAAATAGACGCTATCCGTTTTTTTTCACGTGCCCCTGTCCTGGGACTTTCAAGCAGAAACAGATTCTCACTGCAGCTCTGTCCGGCGAGCTCGCCAAACTGAAAAAGCGCATTCCTGAATGTTTCGCCCCTGACTTCCTTGAAAGAGATGGCAAGCACAGGCCACTTGTTCATCCACTTTGCACATAAATCCCTGTCTTCTGACACATGCAGGCCTGAAAAAATAGCACGGCTGTCCTTCCTGATGTCAAAAAACTCGGCAAGCATGCTCATGGTCAGGCTTTTGCCAAAACGCCTGGGACGGGTAATCAGAGACACCTTGGGCGGCGTATCCTTCAGAAATTCCCCTATAAAGGATGTCTTGTCTGCATAAAATAATTGATCTTCCAGAACTTCCCTAAACGCTGAGACTCCAGGACATACAGACAGCATGTTCATCTCTCCTTTTCTTTTGCAGAAGGTACAGCGAAAGGCTTTAGGCTTAGCAGACACCACCGCCGGCTGGCAAAAGGGGAAACTCCCTGCAGGACAGGCTAGTTATGGCAGGTTATGGCCTTTTATGCGCCAAAGCCGGCCTTCTGGGCCATCTCCTCAAGCTTTGCAGCAAGACCGGCACTGTCCAGCATGAGCTCTGCACGCTGCTCTGCCTGCCTTGCATGCTCAATAAACCTGTCCGGCACGCCTATGCGTTCAAAATGCAGCCCGCCAAGCAGATCATGGTCTGCCGCAAGCTCAAGCACGGCACTGCCAAAGCCGCCGGCCTTAACCCCTTCCTCAGCAGTCAGGACATAGGAAAACCTGCGCAATATTGACAGAATCTGCTCTTCAGGCAGGGGCTTGAGCCAGACAGGATCAAACACCAGGACACGCACGCCTTTCTGCTTTTCAAGCTTTACTGCCGCCTCGCAGGCAAGGCAGGCGCAAGGGCCTGCCGCCAGCACGGCAATATCGGTTCCCTCGTGCAAAACCTCGCCGCGCCCCATGGGCAGAATATCGGGATGTTCGTCCACAGGCACGCCGAAGCCGGCTCCCCTGGGATAGCGGAAGGCCACTGGCGCTCCCAGCTTTGCACTTGTCTCCACGCAGCGCACCAGCATGTTGTCATCCCTTGGCGCCAGCAGGTGCATGTTGGGGATATGGCGCAGATAGGCTATGTCAAAAACGCCCTGGTGCGTGCTGCCGTCCTCGCCGACAAGGCCGCCCCTGTCAATGCAGAGCGTCACCGGCAGGTTCTGCAAACAGACATCGTGCACAACCTGGTCATAGGCCCTTTGCAGGAAGGTGGAATAGAGGCAGACAAAGGGCTTGAAGCCGTCGCAGGCAAGGCCCGCCGCAAAGGTCACGGCATGCTGCTCGCAGATGCCCACGTCAAAAAAGCGTTCCGGGAAGGCCTCCTGGAAGGCCGTTGTCCCTGTGCCGTCAGGCATGGCGGCCGTGATGGCGACAACCTTGGGGTCGCGCTGCCCCAGATCCACCAGTGCGTTTGAAAAGACCTTGGTAAAGGAAGGTGCAGGGTTGCTTGAAGGGATGAAGAGGCCTGTTTCCGGCACAAAATGCCCCACGCCGTGATAGTGGGTGGGATCCTGCTCGGCAGCCTTGTAGCCATGGCCTTTCTGGGTGCGCACATGCAGAAGGACAGGTCCGTCCTCCACTGCCATGGCCCGCTCAAGATGCTGGCGCAATGCCGGGATGTCATGCCCGTCCACAGGGCCGATATAGGCGATGCGGAAGGCCTCGAAGAGCATGCCGGGCGTAAAGAAGGACTTGAAGCTCCATTCGCCGCGCTCGGCATAGAGGGCCAGCTTGCCGCCTATGCGGGGGATGGTGCGCAGAAAGGCCAGCGCATCCTTGCGGGTCTGGCGTATCCAGCGGCGGCTTAAGGTCCTGGAAAGGAAGCAGGAGAGTGCCCCGACGTTGGGGGCGATGGACATCTCGTTGTCATTAAGGATGATGATAAGGCGCCTTGCCTGGTGCCCTGCCAGGTTCAGTCCCTCAAAAGCCATGCCGCCTGTCAGGGCGCCGTCGCCTATGACGGCCACCACATGGTGGTTTTCCCCTTTCAGATCCCTGGCCTGGGCAAAGCCCAAGGCAGCAGAGATGGACGTAGAGGAATGCCCCACGCCAAAGGCGTCATACGGGCTCTCGGAACGCCTGGGAAAGCCGGCAAGGCCGTCTTTCTTGCGCAGGGTGCCAAAGCGTTCTGCCCTGTCAGTCAGTATTTTCCAGGCATAGCTCTGGTGGCCCACATCCCAGATAACCTTGTCCTCATGCAGATTCAGTTCTGCCATCATGGCCAGCGTCAGCTCCACTGTCCCCATGCTGGGCGCCAGATGGCCGCCGTTGGTGGCACAGACAGAAACGATATGGTGGCGCACGCCGGCTGCCAGGCGCTCAAGCTCGGCATTGGTCAGATTGTGTATGCCGTCGGGCAGTTCCAGGTTTTGCAGGTAGGATGTAAGCGTATTCACTAATTGACCCTCTCAACCGTATACAGGGCAAGGCCGCGCAGAAAATCGGCATCAGCGCCGCTGAAAGGCGCAAGGGCGGCCTGCGCCCTTTCTGCATGGGCATGTGCAAGCTCGCGGCTTCTGTCCAGGCCGGCAAGGGACGGATAGGTATTCTTGTCCTGGGCGGCATCGGATCCTGCCGGCTTGCCCAGCGTTTCCGTATCGGAAACAACATCGAGAATGTCGTCGGCAATCTGGAAGGCAACGCCCAGGTTCAGGCCGTATTCTCTAAGTGCCTTGATATCGTCTTCCCCTGCGCCGGCAAGAATGCCGCCGCACACGACAGAGGCACAGAGGATGGCGCCTGTTTTCAGGGCGTGCAGATGCTTCAGTTCAGGCAGGGCAATGGTCCTGCCGGTAGCGTCCATGTCCAGCTGCTGGCCTCCGCACATGCCGCCTGATCCGGCAGCCTCCGCAAAGACGCGCAGGGCTGAAAGCACCCTTTCGGCAGGCAGGGTGCACTGCGTCATGGAGCGGAAGGCATCGGCCTGCAGGGCGTCTCCTGCCAGGATGGCCGTAGCCTCGTCGTAGGCCTTGTGGTTGGAAGGACGCCCCCTGCGCATGTCGTCGTTGTCCATGGCAGGCAGATCGTCGTGGATGAGCGAATACGTGTGTATCATCTCTATGCCGCAGGCAAAGGGAAGCACATGGCTCAATTCAGTGCCAAAAAGGGACGCAGCAGTCAGGCAGAGGACGGGCCTTAGGCGCTTGCCTCCGGCAAGCAGGCTGTAGCGCATGGACGAGTTCAGGCGTTCCGGCACATTGTCCTGCTTGACGCAGGAAGGCAGATATTCTTCAACAAGTCCGGCTGTCCTGACCAGCCTGTCCTTGACCTCGCGCAAATCCATAACCTCTGACTCCTTAAACCAGGCATTAACCATGCCCTGACTATGCCTTGACCCGGCATCAGGCATGCGCTGAACATGCCTTAAGCCCCATGAGGCGTACAGGCCTTCACGGGACCAGACTGATGGCCGCCTGAAAGGACATGACCTTCAGGCAACAGCAGTCCCTATACACTTTTTTACAGCTGCTGTCTTGTACGAAGCAGCTCATGTTCCAGGGACAGGATACTGCCCTGGAAAAAGCGATGAACATGCCCTGCTTTCAGAAACGGACTATGTCCGCATCCTCTGCCATATCCTCTGCAATTTCGCCTGTATCCGAATTTTCGATTTCATTGCGGACCTTGTCCAGCCTCTCACGGCAGAAGGCAAGGCAGGCACTGGCTTCCTTGTACAGCCTGGCGCCGGTCTCAAGATCGACCTGCTCCCCGCCGCTCCCTTCAAGGACTGCCACGATTTCCTTCACCCGCTCAAGCTGCTGGTCAAATGTCTTTTCTTCAGTCTTTGCTTTTTTCTGTCCGGCCATATGGTCCTCCTAAAATATCTTTCCGTATGTCTTCCCTGACGGCAGCCGCAATAAGAGGCTCCTGCCCGTATCCTGCCATGATGCTTTCAGCCGCATTTTCAGGCTGTCATTTTGCACTTGCCCTGTCAGACAGCGGCTGTATTTCCTCTACCCTGGCCGCAATGGTTCCGTCTGCCACATGGGCCAGTATACGGCTTTGTGGAGCAAGCCCTGCCACAGAACGCACCACATGCCCATCCTCGTCTTCCAGGTAGGCATAGCCCCTCTCAAGCGGCGCCAGAGGATTCAGGGCTTCCAGCGTCAGGGCAAGCCTTTCCAGGCTGCGTGCCCTGCCATCCGTAAAGGCAGATCCTGTGCGCACCAGCCTCTCTGCTTCCAGGGAGAGATTATCCCCTGCTTTTCGCAGGAGGCGGTCTTTTGCCAGGACAAGGCGCCTTGCCAGATCCTGTGCCTGGCGCTGCTGATCCGCAAGCCTTGCAGAAGGGGACAGCGTCCGCACCAGCTTTTCATACTGTTCAAGGACAGCAGCAGAGGAATCGAGCCTGCGCTTCATGGCGCGGGCCAGATTCACCTGCCAGGCATCAAGCCCGGCCCGTATATCGGCCCTGCTTGTCCACAGATACTGCGCCGCTGCCGTAGGTGTTGGCGCCCTTCTGTCGGCAGTCATGTCGGCAAGGCAGTAGTCCGGCTCATGGCCTATGCCTGCCAGGACCGGCACCGGGCAGGAAAAGATGGCCCTGGCCAGGACCTCGTCGTTAAAGCAGGCCAGATCCTCTTCAGAGCCGCCGCCGCGGATAACCACCACAACCTGGCTTCTTCCGTCGTGCCCTGCCCTGTCAACGGCAGAGGCTATCATCTCCCCTGCCCCTGTTCCCTGCACAGGAACCGGATAGAGGATGATGCGCGAGCCCATGCCGCGATCCCTTGCAATGCGCAAAAAGTCGTGGATGACGGCCCCGGTCGGAGAGGTAACAACGGCAACGCAGGAGGGATTGACAGGCAGGGGGCGCTTGCGATCCTCAGAGAAAAAGCCTTCCTTTGCCAGCTTTGCCTTGAGCTCCTTAAGCTGCCTTGCCCTGTCGCCTGCACCGACATCGGTCATGCCAAGCACATCGAGCTGGTAGACGCTTCTGCCGCCCTGGGCATAGGCCTCCAAAGTCCCCTCAATAAGCACCTTGCGCTCGCTGACAAAGACATCCTCGGGATTTTTGGGTTCGGCATAGTACTCGCCTGTCTCTGTATTGACAGACAGGATACGGCTGAGATTGCGGCCCCAGACCTTGCAGTTTATGACTTCCCTTTCGTCATGCAGCGCAAAAAAGACAAGGGGCATGCCGCTTTTGGCAGTCCTGATGGCGGGAGCGCCGATTTCGCCGACGACAGAGACAACGCCGTGCCAGCCTATGTATTTTTTCAGCGTCAGGCCGACCATCCTGTTCAGCTGCGAGACGGTATACCATGAGCGGCTTTCCTGTGCCGGCTCAAAGGCGTAGCCGGCACAGCTGGCATCACTGTGCTGCGCCGATTTTTCAGCATACTGAGACATGTCCCCTCCAAGATCCTGTCCTTTCCGGCCTGAAAGACATTCTGCAAAAGGCAGCCCTTGCAGCCGGAGCAGCCCCTGCAGCAAGGGGGAATATAAGCCAATTCATCCACTGGAACAATGAAAAAAGCCCTCAGCCGGCACACAGCCATGATCCCGGAAGCCCGGAGGCATGAGGCCTTGCGTTCCGGCAGGATCTGCGTCTTGACTGTCAAAAGAAAGCATAGCATTTTACAAAGGAAGCAAGTGCATGTCCCAAAGCACATCACAAGCAGGGAACAGCCCGCGCAAGGCTTCTTCCCATAACAGATTTTCCCAGTAACAGCTTACTTTAATGAGGACTATCAACGCCATGGATCAGAATCTTGATCAGAATCTGGATCAGAATCTTTCGGAAAGCGAACAGCTGGATGCCATGATTGAGCGCGTTGTTGCCGCTCAGCGCATCTTTGCCACCTACTCCCAGGAGCAGGTGGACAATATCTTCCACCATGCAGCAGCCGCGGCAACAGCCCGCCGCATCGAGCTGGCCCGCCTTGCCGTCGAAGAAACCGGCATGGGCGTCATGGAAGACAAGGTCATCAAGAACCACTTCGCTGCCGAATACATCTACAACAAATATAAGGATGTGCCCACCTGCGGCATCATCACGGACGACCCTGTTGACGGCTACCGCGAAATAGCGGCGCCTCTGGGCGTGGTGGCATGCATCGTCCCCACCACCAACCCGACCTCCACGGCCATCTTCAAGGCGCTTATCTGCCTGAAAACCCGCAACGGCGCCGTCTTTTCCCCGCATCCGCGTGCCACCAAAAGCACGCAGGCAGCAGTGAACATCATTCTTGAGGCTGCTGTCGAGGCAGGTGCGCCGGAAAATATCCTGGCCTGCTTAGATCATCCCACCACAACCGCCTCCAAGCAGCTCATGAGCCACAAGGGCATAGCCCTCATCCTGGCAACAGGCGGTCCCGGCATGGTGCATTCCGCCTACAGCTCCGGCACGCCGGCCATAGGCGTGGGCGCAGGCAACACCCCCGTTGTCATCGACGAAAAGGCCGATATCCGCACGGCAGTCAACTCCATTCTCTTAAGCAAGACCTTTGACAACGGCATGATCTGCGCCTCGGAGCAGGCCGTCGTCGTTGTCGATGCCGTGGCAGACGCCGTGCGCCAGGAATTTCTGCGCCACGGTGCCTGGTTTGCCACAGACGAGGAAAGCGAAAAGCTCGCCGCAGTCATTTTCAAGAACGGATCCCTCAATTCCGCCATCGTGGGGCAGCCTGCCTGCAAGATAGCAGCCATGGCCGGCATTACCGTCGATCCCGCCACCAAGGTGCTGCTGGCAGAGAGAAAGAGCATAGTCCATACGGATCCCTTTGCCCATGAAAAGCTCTCCCCGGTTCTTGGCTTCTACAGGGCCCCTGACTTTGAGACAGCCACGGACATGGCAAAGGAGCTCATCCTTCTGGGCGGTGCCGGGCATACGTCTGCCCTCTATACGGACGAGGCCTGCCAGGACCGCATAACGCTCTTCCAGAACAAAATGCCCACCGGACGCACGCTCATCAACATGCCGTCCTCCCAGGGCGCCATAGGCGATGTCTACAACTTCCGCCTGGCCCCGTCCCTGACGCTTGGCTGCGGCAGCTGGGGCGGCAACTCCGTGAGCGAGAATATCGGGGTCAAACACCTTATGAACATCAAGACCGTTGCCTGCCGCAGGGAAAACATGCTCTGGTTCCGCGTGCCGCGCAAAATCTACTTCAAGCTGGGGTGCCTGAGGCCTGCCCTGACAGAGTACAGCGACAAAAAGCGCGCCCTCATCATCACCGACAACACCATGGTCACCTTAGGCTATGTAGCCAAGGTGCAGGAAGTCCTGGAGGATCTGGGCATAGACAGCCGCGTCTTCAGCGAGGTGCGCCCGGATCCCGACATGGCCACGGCACAGCTGGCCCTGAACCTGGCAAACAGTTTTGAACCAGATCTCATCGTGGCCCTTGGCGGCGGATCCCCCATGGATGCAGCCAAGATAGTGTGGCTCATGTATGAAGTGCCAGGCATGCACCTCGATGACATCGCCCTGCGCTTCATGGACATCCGCAAGCGCATCGTCTCCTTCCCCGAGCTTGGCCGCAAGGCCGAAATGGTCTGCATCCCCACCACCTCTGGCACAGGATCGGAAGTGACGCCCTTTGCCGTCATCACCGATGAAAAGACGGGCTTCAAGTACCCTGTTACAGACTATGCCCTGACGCCTGACATGGCCATCGTGGATCCTGACTTTGTCATGAACCAGCCAAAGTCCCTCTGCGCAGCCGCAGGCCTGGACGTGCTGACCCATGCCATTGAGGCCTATACCTCTGTTATGGCCAGCAACTATGCGGACGGGCAGGCCATAGAAGCCATACGCCTTGTCTTCAAGTACCTGAAAAAATCGGTCAACAAGGAAGGCAACTGGGTAACGGCCAGGGAAAAGATGCACTATGCCGCCACTATCGCCGGCATGGCTTTTGCAAATGCCTTCCTTGGTGTCTGCCACTCCCTGGCACACTCTCTGGGATCCACCTTCCATCTGGCCCACGGCCTGGCCAATGCCCTCATGCTGTCCTATGTCATTGAGTACAACGGCACGGACAATCCCACCAAGCAGGGCATGCTGCCGCAGTACAAGTATCCCTGGGTCAAGGGCCGCTATGCCCGCATAGCCGACATGCTGCATCTGGCAGACGACATCGAAGGCGATACGCCTGAGGCCAGGGGCAAGAAGATGGCCCGCCTGGTACAGGCCATAGAACAGCTCAAGAAGGACGTGGGCATCCCCGGGTCGCTGCAGGAAGCAGGCGTCCAGGAATCCGACTTCCTGGCCAAGCTGGACGACATGTCCATGCGTGCCTTTGACGATCAGTGCACTGGCGCCAATCCGCGCTATCCCCTGATAGACGAGCTCAAGGAACTCTACCGCAAGGCCTTCTACGGTGTTCCTCCCCGTGCCATGCAGGATGAAGAGAAGAAGGCATAAGACAGCCGGAAGAACGGCATAACAGATCAGCTATAGTACAAGAGACGGTCCCCTGGTTCCATAATGACATGGAGCAGGGGACCGTCTTCGTGTTCTTAATTACCGGATTCGCTGGCTCAGCGGACCTCCATGTCAGACTCAATGGCAAACCTGAATGATTCAGAAGAGAAGGCGTGCAGCACAATTTCACCGTTCTCCCTGCCCAGGCGGATATACCTGAACGGAGGAATGGCACTGCCTGCCTCTTCAGTCAGAAATGAAGCCCCTTGCAGGCATTCATAGCTCTGTGTTGTGGCAAATATTTGTGTTCCTGCTTCTTCGACAATCTCTGCAAGTATCTTCCACAGCCTCTCGTACAAGGAGTAATGGAACCCGTTCTCAATGTTGTCTATCAGCACAATGCCGCCCTGGCTGCTCAGGACAGCACACGTGATCATAAGCAGCCTGTTAATTCCTTCGCCCATTGCTGACAGAGGCAGCAGGCTCCTGTCCTTCCTTTTTACATACAGGCATACTTCGCTGCCGGCAGGGAGCACAGAAAGTCCGGCAATGTCAGGATCGAGCATTTGCAAAATTTCGACAACCCGATCCTTGTTTCCGGCAAGCTCAATTTTACCAAGCATTTTGGCAATGCCACTGCCATTGCCTGCTGTTCCGGAACCTATGTACTGCACACTGAGATCTGACTGCGGCAGAGGCGTTGTCCAGTACGTTTTCAGGCAGCCGGCCTGCAGAATGAAATGTCCTTCGGCCTTTGAGCAGCCTCCGTCGTATGTGACCTTAAGAGGATAACTGACAGACGCACAGCTGACAGGTAGCGTGCCTGGCCCAGCATGCAGTACAGCCGGCACGATAAAGGATGGGTCTTTCTGGAAGGAAACTGTACGTTCTGAGCCATCCTCGCCTGAACAGGAAATCTCTAAATTCTGAGAGGCGTCAAAGCCATGGAACAGCGGCTCCCACAAAAGCTCAGGAACAAAGGAAGGATGTAGCACGCCCCGTACTGCACTTGTTTTCAGGAACAAATCAGGACTGCCAAAGGCAGACAGCAGGAGAATGCCCTCAAGTATTGCGGACTTGCCTGTACTGTTTTCTCCTGAAACAAGCGTAATCCTTCCCAAATTCTCAAGAGTAAGAGTCTTGAAGCAACGCAGGTTTGTAATGTGCAGCCTGGAAATCATGAACTATACACGTTTTATATGGCCTGTCATCAGCAGGCCACAGGTACGACTTACTTAATCTCAAAGGAAAACGGCTTGCCGGTCTCTGCTTCTTCCCTGGCCTTCACCATGGACAGCAGCGTTGTCACAA
>CAVLCT010000048.1:0-15968 GCA_963661665.1 Bulleidia sp. | reverse complement strand
GGACTGGCAATCAGCATTCTCTCAAATCATGGCCTGGCCAATATGTTGGAAGACCGTAAGCATCCTATGATCCCTTTGTAGCCTATTTTCATCCATAGTATAAAGCCTCCATCAATCAGGATGGAGGCTTTTTTAGTGCCTGTTAAATCCATCCTCCCCAGAGCGGCTTCAAGAAGCTTCTCTACATGGCCACTCTCCATGAGGATGGACAAAAGGCCAGCAGAATGGAGCCTGGGGCATTTTTTTATAGGTGTGCGCAAGAGATATTCACTGGTTTAATTCTTCTGCTGTCAGTTTAAAATAGCGGCCCCATTGCAGTATTCACTACTGCCAGGTCTTTTCTGACGATCCGTTCAGCACAAACTGCTGCCTCCAGGCCGGCAGATGCCTGCAAAAGACCACCAGGCAAAGCAGGGAAAAGACTGCCCCGATGACAGTGGCCGTAGTCATGTCCAGTCCGAAGCCTATTTTTGCATTGCACAGATAGGTGGCGCAGACAGTGGTCATAAAGAGCCCAGGGATAATGGTAACGATATACATGCGGCCGCGCTGGGCAAGGTAGATAGAAATCGCCCACAGGGTAACGCAGGACAGAGCCTGGTTTGCCCAGCCAAAATAGCGCCAGATAATATCAAAATCGACCAGGGTGAGACCAATGCCGGCTGCAAAAAGCGGGATGGCCACCATGAGGCGCTTGCTGACATCCTTCTGGTCCAGGTTAAAGGCATCCGCCACAATGAGCCTGGCTGACCTGAAGGCCGTATCACCAGTAGACACAGGCAGGACGACAACGCCTAAAATTGCGATAAAACCGCCGACAGGACCAAGCAGCCCCAGGGATATCTGCTTGATGGCCAGCGTAGGAGTGCCTTCCGTAATCACTGCCTGCAATGCTTCGGGAGAGTCGTAGAAACTCAAGCCCAGGGTCACCCAGATAAGGCCTATGATGCCTTCTGCAATCATGGGGCCGTAAAAGAGGAAGCGGCAGTCCTTTTCAGAGGCAACACAGCGGGTCATGAGCGGAGACTGCGTTGCATGGAAGCCTGAAATGGCGCTGCAGGCAATGGTCACAAAGATCAGCGGCCATATAGGCAGATCCTTGGGATTGTAGTTAGTGAAGAAGTCGGTATTGGGCAGAATGGGCCTGTCGCCAATAAGCAGGGCGCCTGCAAGGCCAAAGGTCATAAAGAGCAGCAGCACGCCAAAGTACGGGTATATGCGGCCGATGACCACGTCAATGGGCAGAATGGTTGCCAGGAAATAATAGGCAAAGATGATGACGGCCCAGAACAGAAAGTTCATCGGCGTCATGCTGGCCAGAAGGGCCGCAGGTCCCAGGACGAAGACCGCCCCCACCAGCACCATGAAGATCACGGAAAAGCATTCCATGGCACGGCGGGCACGCCTGCCAAAGGCCATGTCAACAAGTTCAGGGTAGGATGCGCCGTCATTGCGCAGCGAGATCATGGCTGCGCAGTAGTCATGCACTGCACCGGCAAAGATGCAGCCAAAGACAACCCACAGCATGGCTACAGGGCCATACAGGGCACCAAGCAGCGTTCCGATAATAGGTCCTAGTCCGGCAATATTCAGAAACTGAATGAGAAAAATCTTGTACCTCGGCATTTCGATGTAATCGACGCCGTCTCTCTTGCTCTGTACAGGAGTGGGGCGGCCGTAGTCAGCCCCGAAAACTTTCTCTATGAATCTGCCATACAGGAAGTAGCCCACAAGAAGCAGGGCTATGCTTCCCAGGAAATAAAAAGTGCCAGACATAAACAAATGCTCCCAAAAGACGGTAAAAAACACGAAAACAAGAGCCGTCTTTGTTGAAAACACCGTTTCTACTTCAAAACTGTTCGGCATTCAAGACTGTTTGAACAATCAGTCTGTTTTTTAGTACTGCCTGTTTTTTTCGGACCTGTTTTTACCGGCAAAAAACACCTTTCAGGACAAAAGCCTTCTAGGGCGTGTTGACAAATTCGTCATACAGACCTCACAGGTCCCGTTGCTGAATCGGCTCCCTGAATTATCTTTTCGACGCTGATTCATACGGCTGTAACGGCCTTTCAGACTGCGACTGACACCCTTTCCCCGTCAATTTCAATGCGGTCCCGCAAAAGGGCAAGTGCAGCATCCATTGCCTCGTTTACAGCCCTGCCAAGCCGGGTTATGCCGCATTGGGCCGCAAGGGAGCGATAGAGGGCGGTCTTTTCCGCAGTCACGTTCTGCTTCAATATCTCAAGCATTCCGGCAGCCAGTTCTTCAGGGGCAATCTGCCTGATCGCCCTTTCGATGTCGCCAGGTCCCCTGAAAACAAACTCTTTGGCGCTGTCCAGGTAGAGGAAGCCGTTCCTGCGCTGAATGCCGTACTGACGGTATCCCCGCATCTTTTGCGTGAAGGATCTCTGTACGACGCTGGTGACTTTTTCACGCCCGAAGCACCAGACAATGCGTTTCAGGAGCAGTTCCTCCGAGAGAGGAGCCTCAATTTCCAGTATGGCCTTTATCATTCCCTTGAAGTCGCCTGGAAGGTACCGGGCTGCCAGCGCATTGACGTCTGCCGCCCTGTACGCAGGAAATTCAAGGTGCTGCTCAGCGGCAGCCACTTCAAAGGTTTCCTGCTGTCTGCCGGCTGAGGGCAGCCTGGTTGCAAGCTGGCACACAGGGGCTTCAGTGGCCTTACTGACAGCAAAAGCTTCAGCCATTTCTACGGGGGGCTCGCTGACTTGCGGATCTGCCTCTGCCTTCGCAGCATTTCTTACTGCCTCAGCTGCTGCTTCCAGAAGGCGCTTTTGCTCGACGGATTTGTTCCTGAACCAGTCCGTGGACCAGATGCGGTAGAACTTCCAGCCCATGCGTTCCAGGATCTGCTGCCGCAGGCGGTCGCGGTCACGTGCATTTCTGGAAGAATGGTAGGTTGCGCCATCGCATTCAATGGCAAGGACATAGTCAGAGCTGTCCGGTTTCTTGAGCCCCAGGTCAATGCGGAATCCGGAACAGCCTACCTGGGTGTCCACAGCAAAGCCGTTTGCCGTCAGGTATTCGCCTACCTCAAGCTCAAATTCGGAATCGGCCTTCTCAAAGGGGCTGACTGTCACCGACCGTTCCAGGGCAATGCTGCCATTTTCGGCATAATCCAGGTATTCGCGCAGAAGCCTTGCGCCTTCTGCCGAGGTGCGCTTTAAGTCAATGTCTCCGTAGTGCATGGACGAAACCATCTGGACATTGATTTTGGCACGGGTAACCGCAACGTTCAGCCTCCGCTCGCCGCCCATCCTGTTCAGGGGCCCGAAGTTGTGGAGCAGGCGTCCCTGTGCATCAATGCCGTAGGCAACGCTGAAAATGATTGTGTCGCGCTCATCGCCCTGCACTGTCTCAAGATTCTTGATGAAGAACGGCTCTTTGGCCGTACTCCTGAAGAAGTACTCCCTTTCCGGCGTATTCTGCCGCCGCCTTGAAAGCAGCCTGTCTATCAGGTCCTGCTGGGAAACGCTGAAGGCCACTACGCCAAGGCTGCGGTCCGGGTACTTTTCAATGTTGTGGTAAATCAGGTCTACAATGAACTCCGCTTCCTTGCGGTTGGTGTGGGATTTGCGGTCAAAAATGCCGTCCACATGGTAGTAGTCTACGCCGGTTCCCGGGGCATCAGCCCTGGAAGACGGGAAGGTGACAAGAGCATTGTCATAGAAATTCTTGTTGGAGAAGCTGATGAGCTGCTCATAACGGCTGCGGTAATGCCAGCACAGGCGGAGCTGCTGCATGGTGGCAGAACAGATATCCAGGACAGACTCAAAGTCCGTTATGTCGCCGGTTTCTTCATCACTGTCTTCTGCTTCAAGCGAGGCGTTAAAGAAGTTGCTGGGCGGCATCTGCTTTGAATCGCCCACGACTATCGCCTGTGCGGCACGGTAAATGGCACCCACAGCATCCTGCGGAAAGATCTGCGACGCCTCGTCAAATATCACTACGTCAAAATGGACGGAGTCCGGTGCCAGGAAGGTGCTGACGCTCAAGGGAGACATCAGAAAGCACGGCTTGATGCGCTGGACAAGCTCGCCGGTTTCTGCAAGCAGGGAGCGGATGCTCTTTTGCTTGCGCTTCTTTTCTCCTTCCCTGAGCAGCACTGCCAGGGCGCTTCCGGACGCAATCACGTCAAGGGACGGGCGCATAGAAGAAAGCCCGGCACGGATTTTTGCCTTGCTGATCTCAAACTGCTCCATATCCTTCTCTGCGAAGGTGAGTATCGCCCTGTCCTGGGCAATGCGGCTGAAAGCTGACAGGACAGGACTCCGGGACAGGATTACGTCTATCCACTGAAAGCAGAACTGCTTTCTGAAGGCATCGGCAATATGCCGCGGCTCCGTATTCCGGCTGACAGCCATATGCAGATAGGGCACAACCTGCTGCTCATCCAGGCGTGAAAGAAGGCTTCTGAAGTGGCACCAGTTGTCAATCTTGTCCGCTTCCTGCAGGCAGGCTTCCAGACGCGCCAGCAGCTGGTCACAGGGTGCTGTGTAAATGTTCAGGATATCCCTGTCAAAACAGCCTGCTGCCCTGCCGATGATTTTGGGTTCGCAAAGCTCAAACAAGGCATCAAGCTTCCGGTGATACTCCGCGAAATTTCCCATCTCTGAAAGAAATTCGGTACGGGATGCCAAAGGATCACAGGAAGGAGCAACAGACAATATCGACTGAAGCGCAGCCATCTGTCCCTGTATATAGGCCCAGTCGGTTTCTGCGCCCTTCCAGGCTTCGCCCAGGAGTGTCCTGACAGGTGCTGCGGCCTCGGCAAACGCTGCGCTTTTCTGCTGGCAGGAGGCCAGATTTTCAGCCATTGCACAGGCTTCCCTGTACGAAGGCTTTTTTCCGTCCTTCCTGCAAAGATGCAGGCTGGTGACAAGCTGCCTGTACTCGGAACTGAACAGCCTGGAGAAAAATCCGCCGAACTGCCTGGTCAGCTTTCTGTACAGTGCATCCCCGTCCAGCTTGTAAATATTGCCGTCAGCCACGGCGTCCACCTGTCCGCGGACGGAAATAAGATCTGCTGCCTGCGCTTCCAGCCCGCCCAGAGCCGAGACTGCCCTGTCAAAATTCGCACGGTCCAGAAGCTTCGGCGTCAGGATTTTGGACGATACGGCAAAGCCGAAAAAGGCATTCCAGGCATAGGCATCGTCGATGCTGCCGCACTGTATCCCGTACTTTTCAGCAATTTCCTGCTGCAGCGGGATCAGGGCCTGCAAAAGCTGTGAAATGGCAGAGAGGTCGCTTTTGACCGCAGTTTTTGCCTGATAGGTTGTGTCCTGGCTGATGTATCCGTACCAGGGGTTATTCCTGTAATCATATCCTATGGACGGGACATAGGCGGCATACTGGTCAAGAAGAGAGGCCGTTTCGGCAAGATATGCCATTCCCCTGGCATCAATCCGGGGCACAGGAAACTCTACGTCAGGCACAGTCCTGTATGAGGCATATTCCTCATACAGCTCATACAGGCTCTTCTCAATGACAGGCTGCTGCCTGTGAAGCTCGATGGCATAGGCATCCAGCTGGCGCTGTGCCTTTTCCTTGATGGCAATTTCCGTATCGGCCTTTGGGGAAACAGTGGTTTTCGCAGTGCGGAGCGTATGGCAGATGTCGGCTATGACGTCCTTCTTGTTTGCCTTGTGGCTGTGTATCTCAAGGCAGAACTCGGCAAGGCCTGCCTGCGTCAGCTTGCTGTAGACTACGTTCAGGGCTGCCAGCTTTTCGGAAACGAAGAGGACCTTTTTGCCGTCATTGAGGCATTCTGCAATAATGTTGGTAATAGTCTGGCTCTTGCCGGTCCCGGGAGGTCCCTGCAGAATGAAGCTTTTGCCAGACTTTGCCATCTCTATGGCCTCAATCTGGCTTGAGTCCGCATCAACCACGTTGTGCAGCTCAATGAGGGGGTTGGCAACCCGCGTCTCATTGGCAGTAGCATCGCTACTGGCATCGCCAGTGTCAGCCGGCTCGCCCAGAAGCTTGCGGATATTCAGGTTTGCAAGGATCTTCTCAGCATTGTCCTTCAGATCCCGGTACATGTTGATTTTGAGGAACGAGAAGAGCCCAATCCAGCACTCAGGCGTCACTGTCCACTGCAGCCTGGCCACAAGGCTTCTTACCTTTTCGAGATAGGCGTCCAGGCCTTCGTCTTCGTACTCGGGAAGCTTTATCCCGTATTCCGCATCCAGCTTGTAAGAAAAGGTTGGGTTGGCAATGATGTTTTCTTCTGCAAACCGGACATAGTACGGATCCGCCGCGGAACTCTGTTCCAGCCGGACCGGCACAAGCAGGACAGGCGCACGGAAGACTTTGTCCGAGCTTTCGCTTTCCTTCCAGTTGATCAGGCCGAAGGCCATATAGGCAACATTGACACCGGTTTCCTCGATGAACTGGCGTGCCTTTTTGTCGATGTTCCTTACGACCGTGAGCGGACTGGTAGCGGCGTTGTACAGCAGGAGCTGGTTCTGGTGCCTGATTTTTCCCGAGTACAGGGCAAGGAATTCTGCTCTTTCGTCCTTGGCATCAGGATCTGCCTCATGTTCTTCCAGGCCCCCGGCCTGCGGATCTACAGGATAGTCGTCAGGATCATCGTCTTCGGCAAGCTTCGGATCAAAGACCGCAAAAGAGCCTCCGCCGTCCACCCTGTCAAAGAGCACACCAGCAGACGGAAGCAGCACTTCGGCCGTGGCAGTGCGCGTATCCCTGAAATTGATCAGACGGTTGCGCTTTCCCGTGTCCAGCAGCAAATCTGCCCACTTGTCCAGCTTCCTTGTATCCACGCTCAAGGCGTCCTCCATCCGCTTCCCTTTCCTGCTGCCATAGCAGATATCGTCAGCAATATCGTCTCTGAATTTCCCTGATGCCAATGCCAGGATGTTAAGCCAGGAAAACTACGCCAATTTTTTCAGCTGGTCTGTTGAGGCCTCCTGGCAGGGGACGTCGCCATACTTACTGGCTCTCTTCTCAGACGGCCTCGTCAGAAAATAGATGGCATGATATTCTCCTGTCACCGCGATCCATTTTTGAGGGGAGAGAACAAACGGAATACGCCCTGCGTCGGCTTTAAACTGGTCGAACGACCAGTTTATTTAAAATCCGGGTTGTCCCACTGCTCCCTCAGCCACTCTACGCCCAGCCTGCTGATTCCAGGCAGGGGATACCGCCGTACTGGTTCGGGGACTGTTCTGAGGACTTGCACAGAAAATACAGGAGGGGAATCAGCCCTATGATGGTGATTCCCAGAAGCTGCCACCAGCCGCTGCGGCCTGTATCGTGCAGCCTGCGTGTCGTAGAAGTCAGCATGACGATAAAGGCGGCCACGCCAAAGACAAAGGCCAGCACGGCAAAAAGGATGGAGACCGCTGCAAGAGAACTGAAAACAACATTCCCGACGGAAACGGCCAGGTAATTCCACCAGTATTCGGACCTGCTGGCCCGCCCTTCAAAACGGGAGAACTTTTGCATCCAGCAGGTACGCACGGATTCTGTAAGCGTCATGGCACGCTGCCTGGGCAGGCCGGATGACTGCGAAAAGCCGGCAAAATTCTCAGCCATATTTTTCTCCTCTTTGTTTTTCAAAAAAGTGTCTTTCTGCTCGTCTGTTTATGTACAACTTTGGCAGTTTTGGCAATTGCAGGCAAAAAAAAGAGAAGACGCCCGGACCATTATGATCCGGACGCCTCCCCTATGTTCTAATTTTCAGATTGCACAGCCTTTCTACAGGCCCTTGGGCCTGCCAAGGGGCGGCAGCTTCTTCTCCAGGGCAGATCCAATGCTGAAGAGTGTTCCCTCTTCAAAGGCCCTGCCTATGAGCTGCAGGCCTACAGGCATGCCGGATGTTCCAAGCCCTGCCGGCATGGCCAGGCTGGGCAGTCCAGCCAGGTTGACGGGGCAGGTATAGGCATCCATCAGGAATACCTGCAAAGGATTCTGCTGATGGGCTCCCAGAGGCCAGGCCACGATGGGCGACACCGGGGCAAGGAGGCAGTCGCAGGAACCCAGTGCTGCCACAAACTCATCGCGGATAAGCCTGCGCACCTGGGCGGCCTTCTTGTAGTAGGCATCGTAATAGCCTGCTGACAAAACAAACGTTCCCAGCATGATGCGGCGCTTGACTTCCTCGCCAAAGCCTTCCCTGCGCGAGTTCTTGTACAGGTCCTGCAAATCCAGGACTTCCTTGCTCCTGTGCCCGTACCTGACACCGTCAAAGCGGGCCAGGTTGGAGCTGGCTTCGGCCATGGCTATAATATAGTACGTTGCAATGGCTGCCTCTGTGCTGGGCAGGCTCACTTCCACAACCTTGGCGCCAAGCTCCTTCAGCGCCTCTGTAGCAAGCTCAACACCCTTGCGTACTTCGTCGGACAGGCCTTCGCCCATGTACTCCTTCGGAATGCCCACGGAACGTCCTGCCAGACTGTCAGGGTTAAGGCCGGCAAGATAGTCCGGCACATCCTTAGGCGAGCAGGTCATGTCACGCTCGTCCCAGCCGGCGATGACCGAGAGGACGCGGGCGCAGTCTTCCACAGTCCTTGTCAGGGGACCTACCTGGTCCAGGGAGGAACCATAGGCTATCAGGCCGTAGCGCGACACCCTGCCATAGGTCGGCTTGATGCCCACACAGCCGCAGAAGGAAGCCGGCTGGCGGATGGAACCGCCTGTGTCCGAGCCAAGGGAGGCAAAGCACTGTCCGGAGGCAACCGAGCAGGCAGAACCGCCAGAGGAACCGCCGGGCACCCTTTCCGTATTCCAGGGATTGTGCGTCACCTGATAGGCGGAATTGGCCGTGGTGGAGCCCATGGCGAACTCATCCATATTGTTCTTGCCAAGGATAATGGCCCCTGCCTCGCGCATCTTCTGCACGGCATAGGCGTCATAGATGGGATTAAAGCCTTCAAGGATGCGGGAAGCCGCAGTTGTCGGCATGGTGCTGGTAGAGAGGGCATCCTTGATGGTAACCGGCACGCCCCACAATGGCTTTGCGGGATCAGGCCCCTCGCTGTCCATCTTTTCTGCCAGCTTCATGGCCCCTTCGGCATCCACATGGAGGAGGGCGCCAAGCCTGCCTTCTGTTGCCTCAATGCGGTCAAGGCATGCCTTAGTGGCATCAGCTGCCCTGATGCTTCCGTCTTTCAGGGCTTTTGCCGCCTCTGTGAGGGAAAGTTCTGTCAAATCCTGCATATGTATCTCTCCTTTTCCTCACACAGTCCTAGACGATTCTGGGAACAACGAAAAATTCGTCATTCTTCTCCGGTGAATTGGACAGCACCTGCTCGCGGGTACGCACATGCTCCGCCCCGTCCTCGCGCATGCGCAGGACGTGCTCTGCCGTGGTATAGAGGGGAGCCACATTTTCCGTGTCTATTGTATTGAGCACATCCATATAGGACACGATATCGCTGAGCTGTCCCGAAAAACGTTCCACTTCGGCTTCATCGACGGCAAGACGGGCCAGCTGGGCCAGATGGAGCACATCTTCCCTGCTGATTACAGCTGTATTCTGAGACATGATTTTTCCTTGGAATATCTGACAGGTCCGTCCTGCCAGGCTGTTATTGCACACCGCAAACAGATAACGGCTATGATGTATGCCTGCGTGGTATAGCGCACAAGCAGGCGGGCTTCAACACCGTCTAGCGTGCGGCCCCTGGCAGGCTCAGCCTGTAGGAGGAATTGGGGGCAGAACGCATAATGGGCTCAGTTGACCTGGGCTGCACCGCGGGAGCGGCCTGCTGGCCTGCAGCTGCCGGAGCAGGGGCCCCATTCTGATTCATATCTGCCTCAGCCGGCGTTGTTCCGTCCAGGGACGGATCCTGGGGAAGGCCACGCATTTCCACAGCCTGCACGGCTGCTTCCCTGGCATCCTTCATGGTTGCGGGATCAGCCAGGATGGATCCGCCTGCCCCGGCCTGCACCATAAAGAGCTTCTGCGAGGCAATGCCCTGCCTGTTATAAGAAACGGGGGCCATGGCAAAGGTCATGGAAGAGGTTGTGCGGGCGGCGTTCGTCACTTCCTGCGAGGACGGACGTCCGGTAATGGCAAGGCGGGCGGCAAAGCGGGCAAAGTCATAGCCCAGGGCACCCCAGAAATTGCCAAAGCTTGTATTGGCAAGGGAAGCCGGGGCACTGTTGCGCAAAAAGGCGCTGGGCCAGGCGACCAGGGCATACCTGGCTGCTTCCTGGTTGCCGCGCACATTGGCGTCATCCCAGAGCGTTGTGCCAATCATATAGAGGCGGTCCTCGCCGTTGCTGGCAAAGGCCGTATGCACTGCGGTGAGGCGACGCCAGGTATCCGTCAGAAACACTGCCTTGAAGGGCGTCTGGGGCAGCAGGGTCCCTGTTGCCTCATTGGTCTGGGGATTGATGACAGGCTTGAGCAGCTCGCCCCACTGGGCGGAATCGCCTTCAGCCACAATACGCTGCAAGGTTATGCCCCTGCCGGCCAGATTTTTGTCAAGAAGGGCCAGATAGGCATTGGAATAGGCATCATTGGGGCCGAACGAGGCCACAGAGTTTACGCCAAGGCTGTCTGCAACAAAATTGGCGCAGGCTGTGACCTGGTCGTCCATGCTGTGGAAGAAACGCCAGGCACGGGTTCCCTCGTCACCTGCAGGCAGCTTGCTGCGGAAGGCAAAAACCACCCTCTTGTCCAGAATGCCTGCGGCCTTCATCTGGGCATACGTTCCGTCGGAAAAAAGCCCGCCAATGACAGTGTTCTCCGGCAGCTGTCCCAGCTGCTCAAGCCACGTGCCGTCCGTATAAATTACCCGTATCTGGGCGGGATTTCTCGTTGAGGCCTGGGAAGAGGCGCCGAGCTTTGCACCGTCTATCAGGGAGCTGACAACCTTGACAGCTCCTGTGCGCGGCACAAGCAGGGCAACAGTAGTTGCAGCAGGCTTTGCGGCCTCTGGCTTTGCAGGGCCTGGCTTCTGCCCTCCCGGAAGCACGGCGCAGCCTGCGAGGAGAGCCATTGAGACAATAACCGCAAACACACAAATATTTTTAAGCAAGGAGTGAAATCTTTTCACAGCAAAAACTCCCACTATGACTGCGCAGCATCAGGCAGCGCGGCACAAAATACAGGAGGAACAGTCTTGTCGGCATGAATGCCCAATAAAGGTGCTGCTTCATGCCCTGACAGGGCACGGCACAGCTGCTGAAGCATTGTTTTTAGTATACGCGGCGCCCGGACGCAAGAGCCCGGCATGCGCCTTGCTGCCTGCCCTGCTTACAGGCAAGCGCACAAACGCAAAAAGGCGCCGGGAAAGGCTGCTTATGCAACCCCTACCGGCGCCTGTACATGCTTAGGATGCTTTAGTTTTTAACTTCGGTGAAGTCGGCATCGACCACATCGTCATCGGGCTTGGACTGTCCGCCCTGAGGACCGGCAGCACCAGCTCCGGCAGCGGCTCCGGCGGCTCCGCCCTGGGCGCCCTGCTGCTGGTAGAGCTGTTCGGCCAGCTTGTGGGCAGACTGGCTGAGCTTCTCGGCTGCGGCATTGATGGCGGCAACATCGTCGCCCTGCATGGCTGTCTTCAGGGTAGCAATTGTACCCTCGACATCGCTGCGCAGGTCTGCGGGCACCTTGTCACCCAGGTCCTTGAGGGACTTTTCAGTGCCATAGATAAGGCTGTCAGCCTTGTTGCGGGCCTCAATGAGCTCCTGCTTCTTCTTGTCCTCACCGGCATTGGCTTCAGCTTCCTTGACCAGGCGCTGAATGTCTTCTTCGGAAAGGCCGGAAGAGGCAGTGATGCGGATGGACTGTTCCTTGCCTGTGCCCATATCCTTGGCAGACACGTTGACGATGCCGTTGGCATCAATGTCAAAGGTCACCTCAATCTGAGGAATGCCGCGGGGCGCCGGAGGAATGCCGGCCAGGTCAAAGCGGGCCAGGGTCATGTTGTCGGCAGCCATGGGACGTTCGCCCTGCAGAACATGGATGGAAACAGAGGGCTGGTTGTCGGATGCGGTCGTAAAGACTTCGCTCTTCTTGGTAGGAATGGTGGTGTTACGGTCAATAAGACGGGTAAACACGCCGCCCATGGTCTCAATGCCAAGGCTCAAGGGAGTAACGTCCAGCAGGAGGATGTCTTTCACATCGCCTGCGAGGATGCCGCCCTGAATGGCTGCGCCCATGGCCACCACTTCATCGGGGTTCACGGAACGGTTGGGTTCCTTGCCGAAGAACTCGCCCACGGTCTTCTGCACCAGGGGCATACGGGTCATGCCGCCGACAAGCAGCACTTCGTCGATATCACTGGGAGAGAAGCCGGCATCGGAGAGAGCCTTCTGGCAGGGGCCCTTTGTACGTTCGATGAGGTCCTGGACCATGCTCTCAAAACGGGCACGGGACAGCTTCATGACCAGGTGCTTGGGGCCTGACTGGTCAGCCGTGATGAAGGGCAGGTTGATTTCGGCTTCCATGGAAGTGGAAAGGTCTTTCTTGGCCTTTTCGGCAGCTTCCTTCAGGCGCTGCAAAGCCATGCTGTCCTTGCTCAGGTCAATGCCGCCGTTCTGGGCTTTGAACTCGTCCACAATCCAGGTGATGATGCGCTGGTCAAAGTCTTCGCCGCCCAGGAAGGTATCGCCGTTGGTGGCGCGCACTTCGACGACGTTGTCGCCGACTTCCAGGATGGAGATATCAAAGGTGCCGCCGCCAAGGTCGAACACGGCAATCTTTTCGTTGTTCTTCTTGTCAGCGCCGTAAGCCAGGGATGCGGCGGTGGGCTCGTTGATGATACGCTTGACTTCCAGTCCGGCGATACGGCCGGCGTCCTTGGTGGCCTGGCGCTGTGCGTCGTTAAAGTAGGCGGGCACTGTAATGACCGCTTCCTTCACGGGCTCGCCCAGGTAGGCTTCGGCATCGGCTTTCAGCTTGGCCAGAATCATGGCCGACACTTCGGGGGCGCTGTAGGTGCGTCCGTCAACTTCCACGCCGGCATCGCCGTTGGGAGCCTTGGTGATTTTGTACGGGGAGCTTGTCTGCCAGCGGGCCACTTCAGGGGCGTCAAACTTGCGGCCCATCAGACGCTTGATGGCAAAGATGGTGCGCTGGGGGTTGGTCACAGCCTGGCGCTTTGCGATTTCACCGACAAGACGCTCTTTATCCGTAAAGGCTACAATGGACGGTGTTGTACGTCCGCCTTCGGGGTTTGTAATGCACTTGGCCTCGGTGCCTTCCATAACGTAGACACAGGAGTTTGTCGTACCAAGGTCAATACCGATTATTTTAGACATGATATGTTAGCCTCCACAGTACATGACTGATGAAATATTTGCTTATTAGGTATCGAGGGAGGCAGGCTGTTTTCAACGCCTCTTTCGATACCCGATAAAGTAAGACATACTTTTCTGTAGTCCAGATCTACAGGAATAATTTTTTTGCCAAATGTTTCAGGGAAGCCTGGGATGCCCTCAGTTCCCCGTCTTTGCCGTGCATTTCCAAAAGACAGAAAACCCTTTCAACATGCTGATTTTACACTTTTTTTTGCATAAACCAGAAAGCCCCGGGCCTCACTCTATTCATGAGAAGCCCGGGGCTGGTGATTTTTCAGGGAGCCTTTCCATGGCTCCTATCTAAGCCTGCCTGATGCGCAGGCAGGCGCCTGTGTCAGGCCTGGGTACGGTTTGCAGGCTCAAGAAAAACTACGGAAACCTTGCGCCCCAGCACCTGCTGCATTCTGTCATCCAGGCGGGCTGTCCTTGCCTTTTCCAAAGGAGCGGGCCCTAGGCAGGATGCCGAAAGCACTATTTTCTTTCCCTGCTGCACAAAGACTGCCCTGCCCACGACGGCACTGTGGCCCTTGTCCATGGCCTCGGCCAGGGCCAGGAAAAGAGAAGCCGTCAGTATGGCGTCCAGATTGCCTGCGTCCTGGAGCTTTGGCAGATACTTGTCCACAGACTTTGCCCTGTGCAGAAGGGTCAGCGCCGCTATGATGCGCACCTCCTTCTTGGCAAAGCCCAGCAGTTCTGTGTTGCTGACAAGATAGTGGCTGTGCTCATTGTGCTTGGCAAAGGAGATAAATATGCCGGCATCATGCAGCAGTGAGGCAAAGTGCAGGTATTCCCTGTATGTTCCGTCAAGGGCATGAAGCCCAAGCTTTTTTGCCGAGTCAAAGAGGGAAAGGGCAAGGTCTGACACATGGCGGCTGTGCTTTTCTTCAAAGCGGCAGGATCTCGCCAGGCGCAAAACACTCTGCTCCCGTATGCCCGTACCGGCCTGGGAAAAGCGGTGGCAGTTCCTCTCCACATACTCCCTGACCATGCCGTCGCGCAGTCCGTGAGAAGAGATGCGTATTGACTTGAAAGACATCTCCTCAAGCACTGTCTGCAAAATGGCAGCGCCCGGGATGATGACATCCAGCCGTTTGGGATTGAGCCCGGGCACAGCAAGCCTTTTTTCACGAGGCCGGGAACAAAGCTCCTCTACAGCCTGGCAAAGCCCGCTGTACGTCAGAAAGGCTGACGAGGCCTGGCCTGTAAGGGCGCAGGCAATCTCAGCCAGGTTCTGGGCAGTTCCTGAGCTTGCCACCAGTTCTGTCAGATTCAGCTCAGCCAGCCTCCTGAACGCATGGACGCCTTCATTGCGCACATACATCTTCATGGCTTCATACTGGGCCTGGGTGACAGCCTTTTTCCCTGTGGGGAACAGGTTGGACAGGCGCACGCAGCCGATTTTCAGGGATTCCAGTATCTCGGCATGGTCGGAACTTGCGGCAATCATTTCCGTAGAGCCTCCGCCGATATCCAGAAACATGCGCAAAGCTGCGCTTTTCTCAAGATACGGGGAGACGCCGCGCCAGATAAGACGGGCTTCCTCTTTGCCGGAAATGACCATCATGTCTATGCCGGTTTTTTCCCTGACTTCTGCCAGGAAGGCCTCGCCGTTGGCAGCATCGCGGACGGCGGCAGTCGCTACGGCAGAATAGTCCTCAACACCATAGCTTTTGCACATGGCCGCAAAGGCGCACAAGGTATCCATGGTCCTGCCCATGGCCTCAGGCTGAAGCTTGTGGGCTACCATAGCCCCTTCGCCAAGACGGACCATGTGCTTTGCCTCATTGAGCACGCGCACGGCTCCGCGTGGCGTAATGCGGGCCACAAGCAGGCGCAGGGAGTTGCTGCCCAGATCGATAAAGCCGACCACACGTCCGCGGCTGTTTTCCGGTATCAGGCATGCTGTCATATATATGCTCCCCGCAAAATCAGGAACCAGGCCGTCTGGTCAGGGTACCTTAATCTGCCACTGTTCCGTCCTGCCTCACGGCAATGGCTTCCTTCAGAAGCATTTCCTGGGCATTGACGGCTTCCTCGCCTTCCTTCTGCACTACACGGACATACGATCCGTCAGCCTGCATTTCCCAGCTCTGCTGGTTGTCGGCCAGCTGCCAGCCAAGCACATGGTTGCGGATATAGGCCTTCTTGCTCTCGTCAAGAATCGGGACGCACACTTCAATGCGGCGGTCAAGGTTTCTGGGCATAAGGTCGGCACTGCCGATATAGAGCCTGCCTGCGCCTCCGGCCCTGAACCAGTAGGCACGGACGTGCTCAAGATAGCGGCCGACAATGGAACGCACGGTGATATTCTCGCTGATGCCCGGGATGCCCGGGCGCAGGCAGCAGATGCCGCGGACGACAAGCTGCACGCGCACGCCGGCCTGGGAGGCCTGGTAGAGAGTCTTGATCAGTTCCTTGTCAACCAGCTGGTTGCACTTCAAGATAATTTCGCCGCCGCCAAACTCCCTGTGCATCTCTACTTCCTGACGGATGAGATCAAGAAGCCCGGAGCGCATGCTGACAGGGGAGACAAGGATCCTGCGGAAGTGTTCCTGCCTGGCATAGCCGGTCATGACATTGAACAGGTCGGTGACATCGGCGCATATGTCGGGATTGCAGGTCAGAAGGCCCATGTCCGTATAGATCTTGGCAGTATTGGGATTATAGTTGCC
>CAVLCT010000047.1:5701-16327 GCA_963661665.1 Bulleidia sp. | reverse complement strand
TCTTCCTGCTTGTTCTGCTGGATATTCTGGGGAGCCTGGGCCGGTTCTGCCGGAGCCTGCTGCTGGCCGTAGCCGGACTGGCCGCCCTGCTGCTGGTTCCAGGATCTGTTGCCGGCCGGCCTTTGCCCGTAGCCGCCTTCTTCATTGCGTCCGCCTTCGCCAGAGCCGCGGCGGTCCAGGAACTGAACGCGCTGCGCCTTGATTTCGGTGGTGTAGCGCTCCACTCCCTGCTGATCGGTCCATTTGCGTGTCTGCAATGATCCTTCCACAAAGACCAGGCTGCCCTTTGAAAGGAAGTTCGTACAATTTTCAGCCTGCTTCTGGAAAACAGTCACACGATGCCATTCAGTGCGTTCCTGGCGTACACCGTCCCTGTCAATATACGATTCGTCGGTAGCGATATTCAGCGATGTCACCGGCGTACCGTTATTCGTGTAACGGAGCTCGGGTTCACGCCCCAGGCGTCCGATAATCATTACCTTGTTAAGCATGGTTTCCAATCTCCTGCTTCTGCACGCTTATTTTCAGCTGTTTTCCTGCCATTCAGTCTGAACACGCATAATGACTTCCTTGATGTTGGGAAGTTCTTCCTCGGGGCAGACGCCAATCAGGGGAGCATCCGCATCAACGTTGTCATTGGTTTTGAAATAGGTGGCATAGATGACCCCTTCGGGGCCGGAATAGTACAGAGGCAGCTCGCGCTTCATCCTGCTCATAATAAACAGTTCCTGTCCGTTGCGGATCAGGACGCTACCGGCATCTGAAGCCCTGAGCTTTGCTGCCACTTCGGGAACAAAATAATATTTTGCTCTCTCGGGTGCAAGGAAGAGATAGAGGGACTGCTTGAGGATGATGGACTCCACTTCATCCCTTGTCAGGTGATGGCGGATGGTTACCAGGGGGCAGCCGCTCTCGACAAAGCCGTTCTCATACTCTGAATACACCTTGTCTATTACGCCCTTCTCAGGAGCACAAATAGTCTTGGCATTGCGTTCCCTGGTCAGGGTCAGCAGGGCCGTGCCCTGCTTTTCCTTCCACTGTCCCTCAGGACCGTGCACGGCATCGCCTGATTTGATACCGGCAAAATTGACAACACCGGTATGGGGGGCACAGACAGTGATTTCCCTGTATGGATTCTGTTTAATCTGCTCAAGCAGATTGGATACGTTCAGCATAGAAACACCTTATGGAAAACCAGCACGTTATCTGTAATACAGATTGCGGCCGCCTATCGTCTGCAATGCCTGGATGAGGTTATTGCGCATTTCGCGCCTGTCCCAGATGGCCTGGATATGGCCGCGGGTCAGGGCCCTGTAGCAACGGTGGTACTTGGGCGGCACGTCCATTCCTGTTGTTGACTTGATAACGCCAGGGCCGGCAAAACCGATATTGGAAGAACGAATGGCAAACTGATACGGCGAACAGCCAAGGAAGCTTGCCACAGGTCCGGCAAAAGAGTTGGTATCGTAGCAGACCATGTACAGGCCGCCATTTTCTATATAGCGGCGCACCGCTATGGTGCAGCGCGGCATCTGGATAACGCCGTGCGTGCCTTCCTGAATGCGGATGCCGGCTGTGCCGTGCACATACGCCAGGAAGGGACAGCGGTTCTTGGCAGCCCTCTCGGCAGCCTCGACAAACTTGTACCCTTCGGCTGCGCCGAACGAGCCGCCGCGGAACGTGCCCATAAGCATGGCAACAACCAGCTTTGTGCCGTCTATACGGGCTTCAAAGGTCATGCAGGCGCTCTTGTGCCCTGTCTTCTTCCTGGCCGCTTCAAGGGCCTTGTCCAGGCCGGGATATTCAAGAGGATTACCGGACTCTATCTCCTTGTTGAATTCCTTGACGGAATCCTTGTCAAAGACGTTGCTGACGTACCATTCCGGCTCCATGGGGAAATGGTGGCCGCAGTTGTTGCACACGCCGGCAAACTCGGCAAAAAGGTCCGGTCCCCACAAGTCGGGACAGCCGTATACGCCGGCATTGGGGCAGGTGACGGCCTGGTCAATCTTGTAGCGCGGAGAGAGGTAGTTCCAGCGGTTATGCCTGTGCTCCTCGGACCAGTTGGATAAGGAGACAAGCTCGGAGCTTCTGTCCTCCTTCTGTTTTCCACCCTTTCCAAAAGGCTTGCCCAGCCAGCCCTTGAAGACATCCCACTCGTTGTCCAGGGTTTCGATGAAGCCCTGAATTTTGCGCTGGTGCTTGCGGTAAAATTCATACTTGAACTGCATCCAGGGCGTCATGATGAGATCATCAAGGCTGTGCATGCACCTGGCCATAAAGGGACGCTTGTCCACAACAGCCTTTCTGGCCATAGCCAGGAACTTGTCGCCGCGCATCTGGCAGAGGCGGGTCTTCTCCGACTTGGAGAGCCCCCAGCTCAAGAACATCTCATCCAGATTGATATTGGGCTTGTTGCGGCGGGCAATGCGCATGCCCTTGAACGGAGTCATCTTGGCTGAAATAACCACTTCATCCGTTGCACGTATCACTTCCTGCCTGAGCTGGCGGAAAAATTCAAAGTGATAGGGACGCGCACCTAAGGGAGGCTCCTTGATAACCTTGTCAATATAGCCAAAGCCAAGATTGTCCTCGGCTGTCAGCTTCAGATTGAAGGCACACTTTTCCACAAGTTCCTGGGAAGGACGCTCTCCGCCCTTGCAGCGGCCTTCAATAGCAGCAGCACCCTCGGGAGAGATAACGGAATAATAGCCGTTTGAAAGCATAAGCCTGCGATCGGCCAGGCCGATGGCCTCGGCACCGCCGCTGCCGCCTTCGGAAATGATGGATACAACAGGCACCCTCAGTCCGGCCATGCAGTAGATATTGCGTGCGATCTGCTGTGCAGCTCCGGGATAATCCTCGATGGGGTAGGAACCGGGCGTAAAGATATAGCAGTGAATGGGAATGCCCTCGGTTTCGGCAACCCGCATAAACTGCCTGGCCTTGGCATTGCCCCATGGCTTGGCAGAACCGCCGTTGCGGAACTCGGCACCGTGTCCCTTTTCCTGGCCTATGACCATGACAGACTGGGTGTAGCGCTTTTTGCCGCGCCTGCGCACAATGACGGCCCTGGCCATGACAAAGCTGGGGTCAAGGCTGTATTCGTCGGCACCGCCGACCTCCGTAAAGTTGTCGTAGACGTTTTCCAGGATGTCCCTGAGGCTGATGCGCTGGGGATGGCGTACAATACGCACCTTGTCCAGCGGGCTGATCAGGGAGTCAAGCCTGGACTCGACATCGCTAAAAAGATCCTCCACGGCACACAGGGCTGCATAGGGATCTTCCAGGAGGTTCTGGCTGTCCTTTTCCTTGAAATCATCGAGCTGTTTTTGCAGCAGGGAAACGCTGTCTGCCTGTTTGCCTGCAAAAATATCCTGAATATATGAAAGCCTGTCAGTAAGGCTGATAAAACGTTTTTGTAAGAGATTATCCATGTTCGTCCCGGACTGTTCCCAGAAGAATTGCGCCCTGCACTGTTTCTTCTGTACCAGTTATGCAGCTGTGCAGCACCTGTCCGCAAAAAATCTAGAACTGAAGAATATAGTCTGTCTTTTCCTTGAGGAAAGCTATGTTGTTCTGCATGGACTCACTGCTGTTGTTGTGCCCGTTCAGAACAAGCTCGTCCAGGAACTGGTGGCCGCGCTTCTTCAGTTCGTCAAGATTTGGTGCCCAGACAATGGCCAGAGCCAGGTTGGGGTCAAATTCCGTAGGAATAATATAGGCTGACTTGGGCACCTGCGTGTGCACTGAAAGCCAGGGATGCTCTTCCCAGCGCAGGCGGTCGATAGTGCCTACCCAGGGAGTGAAGTTGTCGGCAGGGGATTCGGCAATGAGGCGGTACTCAAGGGCGACGCCGTCAAAGGTAATATCATCCTGCGTGTAGCCCAGCTCCTCGCCAAGGCCGATACGGATCTGCTCGGCGACCAGATCGACCTGCCCCCTGTCCCTTACACGGGACACGGCTGCCGAAACGCCGTTTTCCACCTGGATGCGGGTATTGACTTCCATAAGGAAGGGCTCGCCCTTGCGGGTGACAATCCATTCCCAGGTGCCCACGTTGTCGTAGCCGACTTCCTTTGCCATGGTCAGGGAATAGCGGACGATGTCTTCCAGGACTTTCTTGGAGTCGAAGGAATACTTGATCACGCTGGGATCAAAGCCGGGCGCAACTTCAAGGCGCTTCTGGCGTCCTGTGGACTGGATGGAGCAGTTGCGCGTTCCGAAGTGGACCGGATTCTTGCCGGTACGGTCGCTTACCACCTGCACTTCAAGATGGGCAAAATCCTTGATGCGCTGCTCAATCAGCACGCCCTCGTCCTTAAACTGGCGGGCTGCATAATTGCGGATACGGCGGTATACGGAGCGGAACTGGTCGATGTCGTCCACTTCCTCAATACCCATGCCGCCACCGCCGGCAGATGCCTTGACCAGCACCAGGGGATGCTCGATATTCTGCTGAAGCTGAAAATCAAAGACATCCTCAGCGATGTTCTCGGCTTCCATTTCATCGTATATGGGCCTGTCGGATCCGGGCACTGTCGGCACGCCGAGACTGCGGGCCAGGCGCTTGGTGTTAATTTTGTCGCCCAGCTCGCGGATAATTTTCCAGGAAGGGCCGATAAAAATCATTTTCCTGTCGCGCTTTGTCACGCGCCTGGCAAAACGGAAGTCTTCGGCAAAAAAACCATATCCGGGATGAACCGCAGTGCAGCCAGCTATATCGGCAACGGACATGAGCTCGTTGGCATCATGATAGGAACTTACCCTGTAGAGGCCGTGCTCACCGCCAAACTGGCGGGCATAGGAAACATGTGCGGAATCTTGATCTTCGGGGGTATAGATGGCGGTAAAGGCAACGCCCAGCTTGCGGCATGCCTGCATGATGCGTATGGCAATTTCGCCGCGGTTACCGACAAGGACTCTATGGTCTTTCAGAGATTGTACGCTCTCCAAGTTCAGCCTCTCGAAATCACAATGGAAAAGCAGGTTTCTTGAAGCATGCCCCCTTTGGGGACAATACGCCCTGCCATGGGAAATCCCATGGACCTGCAGTCATATTCAGTTGGTAAAATGGCACAGTCCGGATTATCCCCTTATAAAGGAAAGCGTTCCGTACCCATAGGTGAGCGTACTCGCTGCTGCATACGCCAGAGCTTCCTGCTTCAAAGAGAAGAGCGATGCATGCACGTCGTGCATTCTCTCCACAGGCGTCAATTCCCGTGCGCCCCACGGTATTCCGAAAGCTATATCATTATAGAAGGCATCGGGCAATTGTGTACCGTTAAAATACAAAAGCTTACACCATCAGACACGCATTCCGCATGCAGCAGGCGTGAAAGAATAATGCCGAAAAGGTTACAATCCGATGCACCCCCTATTATCAACCTTTTTTTATGGTATGTCTAGGAAAATACCGGCATTGATCAGGCCCAAAGGGGCATATGCCGGCGATATCAAACACTTTACTAGAATACAATATGGAGTAATAATAAAAAGATCACTGCGGCTAACAGGGTAACTGACTATTTCTGAAACGCACGTGAACATGACTCTGCCTATTTAAGGATTCCTCTATCATGATTAATGAAAAATTGCGCAATGTCGCTATTATAGCCCACGTTGACCATGGCAAGACCACTCTTGTGGATGCCATGTTCAAGCAGAGCGGCGTCTTCCGTGCCGACCAGCAGGTCAATGACCGCATCATGGACAGCATGGATCTGGAACGTGAACGCGGCATTACCATTGCTGCCAAAAACTGTGCCATTACGTGGAAGGATGTCAAAATCAACATTATTGACACGCCAGGCCACGCCGACTTCGGCGGCGAGGTGGAACGTTCCCTTTCCATGGCCAGCGGTGCCATCCTGCTCGTTGACTCTTCCGAAGGTCCCCTGCCCCAGACGCGCTTCGTCCTGCGCAAGGCCCTGAAGGCTCATCTGCCTGTTGTCGTTGTCATCAACAAGATTGACCGCAAGGACGCCCGCATAGAAGAAGTCCTCAACGATGTCTACGACCTTTTCATCGATCTCGGTGCCAATGACGAGCAGCTTGAATTCCCGGTGCTGTATGCCATAGGCCGCGACGGGGTTGCCATGTACAATCCCGAGGACGAAAGAAAGGACCTGACGCCCCTCTTCGATACAATTCTCAAAAACATCCCCGGCCCCGAATACGATCCTGACGAGCCCTTCCAGATGCTGGTAGCCGACCTTGACTACTCGGATTATCTCGGCCGCCTGGCTGTCGGACGCATCATGCACGGCTCTGTCTACAACAACGAGCAGCTGGCCTGTATCGGGGCAGACAATGTGCCGCGCCCCCTGCGCGCAACCAAGCTTCAGGTCTACCAGGGAGTGACGGTCAAGGAAGTGGACAAGGTCGATCCGGGCGACATAGTCGTTCTGGCCGGCATTGAGGATGTCACCATCGGCGACACCATCTGCACACGCGAAAAGCCGGCAGCCCTGCCCCGCATTACCGTTGACGAGCCCACGGTCTCCATCCGCATAGGCATCAACACCTCGCCCCTGGCAGGCCATGAAGGCAAGCTCCTGCAAAGCCGCGTCATCCAGAACCGCCTTGAAAAAGAGACTCTGCGCAACGTGGCCATACGCATGGAGCCGTCTGACGAAAATGACAGCTTCATCGTCAAGGGCCGCGGCGAATTCCAGATGGCCATTCTGGTGGAAACCATGCGCAGGGAAGGCTTTGAGCTCTCTGTGGGACGCCCCGAGGTCATTCTGAAGAAAACCGAGGACGGCAAGGTCCTTGAGCCCATCGAGCATCTCTACGTGGACTGCGACGAATGCTTCATGGGCGTGGTGACTGAGAAAATCAACCAGCGCAAGGGCAAGATGCTCAATCTCAACAACCCAGGTTCCGGCCGTGTCCGTCTTGAATTTTCCGTTCCTTCGCGCGGCCTTATCGGCTACCAGGACGAATTCCTCACGGACACCAAGGGAACAGGCATCATGAATGCCTACCTTGAAGGCTATGAGGAATGGCGCGGCGATTTCCCGAGCCGTTACACTGGCAGCATCTGTTCCGACAGGGCCGGCAATGCCGTAGCCTATGCCCTGTTCAACCTCGAACCGCGCGGAACGCTCTTTGTCGAGCCCGGCGATCCTGTCTACGAGGGCATGATTGTCGGCGAGCACAACCGTGACAACGACATTGACGTCAATCCCTGCAAGGCGAAAAAGCTGACCAACCTGCGTGCAGCAGGCAAGGATGAAAATGTCATCCTCACCCCGGTGCGCAAGATGACCCTTGAGCGCGCCCTGCATTTTGTGCGCAATGACGAGCTTGTCGAGGTAACCCCCAAGTCAATCCGCCTGCGCAAGACAGTTCTGTCTGCACAGAAGCGGTACCAGATGGCCGGCATGAAGCTGGGCAAGCGCACAGTGGAGCGTTAATCCCCAATCATATCGGCCCTGGCCGGTTCACATAAAAAAGGTCCGTGAGCTGTCTTCTTCTCACGGACCTTTTTTCTTGCCTGCTATTCAGCACTACGGCTTGATATAGCAGTATCCTTCATTCTGCAGGCTGACCAGTTCGGGAATGCCTCCGGGAACAGGCCGGCATCCGGGCCACAGGGAATCCTCAGAGATGCCGAACTTGCGCAGGGCATTGCTGCACAGGCGTACAGAAAGCCCCTTTGCAATCAGTCCCGCACATCTTTGCTCAAGCTCGCTGTTTTCCTCTGACCTGACAAAGAAATTCACTGCCGGGCCGTTGGCCAGCAAAACCAGGCTGGCGTCCTTTCCTTCCTGAATCGTGTCCAGGTAGTTCATATAGTTTGTCACATTGTCAAAGGCTATGTTCAGGCACTGTTTTTCCCGCAGGTCAACATGAAAAACGACATTCAGGCTCATAAAAATATCCTCCGGTGCAATACCGTCCTTTCACTATCTGCCAGAACGCAGCAAAAGCCCTGTAACCAGGTGTTTTCCTTGCGTGCATTTTTGCATTAGGATAGATAGTAATAAAATGGAATTCTATCGTATCTCATTAGTGTTCCGCAAGTTTCCAAAGAGCTGAAGAGTCTGCCGGCATGCCAAAGTACAGCCTTTTTTTTACAGAAAAAAATGCCTTCACTTTTTTTTCAGGGTCCTTTTTATGCACCAGGCCTTTTTTTGTGCGCATAGGCATTCTTGCTTTGTGTGCGCTGCTTTGCGGCTGCGGCCTTCTTTTTGACAAAAGCCATCAGGACAAAAAACAGGAAGAAGCCCTGCACAAGGAGATGGTGCCTGAAAATCCCCTGCCCTACACTGCCAGATTTGTCGTTGAAGCTGATGACGGCACAAAAGCACAGGATGAGATAAAAAGTTCAGAGCCCGGCAAAAAGCAGGGGCAATCCGCAAATTCTCCTGAGACGGAGGATGCCGTTGCCCAGGGTCTGGATGCAAAAGAAGACGGCAAAAGGACTGGCGATGCCGGCACAGGAAAAACCGGCAAGGGCGGCGATACTGCAGAAAGCGCCCGGCTTGTCCGGAAGATGCATGACGCAAGCCAGCTTGTCCGCTTAAAGGATACCCTGCCTGACGGGGAACTGGGGCTTGAGTTGCGGGCAGGCAAGGATGTGGAAACAGCTGTCAGGCTCATGGCCTCAGAAGGCTATTTTGACGGCAGGGCAGACATGCACATAGAGGAAGCTGACTCAGGACATGCCTCTGTCGTTATTACCATGCGCCCCGGCATACGCTACCTTGTCGGAGACATCTCGGTCTCCTATCTTAACCTCAGAGAACCGGCGCAAATCAAAGGCAGATCAAAGGAACTTTTCCCTCAGGAAAGCCTGCCAGGAGTCACAAAAGGCAATCCAGTCACGGCAGAATCCATGCTCAAAAGCGTGGACAAAATACCTGAAACTCTGCATCTCAACGGCTACCCCGATGCAAAAGTAAGCTCGACGTATTTCTATCTAGACAGGGAAAAGCATACTCTTAACGCCATAATTGACGTAGCCCCTGGCGAACCGGCCCTCATAGGGCGTCCCCTATTTACCGGCAACACCACCGTAAAAAGTGACTACCTGGAAAAGCTTGTCGGCTGGGAGCCGGAGGAGACGATCTGGAACGAGGATGAGGTTGACGACTATGTCTCGCGCCTCAGGGCAACAGGCCTGTTCCAGAAGGTGACCGCTGCCAGGGCAGACGGGCGAAATACCAGGACAGATCCGTCCAGCCAGGATCTGAACATACAGCTGGAAGAAGCAAAGCACAGAAGCATCAGCCTGGACGCAGGCTACGGCACTGACACAGGCTTTGGCGTCAACGCAGTCTGGGAACACAGAAACCTCTTCGGGCGTGCCGAAAAGCTGAACCTCAAGGTTCCCTACTCGGCTACGGAACGTGGCCTCAAGGCAGACTTTACCAAGCCCTTCTTCTACTCAGACAAAAATATCCTGCACCTGTGGGGCGAGACGCTGTTTGAGACAACCGATGCCTATGAACGCCAGGGTGTAAGGCTCAACGCCTCTCTTAAGCGCAACTGGAACAGGTACCTTTCCACAGAAACCGGTCCCTTTGCCGATGCGGGCTATCTGAAAAACAACAGAAAATCCAGCCAGGACTACAGTGTCTACGGCTTGTCCTTAAAAGGAACCTTAGACACAAGGGACAACGAGCTGAATCCTACCAGAGGCACTGTTGCCGAGCTGGGCATACAGCCCATGAGCGGCAGCTACGGCAACGACTTTACGGCACTGGGCACGGAAGTGCTGGTCTCAGGCTACTGGGCTCCGTTCACAAACAAGGACGGCACAAAGAGCGACAGCCTGGTCCTGGCAGCCCGCATAGGGCTTGGCGCCATAACAGGGGCATCGCTGAATGCGCTGCCATCCTCCTACAGGTACTATCTTGGCGGCGTCAATACGGTCCGCGGCTACGGCTACCAGCAAATCGGCCCCATGGATGCCAGCGGGGATCCCACAGGCGGCCTGTCCTACCAGAGGGTCAACCTGGAAAGCCGCTTCAAGGTAACGGACAGCCTTGGCTTTGTGGCCTTCCTTGATGCAGGCAGGCTCTATACGGAGGACTTTCCCCAGTTTGACACGGACATGGACCTGGGTGCCGGTGCAGGCATACGCTACTATACGCCCATAGGCCCCCTCCGCCTTGATGTCGGCGTTCCCCTCAAAAACGTCGATCCCCCGGTCCAGATCTACCTCAGCATAGGGCAGGCATTCTGATGGAACAGGATAAAGAGAACAAGGAAAGCGCCGCCATGGATGCGGCAAAAAAAGACACCGGCCCAAAAGAAGCCAAAACATCTCACAGGTATCGCAGGATCCTTCGCAGATGCCTTGTTTTTGTCCTTTGCGCGGCGCTCTGCCTCCTGCTTGTCGCGGGGGCGGCCCTGGCGTTCATACAGACGCAGTCCGGCCAGGAATATCTGAAAAACAGGCTGAATGCCCTGCTTGAGCCTTGCGGCATAACCATTACCGAACTTACAGGATCCCTTCCCCTCTCAAATCGTGTATCCCTTAAGATACATGACAACAGCGGGACCTGGCTTGAGCTGGATGGATGCACCCTTGACCTTGATTTAAGCAGCATAGGCTCATCCCTGGGGCTGGCTGTCACCGCACAATCGGGACATCTCTACCGTGTGCCTGAA
>CAVLCT010000047.1:0-4854 GCA_963661665.1 Bulleidia sp. | reverse complement strand
CGGAAGAGGAGCCCTCTTCTGTTTCTGTTCCTTTGTCCAGCCTGGAAGGTTCCCTCAGACTCAAGGCCTCGGACTTCTCCCTTGTCCAGCTACTACAGCCAGGCATGAAGGGCCAGGGAAGCCTTGATCTTGGAATAAGCGTCACGCACGACAAATCCCTGCACGAGATATCAGCATCGCTGCAGGCAAAAGACGCGGCCTTTTCGGCAGGAAATTCTGGTACTGCAGGCGTAAAGGAACTTGTCCTGGATGCACGCCTGCACAACCTGGATTTTGCGGCGGGCATTGACATAAGCAAAATTCTGGCATCCCTGTCAGTTAAGGCAAAGGCCCTGCATACAGGGGGGCTTGCCCCTGTCAGCCTGGATTTCAGATCTGACTATACCTATGAAAAAGGCTCCCTTTATCTGAAAACAGAGGGCGGAATCAGCGGCCAGATTGCGCTGGATGCCTCGGCAAAAGAAAAGACCGTATCGGTGAACACCCTTAAAGTCAGGGTTCCTGCCCGCAATTGCGGCCTGCATTTGCAAAAGCCGGCTGTCATACGCTTTGCTGACAAGGGCATTTTGCCGGTCACTGTTCCCCAGTGCTCGCTCCGTCTTGAGCCTTCAGGGCAGATACAGACAGCCTTTGCCTATGATCCCCAGAAACTTCAGGGCAGCCTGAACATAGAAAAACTGGATACAGGTGCCTGGCAAAAGGTTGTCCCGTCCCTGCCCAAAGCCGTCATCAATGCCAGGGCGTCCCTGGCCGGAAATCTGAACAATCCCGCAGGTTCCCTTGCCCTTACCATTAAGGACCTGTCCGTTCCCGGACAAAAAGACCTGGCTGTCTCGTCATCGCTCAGTGCAAAGGCACAAAGTTCGGCTGAAGGATGCCGCATACAAACATCCCTCAAGATCGACGAGACAACAAAGAGGGCTCTTGGCATAAGCCGCTTCAGCTGCGATTCCTCCCTGCTAATCCCGCGTACAGGAGAAAATCTTGATTTTTCAGGTCTGCAGAAAGCACCCATAAAAGCGGCGCTGGACTACAAGGGATCGCTCTCTCCTGTGTGGAAGCTGGCCAAGCAGTCCGGCAGACGCCTTGACGGAGACCTGTCCCTCCAAGCTTCTGTAAAAGGTACTGCATCAAGCCCTGATGCAACGGCAGTCCTGAAACTGGCAAAAGGCTCTTTTGCCGACATGGAACTTGGCGCCGAGGTACGGGATATTTCCCTGACAGCTAGGGCACAGTGCAAGGACAAGCCGGAATCTGCAAAAGTGGATCTTGACCTCAGCCTGAACGACGGACGAAAGGAAAAAGGACTGGTCACGGTACAAGGGACATTAAGCCCGTACACGATGACCATTCCCGGCATCACGGCAGCTGTCAGGGACTTTTCTCCCTTAAGGCGCCGCGATATCAAGGCAACGCTTTCCGGCAATATCAATGTCAGCGGCAAAATGGCATCTCCGTCAGTCACCGGACATATTGCCGTCAGCAAGGGCAGTATCCTTATTGAGGAACTGACCCTGCCCGCAAGCTCTTTCACGACGCTGGACCTTGTCGAAGGCCCCAAGGAAAATGTCCTGAGGCTCAGGGCAACCAAAAACAAACAGGCTGCCAGCAGGAAAGCCAGTCTGCCAGGCAATCTCAGCCTGAACATTGATGTCAGCAAGCTCTTTGTAGAGGGCTACGGGCTTGATACTGAATGGAAGGCAAACCTTAAGGCATCAGGACCGCTTGATGCTGTCGGCCTTTCCGGTGACGTTGAGGCAGTACGCGGCAAGCTGAGCCTGCTCAGCCGCACCTTTACCATGGACGAGGGCAGGGTGAGCTTTGCAGGCGGAACAGAGCCATTCCTCAATCTCAAAATGACCACTTCGGCCAATGCGGTGGACGCCTCGGTACTACTTGAGGGTTCTCTTGCCAGGATAAACAAGCTTAAGCCACGCTTTGAATCCACGCCTTCCATGCCTGAGGACGACATCCTGGCCTATCTTCTCTTTGGCAAGCCGGCCAGTGAGCTCAGCCAGTTCGAGATGCTGCAGCTGGCCCAGAATGTAGCTGTACTGGCTGCCTTCGGGACAGGATCCGGCACCCGAAGCGCCATTAAAAATGTAACAGGGCTTGACGTTGTGAATATCAGCCAGGACAAGAACGGAAATGCTTCCTTTGAAATGGGCAAGTATCTCTTTGACAATGTCTATGCAGGCGTGCAAAAAAACAGCGACTCGGGTTCCGAAACGTCGGCCATTGTACGCTGGGAGCTGAACAAAAATTCCAACGCAGAAATCACAACAGGCGGATCGGAAACCAACGTCGGCGTGAAGTGGAAAATGGACTACTGATACTGTCCTGCGGTCCTGTTTTCCTCCATCCGTTTATTTGAATCAAAAGATATCCTTATGCAAAATCTGCTTGAATTTACCCTTCCCGAACTGACGCAGTGGCTTTCTGACCTTGGCCATCCCAAATTCCGCGCCGTACAGCTGTGGCAGTGGATATGGCAGCATATGGCCAGAAGCTTTGACGACATGACATCGCTTTCCAAGGTACTGCGAGGACAGCTTGCCGAAATTGCCGAAATACGCTGGCCAGAGGTAGACCGCGTCCAGACAAGCTCGGACGGCACCACCAAATTTCTGCTGCGCCTGACAGACGGGGAAAGGGTAGAGACTGTCCTCATTCCGGCCACAAGCAAGGAAGGCAATGTGCGCTGGACGCAGTGCCTGTCCAGCCAGGTGGGATGCGCCATGGGCTGCACCTTCTGCTCCACAGGCACCATGGGCTTCACCCGCAACATGACCATGGGGGAAATTCTGGGGCAGATACTGGTAGCCAGGGACTACCTGCATGATACGCGCCCGCAATGGCCAGTCTTGCGCAATCTCGTCTTTATGGGCATGGGTGAGCCACTGCTCAATTTTACAAACGTACAGAGGGCCCTGCTTGCCCTTAATGAAAACGGCGGCCTTAATTTCTCGCCCAGGCGCATTACGGTCTCTACCTGCGGCATACGCAAGGGCCTGGCCGAGCTCGGCGAGAGCGGGCTGGCCTTCCTGGCCATTTCCCTCCATGCGCCGACGCAGGAGCTCAGGGAAAAGCTCATGCCAGGTGCGGCAAAATGGCCCCTGCCGGATCTTCTGGATACTCTGAACAGCTATCCTTTAAAAACCAGGGAGCGCGTCACATTTGAGTATCTCATGCTGGGCGGAGTCAATGACGGCCCTGAACAGGCAAGGCAGCTTATCAAGGTTGTCCGTACAGTCCGCAAAAGCAAGATTAACCTCATCATCTACAATGAAACGCCGGATTCGCCCTATCACGAACCAAGCCGCGACAGGGTCCTGGCTTTTGAAAAAATTCTCTGGGATGCCGGCATCACTGCTGTCATACGCAAAAGCAAGGGGCGTGACATAGATGCTGCCTGCGGCCAGCTCAAGGTCAGCACGCTGGCTGAAGAAAACAGGAATCAGGCCTAAGCAGACTGTCTTCCCACAAAAAAGTCAAAGGCGGGAGCAAGTATTTTGCTCCCGCCTTTATGCCTTATTTGCTTTTGTCAAAAATAGACGGCGGCCGCCAGAACCAGAAGAGCACAAGCAAAGGGATCAGGCCTGCCAGCTCGGCAACCTCGCGCCAGACGGCAAGATAATGCCCAAGCCCGTACCACAGGCCAAAGGCAGCCATTCCCGTGCCAATGATGATGCACCACTGGGCAAGAGTCATGGGACGGACCTTGGCCTGGAAAAAGCCTACCGTAAAGATGGCCACCCAGACCTTTGTCGCTGTCAGCGACAGGGCTGCTCCCTGCAAAGGCTCCATGGGAATGAGCACGCAGCAGCATATCAGGTTGACAACAAGTCCGCTCACATAAAAGACAAGGAGCAGCTTATGCCTTTGCATGGAAATCATGGCATAGGCAGCCAGGTTGTGCAGGAAGGCAGTTGCAACACATGGTGTCAGCAGCTGCTGTGCCGTAACGGACAGGCTGTACTGGGCGCCGTATACAAGCGTCAGGAAACGGTCGCTTTCCACATAAATAAGGAAGATGACCGGCAGGGCGGCAGCCCACAGAGACCTGGCGGTCTGGCCTGACAGCTCCTTGAAGGCAGCCTTGTCCTCAGCCCATGTCTTTGCCAGCAGGGGGAATATGACTTTCCCAAGCAACGCCCCTGACACCATGGTAGAGAGGCCTTCAACGGTTTCCCAGGCGACACTGTATCCGCCAACAGCCGCATCACCGCCATACTGTTTCAGGAAAAAGACATTGAGCTTGTTGTACAGCATGGCACACCCTGCCATGCCTGTGAAAATTATACCTGTTTTCAGCTGCCTTAGAAGATCCCTGAACTGATCCCAGCCAAAATGGGCCAGGGGATTGCGGCCTATGGCCTTAAGGGCAAAGGCCATCAAAAGCAGGGATTCTATTGGCTTGAAGGCTGCTATCCAGATCGTCGGTGCCTCAAGCAACACACAGGCTATACCATAGCCTATGCCAAGCAGAGCTGCAGGAATGCGCACGCGCATTTCCACGTCCTGCCTGCCCCTGGCCTGACACAGCGCAAAGAAAGAATCACTGACGCCATCCAGACCGAAGCCGCAAGCTATGCACATGACAACCAGCCTGAGAGACCAGTCATATCCCTGCCAGCCTGTGACAAGCCAGGTAACAATCAGGGCAAAGAAGAGCAGGACGAGCTTGAACCAGGACACCTCTCCCAGCAAGCTACGTGCATTTTTGCCGCTACGGGCAAAGGAAGAGAGGAGAAAGTCATTCAGGCCGACATCAGCTGCTGTTTTGACCAGATACCCGTATGACAGGGCAAGCATGATCTGGCCCAGCGTGCCCGGGTTCTGCCTGGCCAGCAA
>CAVLCT010000046.1:0-16488 GCA_963661665.1 Bulleidia sp. | reverse complement strand
TTCTCCGGCTCCGCCACCACCGCCCATGCAGTCATGCAGCTCAACGCCGAAGACGGAGGCAACCGCAAGTTCATCATGGTCCAGTTGCCGGAAAAGACCGACGAAAAGAGCGAAGCTTTTAAGGCCGGCTATTCCAACATCTGCGAAATCGGCAAGGAACGCATTCGCAGGGCCGGCAGAAAGATCAAAGAAGACGCCGGCCTTACCGCTGATACCCTCGATATCGGTTTCCGCTGTCTCCGCCTGAGCGACAGCAACATGGAAAACGTCTACTACAGGCCTGAGGAAGTCACCCAGGATATGGTGCAGTCCCTCTGGGGGAACATCAAGCCTGACCGCACTCCCGAAGACCTGCTCTTCCAGATCATGCTGGATCTGGGCATTCTTCTTTCCAGCCCAATTGTAGAACAGGTTATAGACGGCAAAAAGGTCTTCAATGTGGCAGACAACTACCTGCTGGCCTGCTTTGACGAGAATGTAACAGACGAAACCGTCAAAGCCATTGCCCAGAAGAAGCCGTACTATGCCGTCTTCCGCGACAGTTGCATGGCAGACGACAGTGTTGCCACCAACTTTGAGCAGATCTTTGAGACATACAGCCCCGACACCGTCAGGAAGGTGCTGTAATATGGCATACAGAAAGAAAGAGGTGCCAGTTACTAGTTCGGCATCGGCCTATCTGACCTTTGTGGCTTCTGCCGGCACCTGCGACACCAGCTTTGAGATACGGTACGAGGATGAAAACATCTGGCTGACGCAGAAGATGCTGGCGGCACTGTACGATGTGGATGTCCGCACCATCAGCGATCATATCCGCAAAATATATGACGATGAAGAACTTGTGCCCGGGGCAACTATCCGGAAATTCCGGATAGTTCAGACTGAAGGTTCCAGGCAGGTCAGCCGCGATATTGCCCACTACAATTTGCAGCTTGCCATAGCCGTGGGCTTCAAGGTGAACAATCAGCGTGCCGTACAGTTCCGCAAGTGGGCTGGCCAGATAGTAAAAGACCATACCATCCAGGGCTGGACTATGGACGTGGAGCGCCTGAAAAAAGGCCATATGTTCACGGACGAATACTTTGAGCGGCAACTACAACAGATCAGGGAGATACGGCTGTCAGAACGAAAGTTCTATCAGAAGGTCACCGATCTCTATGCAACGGCCTTTGACTATGACAAGGATGCCCAAACAACCCGCCTCTTCTTCCAGACGGTACAGAACAAGATGCACTTTGCAGTGCACCGCCACACGGCTGCTGAGCTTATCGTGGAACGGGCGGATGCAAACAGGGAGCACATGGGCCTAACCACCTGGGAAAACGCCCCGGACGGCAAAATCCTGAAAGGTGACGTAACGGTTGCCAAAAACTACTTAAGCGCGCAGGAGATGCGCTATCTGGAAAGAATCGTTACCCTCTATCTGGACTATGCAGAACTGCAGGCAGAACGAAAAATACCCATGAGCATGGAAGACTGGGCAAAGCGCCTGGACGGCTTCCTTGAATTCAACGGAAACGAACTGCTGACAGGCCCTGGCAAAATCAGCGCAGAACAGGCAAAGCTCCATGCCGAGACCGAGTACGAAAAATACCGCATCATTCAGGACCATTTGTACGAAAGCGATTTTGACCGTTTTCTCAAGCTCGAACAGACAGTGAGCCATACTCATGAAATTTAGCTTCAAGATACAGCAATACCAGACCGAGGCAGTGGACGCCGTTGCACGGGTATTTGAAGGATATGACTTCAGCGAAGAGACCAGATACCTGCGCGATCTGGGCACGCTGCCAGAAAATTCCAAGAAGGACATTCTTCTTCCCGGCGCCAAAGACAGCTCCCAGGAAGATGACCTTCTGAACCCCACAGGCTTCAAGAACGGCCCTCTGTACATGCCTGATGACACGCTTCTCAAAAACATCCAGGGGATACAGTCTGAAAACAACATTCCCCTGTCTGAAAAGCTCGACACCACCCTTGGCAGATGCTCCCTGGACATCGAAATGGAGACAGGCACAGGCAAGACCTATGTCTACATCAAGACCATGTTTGAACTGAACAAGCGCTATGGATGGTGCAAGTTCATTGTCGTGGTACCAAGCATTGCTATTCGTGAGGGCGTGAAGAAGTCCTTTGAGATGACACAGGACCACTTCATGGAATGGTACGGCAAAAAGGCCCGCTTCTTTGTCTACAACAGCAGCAATTTGAACCAGCTTGATGCCTTTTCCAGCAATGCAGGCATCAATGTCATGATCATCAACACCCAGGCTTTTGCCTCTTCCATGAACGAGGAGAAAAACCAGGAAGGGCGCAAGGGCGATGCCGCAGCCCGCATTATCTATTCCAAGCGCGACGAGTTCGGATCCAGGCGACCCATTGACGTTATAGCCGCCAACAATCCTATTCTCATCCTGGATGAGCCGCAAAAAATGGGCAAGGAAGAGTCGGCTACACAGAAGGCACTCAGGCGCTTCAGGCCTCTCTTTACCCTGAACTACTCTGCCACGCACGCAGTGCGCCACAATCTTGTCTATGTGCTTGACGCACTGGATGCCTACAACAAGCGCCTGGTCAAGCGCATCGAAGTCAAGGGCTTTGAAGTCAGGAACCTGAGCGGCACAGGGCAGTATCTGTACCTGGAAGACATTCTCATTTCACCAAGCAAGCCTCCCCAGGCCAGGATGGAAATAGAAGTAGCACACCAGAACGGCACCAGGCGCGAATTCAGGATCCTGGACAAGGGAAGCGAGCTCTACTACCTCTCCAACAAAATGGAACAGTACAAGGGCCTTGTTGTCTCGGATATCGATCCCTTTACGGGCATTGTCACCTTTACCAACGGCAGTACCATAAGCAGGGGCGAGCTTTCCGGGGATGAGTCAGAAAGCAACATGCGCCGCGTGCAGATCCGCGAAACTATCAAGTCCCATTTTGAGAAGGAAAAGGATCTGTTTTGCAAGGGCATCAAGACCCTGTCCCTGTTCTTTATCGACGAGGTGGCAAAATACCGGCAGTACGATGAAGACGGCAACGAACAGGCTGGCGAATACGGCAGGATTTTCGAGGAGGAATACCAGTCCGTGTTGCAGGAATACAGGACGCTTGCCGACCTGAAGTATACGGAATACCTGGATTCCTTTGACGTGCATGACGTGCACAAGGGCTATTTCAGCATTGACAAAAAGTCCGGCCGGATAACCGACGGCAAGCGCCGCAAGGGGACCGATCTTTCTGACGATATTTCCGCCTATGACCTTATCCTGAAAAACAAGGAAAGGCTCTTGTCATTTGAGGAACCGACCAGGTTCATCTTCTCCCATTCCGCTCTCCGCGAAGGCTGGGACAACCCGAATGTGTTCCAGATCTGCACTCTGAAGCACAGCGACAGTACCACACAGAAAAGACAGGAAGTGGGCCGTGGCCTCAGGCTGTGCGTCAATCAGGACGGCAGCCGCATGGATGAACAAACGCTGGGAGAAAAGGTCCAGGATATAAATGTGCTGACTGTCATTGCCAGCGAAAGCTACGCCAGTTTTGTGGACAGCCTTCAGAAGCAGACTGAAGCCATTCTGTACTCAAGACCGCGCACTGCCACCATGGAGTACTTCCAGGGCAAGTGCATCAGGCTGGATAATGGGAATATTGTCAAAATAGACGAGAGCCAGGCACGGGCCCTGTACAACTATCTTGTCCGCAACGACTACGTGGACGATGACGGGCATATTACGGAGCAATACCGCAAAGACACTGAGAAAGGCCTCTGCAAGGCCCTGCCTGACTCACTAAACGATCTGACAGACGGGATGCACACGCTTGTGCAGTCCATCTACGATGACAGCATATTCAAGAAGATGATTGAAAACGGAACCAAACCCAAAGTTCTGGAAAATCCGCTTAACGACCGTTTTTATAAAGAGGAATTCCAGAAGCTGTGGAACGAAATCAATCATAACTATGCCTATACTGTCACTTTTAACTCCCAGGAACTGATTAATCATGCCATCGACGCCATAAACAAGGAGCTTTCTGTCAGTCCCCTGCAATACACCGTGACCAGTGCGTCGCAAAAGGAACACTTAAATGCCGACATGATACGGGAGGGAGAAAGCTTCACTGACGCAACGACCAGGACCTCAAAATTAGGGCATTCAGGCCCCAGCCGGATTGCCTATGACCTGGTAGGAAAAATTGCCGAGGGGACGATTCTTACCCGAAAGACCGTTGCGACAATCCTGCACGGGATACATCCCCTGAAGTTTGGCATGTACAAAACCAATCCAGAGGCGTTCATCAGCAAGACGATCAAGATTATCAGGGAACAAAAAGCCACCATGGTCGTGGACAAAATTACCTATAATACCGCTGCCGGAACCTACGACAGCAGCATCTTTACCGCTGACAAGCATGCTCTTGCGATGAACAGGGTCTATCAGGCCAAGAAGGCAGTCCAGGAATATGTATTCACAGACGGCACGGCTGAAAAAAGCGTTGAACGCCGCTTTGCGGAAAACCTTGATGCCGCGGAAGAGGTCTTTATCTACGCCAAGCTGCCCAGGGGCTTCTTTATACCGACACCCTTCGGCCACTACACTCCTGACTGGGCCATTGTCTTCCATAAAGGCAAGGCCAAGTACATCTACTTTATAGCCGAAACCAAGGGTTCCATGGAGAGCATGGAGCTACGCCCGATTGAAAGAAAAAAAATCGAATGCGCTCAGAAGCTTTTTGATCAGCTTTCAAACGGCATTGTCCACTACAGCCATGTAGACAGCTTTCAGGAACTGCTCAACAAGGTTATGTGATGCGTCTTCCCCTGCATAGCTGATTCCCTGTGTCATCAGGAGGAGATTGGCCCGTGAGCGACTACCAGCCGCCTTTCCTCATAACCGGCAGACTAACATCCCTGCTCGCAGAAATCTGCGAACAGATAGGCCGGATTACAGTTTTACAAAAAGGAGCACTCAGCCCGCGCTTAAGGCGTGAAAACCGCATCCGCACCATTCACTCATCCCTTGCGATAGAGCAGAATACGCTGTCTCTTGACCAGGTGACGGCCATACTGGACGGCAAACGCATCCTGGGCAATCCGGTGGAAATTAAAGAGGTGCTCAATGCGTATGAAGCCTATGAGCTAATGCTTGCGCTTGACCCTTCTTCCATAGAAGACCTGCTGAAAGCGCACAGGCTCATGATGAAGGGGCTCATACCCGAAAACGGACAATTCCGTTCTGGCAGTGTCGGAGTTTTTAGCAAGGATGTCCTCATTCACCTGGCTCCACCGGCCAGCCTTGTGCCAGAGCATATGCGTAACCTGTTTGCCTGGTATCAGGAATCCGATCTGCATCCGCTTATCAAGAGTGCGGTGTTCCACTATGAATTTGAATTCATCCATCCTTTCGCCGACGGCAACGGGCGGATGGGCCGGTTGTGGCACACATTGCTGCTTGGCAGATGGAAAGAGATTTTCTTCTGGCTGCCTGTTGAGGAACTGATACGGGAAAGACAGCAGGACTATTACGATGCGCTCGGTACAGCCGACAAAGAGGCAGACAGCGCAGGATTTGCAGAACTGATGCTCGATATAATCAGGGACAGCCTGAAAAAACTGAGTGCCAAAGAACACAGCACCGACCAAGTCACCGCCCCAGACAGCGACCAAGTCAGCGTACCAGTCAGCGAACGGAACCATTCACCGGTTGAAAGGCTGCTCTCTGCCCTGGGCAATGACACACTGCCGGCAGCTGAGATCATGGCAAGGCTCGGCCTGTCCCACAAGGCAACCTTCCGCAAGAATTATCTCACCCCAGCCCTTGAGCAGAAACGCATTGAGCGTACCATCCCTGACAAGCCAAACAGCAGGAACCAGCAGTACCGCAAAGTGTGATCAGGCCTTTGTATTCCCCTTTTTCTCTCTACAAAAATCGCTTGTGCATATTGACGCAAGCTCCTTTTAGGGGTAGAGAAACTTCTTAAGTTAGTTTTTCCATATCCGGCATGTTTGTGCTCAAGGGTTTCTGATGTCCTTTTTTGATTTTCTCAAAGTACAAAAGCAGGGCCTCCAGAGCATGGCGTCACTAGGCGTCATAGGCATGCATATGGTCAGCGGTCCCGTTGTAGGCGTTGCCATAGGCTATTTTCTTGACAAATGGCTGGATACAGGTCCCTGGCTTAAATTTGTTTTCTTGTTCATAGGTATCTGTGCCGGCTTTCTGAATGTCTATATAGACACAAAGATAGCCATGCAGCAGATGGAAAAAGAAAGGATGCTGAGCACCCCTTCTTCCGATTCCTCACCTGACAAGGAATCCTCCCAAAAGGATTCTGACAGGAGTGGCAATGGCTAAGTTCCGTTTACAGGGCGGCCTTGACGACTTTATACGCCACAGGGGAATTACCGACCCGCTCATTGTAGCAATACTGCGCAATCACATACTCTGCCTTCTCTTAATGGTTCTTGTAGCTTCATCCTTTGTTGAGGAAAGCTTGTGGGGTCTGTGGATGTGCGCCGGATATGCGGTTATGACGTTTATCCTCTACAGCTGGGCGAAATTCTTCTCACTATCATCTTTGCAAAATTTTGGTATTGCCTTCATACAGGCAGTACTGTTCCGGTTTTTACTGCGAATTGCCATTCTTGCGGTAGCTTTGTATTTCTGCCTGGCCCGGTGGCAAGCCGATCCAATGGCTTTGCTGTCAGGCATTGCGGCAGGAACGCTGGTACCAATCCTGACATGGGTCTGGGAAAGGAACGGCAGTAAAAAGTAGATTCTTGGCAAGATCCACACCGACGAGGGAGGCTACAGATGGCTGGTTTGGCACATCCGGTACTAATCTCAACATTGTGTAACATGGACACCATTGAGATTGGCGGGAAAGTCATTGAATTCCAGCACGTATTCTATACGTGGCTGGTTATGGGAATTCTCTTCATTCTTGCTTTGCTGACCAGAAGACGCCTTACCATGGTCCCTGGTGCATTGCAGAACTTCTGGGAAGCCCTGATAGAGACGCTAGAAAACTTTATTGTTTCTTCTATGGGCGAGAAAAACGGTTCCAAGTTTGTTCCGTTCCTGTGCGGCCTCTTCATTTACATTCTCTTCTCTAACCTGACAGGCCTTCTGCCCCTGTTCAATGCTCCTACAGCAAACCTGAACACCACCGTCAGCATGGCCCTGTTTGTCTTCGTGCTGTACCATGTGGTCGGCATCATGAAGTGGCACCACCTGTACATCAAGCAGTTCCTGGGCGTCTCCAAGTGGCTCATCCCCCTGATGTTCCCCCTGGAAATCGTGTCCCACTGCTCACGTCCTCTCTCTCTTTCCCTCCGTCTTTTCGGTAACATCCGCGGTGAAGAAATCGTTCTTATCCTCTTCTTCATCATGGCTCCCATTCTGGCCACAGTGCCGATTTACTGCCTGTTCCTCCTGGCAAAGTTCATGCAGGCCCTGGTCTTCTTCCTGCTGACCATGTTCTACATCCAGAGCGCTCTTGCCGGTGCCGAACACTAGTAACTACTAAATAATAATGCGGGGAATGGTCGTCCTCTTTTACGACCCCACCATATAACTGCAAGGAGATTTCCATGCGTAAAATGTTCATTTTCGCTCTGACCCTGATCGGCATGCTTTGCATGGCTTCCATGGCTTTCGCTGCTGACGCCGCTGTTCTCGACGCTGCCGCCCTCGGCAATGTCTGCCTCGCTGCCGGTCTCGGCATCGGTTTCGCAGCCTGCGGCTGTGGCGTTGGCATGGGCCTCGGCCTCCGTGGCGCCTGCGACGGCGTTGCCCGTAATCCTGAAGTGAGCGGCAAAATCACCGGTACGATGATCCTGGCCTTCGCCTTCATCGAATCTCTGGCCATTTATGCCCTGGTTATCAGCTTCATCCTGCTGTACGCCAACCCCTACGTTGGATAGTAACCAGGCTGTGCCGCGCTAATCAGCCTCACGGCTGGTTATGCTAAAGCAGAAAATCTATGGTGAGACGGAAGAAATTTCGTCTCACCTTTTCTTTTGTCCAGCAGCAAAAGATGGTCCTGATCCCTGGTCCCTGCTCTGTATGCTGAGGTTATATAACTAAAACAAGATATCTTTATAAACTATAAACTCACGCCAAAGCGGCAGGCAAAGGGCTTGCCCCATAACACAAAAGAAAAAAATATCAGGTTGTTAGAAGGGAGTACCTAGCGCTGTCATGAATTCACAAGCTTCCCTGTCATTACTATTCTCACTGCAAAACACACCAGACTGCTTGTGAAAACTCTTGTACACTGTTTCATCTTGGGTTATTATTTCTAAACATATTTTTCACAAGGCATTTCATATCTTTTCAATATAACTAGCTGGTGAACCCCATGGACAGTGTGCTTAAAAGCTCAAAGATTCCGCGTGCAACCATACGCAGGCTTGCTACCTATATCCAGGTCCTTGAAAACCTGGCCCGTGACGGAACAGAAATTATTTCCTCTACTCCCCTGGCTGAGGCCTGCGGCGTAAACGGCTCGCAGATCAGAAAGGATCTTGCCTATTTCGGCGAATTCGGCATTCGCGGTGTCGGCTACAATGTCACCTCGCTCATAGCGGCCATTACGTCCTCCCTTGATGTCAACAGGGAATGGCGCATGGCCCTTATAGGTGTAGGCAACCTTGGCAAGGCCCTGCTCAACCACGCAGACTTCAAGGAACGCGGCTTCAATATTGTCAGCATTTTTGACTGCGATCCGTTTAAGATCGGCGAGATGGTGCACGGGCTGGAAGTCCACTGCACCAAGGACATGCCCCACCTGGTAGCCGAAAACAATATCGAGATCGGCATCATTACAACGCCGCCGGAGCGTGCCCAGAGAGCTGCCACGCATCTTGTCAATGCAGGCATCACCTCTCTGCTCAACTTTGCGTCAGCACGTATCAAGGTTCCTGAACACGTCAACGTGGAGTATGTGGACTTCTTCCACCATCTGTATTCTCTGGCCTTTAACCAGAACAGGTTCTACGGCAAAAGCTGAAGAAAATCTCGGCATCCAAAAGAAAAGCACAGCTCATCAGTTTCTATAGATGGCTGTGCTTTTCTTTTTGGCAAGTTCCATTTCGGCGTCTGTCAGGCCTGTCCGGGACGCCGGCGGTTTATCAGCAGGTAGAGCTGCATCATAAAGGCATCTGTCACCCGCGAAGGAGATATCTGCGAACGTATCTTTGCCCTTGCCTCGCCTGTCCAGTAGCTGACATTGGTGCGCTCTTCATCTGTAAGGGCTGCCAGTATGGGATCAATACCCTGTGCCCGTGTTTTTTGGGCAAGCACCCGGACCAGTGATTTCTGGACTATGTCAAGCACCATGCCAGCCTGAACGGCATCAAAGGCCTTTGAGCCCGTCCTTGGCATAAGCCCGCGCCCTGTCTGCAAGAAACCTGTAACAGCCAGGGCCAGTTCCCTTAAGACATCGTCATCAGCCTCAGCCTCGGGATCCGCCCAGGGAAGTGTAAAGCAGAAGGACCTTGAGACGATGGTCGGAAGCACCTGCCTGCGCTCAGGAGCAAGCAGGACAAACATATTCCAGGAAGACGGCTCTTCAAGCACCTTGAGCAGGGCATTGCAGGACTCATCGCGATTGCCTGAGCCAAGCCCTGTCAGAATGACGAACCTCAGGCCGGATCCTTGCGGGGCATCCTTCAGCTTTGACAGCATGTCCCTGGTATTTTCCATATTGAGGGCCCTGACAATGCCGGAGATTTCCTTTTCTTCCCCTGCACTGCCGCTGTTCGAGGCCCTGCCTTTGCCTGACTTCTTGTCGTCTTCCTTGTTTTTGTTGTCGAAGTTTTTCTTGTCTTCTGTATTGGAGATGCGCCCGTCCAGGGCAAAGACATCCAGGTAGGCCAGTGTCTTTATCTGCCTGCAGGTCTCGCATTCAAGGCAGGGACCTGCGGCAGAAGGATGCCTGCAGTTAAAGAGGCAGGCCCACCACTGGGCCATCTCATAGCGCTGCTCTTCTGTGCCGCCCTCAAGAAGAAGCACCTGCGGAGGTGCTTCCCTGAGGGCGCACAGCTTTTGCTTAGCATCGTCAAATTCCTGGCCCGCTATTTCCGGAAACAGCGTCTCCATGGGAAAAGCTAGACGATAATTGTCTGATCGCGGTCAGGACCGACAGAGACGTAGCTGATACGGACGCCTGTCAGGGACTCTATGCGCTGGATGTATTTCTGCACGTTGTACGGCAGGGCTTCAAAATGCTTGCAGTGGGAGATGTCCTCGGTAAAGCCGGGCATCTCCTCATAGATAGGCGTAACGTCTGCCAGGGCATTCTCTTCCTGCGGAGGATACTCGATGCGCTGATCCTTGTACTTGTAGTCCACGCAAATCTTGAGAACGGGGATATTGCGCAAAACGTCTATCTTGGTCAGGGCAAACTGGGTCAGGCCGCACAGGCGGGCAGACTCGCGCAGCACCACGGCGTCAAGCCAGCCGCAACGGCGGGGACGGCCTGTTGTTGCACCAAACTCATGCCCCTGCTGGCGCAGGAAGGCACCGGTCTCATCATCCAGCTCGGTGGGGAACGGTCCGGCGCCGACGCGGGTGGTGTAGGCCTTGGCTATGCCGACAATTTCTTCCAGGGTTTTGGGACCAACGCCTGCACCAATTGCAGCGCAGCCTGAGACGGTGTTGGAAGAAGTCACGAAGGGATAGGTGCCATGATCCAGGTCAAGGTGCACGCCCTGGGCGCCTTCCCAGAGCACGTTCTTGCCGATCAGGGCAGATTCCATGATGGCGCCGGAGACATCGGTGAGATATGGCGTAATCCTGCCGGCAATGGAGAGAATCTTGTCGGCAACTTCCTTGGGATCAAGCGGCTCTGCCTTGTACATGTCCTTCAGAAGGAAGTTCTTTTCTTCCAGTGCACGGGCAACCTTGGCACGCACGAGATCGGGATTCAGGAGATCGCAGGCACGCAGGCCCACGCGGGCCGCCTTGTCCTCGTAGCAGGGACCGATGCCCCTGCCGGTTGTGCCTATCTTGCCGCCCGCCTTGTAGGCCTCCCTGGCCTTGTCCATGGCGATATGGTAGGGCATGATAAGATGCGTCTTGTTGCTTATCCCGAGGCGCCTGGGGCTTGTGTCAACGCCATTGGCGGTGAGACTGTCTACTTCTTCCAGGAAAACGAAGGGATCCAGGACGACGCCGTTGCCGATAAGGCAGAGCTTGCCCGGATGCAGGATGCCGGACGGAATGGTGTGCAGAATGGTCTGTTTGCCATTGACCTCAATCGTATGTCCTGCGTTGTTGCCGCCCTGAAAGCGGACAACAACATCACTGCTGGCACTGAGCATGTCAACAATCTTGCCCTTGCCTTCGTCACCCCACTGGGCGCCAATGATAACCGTGTTTGCCATAATTTTACACACCTTTATAGTTCACGACCGGCCGCACGGGCCGTCTGAACACAAGTACAGGACGAGAAAAAGCCCTAGCTCAGTAAAGCCTTGTCCCGTACTCCTTGAGCAAGTACGCCTTGAGCAGGCACGCCGCCATCGGGCGCACCCTGTATGTCCGGCGCTGGAAAAGACAACGCACATGAAAAAATGCACCTGGTATTCCCTTGTGCATACTTTTCACAAAATACGTTTATTTTGTTGTGCTGACAAGCAGGAAACATGGGCAAATTCATCCCCTGAATGCAAGCCATGCAGGAAAGGCGCCCGTGCTGGAAAAATTGCGGACTGTATGGTAGCTACTGACATGAACAAACAGCAGCAGCGTCAGGATCCTATGCAGCCAGTACTGTAATGCCTGATACAGGATGCAGCTGCATAGCAGACAGCCTGCCGAACCAGCAGCATGCCGGCACAAAGCCGGCAATCCGGAGGACCAACATGGCCGAGCTCAAGAACATGTACAAGGAAATCGTCAAGGAAGCCTATCCTGAGACGATGACCATCACTATGGGAGACCAGACGCTGGTCTATCAGAAGCGCCAGTGGGAAATAGGCGGGGAAAAGAAAGGCCTGCGCTACGGAGAGAACCCGGATCAGCCGGCAGCACTCTACCAGCTGGTCAAAGGCGGCCTGAACCTGAACGGCCTGAAGTGGCGCTCCCCTGAGGACAGCCTCATCTCCGCCCTTGACGAAAAGCAGATGCTCCAGGCCGGAAAGCACCCCGGCAAGACGAACCTGACCGACGTCGATAATGCCGCCAACATCCTGCAGTATCTCACCGACAAGCCGGCTGCCCTCATCATCAAGCACAACAACCCCTGCGGTGCAGCCTGGTCCGATGAATCAATATATGATGCCCTGAACAAGGCTTTCTGGTGCGACCGCATTGCCGCCTTTGGCGGCGCCGTTGTCGTCAACAGGCCCTTCACGAAAGAGGCTGCCGAACTGGTGGCAGCCAACTATTTTGAAGTTGTGGCAGCGCCTTCCTATGAAGAAGGCACTCTGGAAATCATCAAAAGCCGCAAGAACCTGCGCATCATGGAACTGCCGGCCCTGGCAGATCTCTCATCCATGACGCAGTCTGCCTTCCTTGACATCAAGTGCCTGTCAGACGGCGGACTGGTAGTCCAGAAATCCTTCCAGAACCGCATCCTGAGCAATGAGGACTTCCTGCCTGCCCAGGCAAAGGACAAGGAAGGAACCATCTATACGGCACGCTGCCCGAACAAGCAGGAAATGGACGATTTGCGCTTTGCCTGGGCCGTCGAGGCAGGCGTCACCTCCAACTCCGTCATCTTTGCGAAAAACGGCGCCACAACAGCCATCGGCACTGGCGAGCAGGACCGCGTGGGCTGCGTGGAACTGGCCATATACAAGGCCTACCACAAATATGAGGACGTGCTCAGCTTCAAGGAACTGGGACTCACCCTGTACGAGCTGCAGGAAAAAGCCAAAAGCGATGCTGCCATGGCTGAAAAGCTGAAGGACATCCAGGCAAGGGCCGCCCAGGATCATGGCGGGCTGGCAGGGTCTGTCCTTATTTCCGACGGCTTCTTCCCCTTCCGTGACGGCGTCGATGTCGCCATGGCACAGGGCGTCACTGCCATAGGGCATCCCGGTGGCTCCCTGCGCGACTGGGAAGTCATCAGAGCTGTCAACGAACACACGCCCCAGGTGGCCATGGTCTTCACAGGCCAGCGTTCCTTCAGGCACTAAAATACGGGGTAAACAGGCGTGAAAGACGAAGCCAGCGTGAAGCAGATGCCAAAGTCCTGCTCCCTGCCGCGGATTATTATCTCCTCCACTGCAGGCGGAGGCGGCAAGACAATGCTCAGCCTGGGGCTGGCACGTCTTTTGCGCAACAAGGGCTATGCTGTACTCCCTGTCAAGAAAGGGCCGGATTACATTGATGCAGCCTGGCTGTCAGGTGCATCAGGCCGTCCGGCCACCAATCTTGATCCCTATCTTCTGGACGGTGCAGGCTTAAGGGCCCAGCTTGCCAATGCAAAGGAAAGCATCCTGGCAGAGGACGAGCAAAAGAAGGCTGTTGCCGTCATTGAAGGCAACAGGGGGCTTTTTGACGGCATGGACATCTCAGGATCCTGTTCCACGGCAACGCTTGCCAGAGAGCTGGATACGCCTGTCCTGCTCACTATCAACGTCACCAAGATGACCCGCACCGTGGCGGCCATACTGCAGGGGCTGGCAGGCTTTGAAAAAGGCCTGCGCTTTGCCGGCGTAGTGCTGAACCGCACTGGGTCTTCGCGGCACTCAGACTACATCCGCAGATCCATAGAAGCCTATACCGATTTTGAAGTTCTGGGCGAGCTACCAAGGCAGAAGAAGAACCTTCTCCCTGAACGGCATATGGGCATTGCGTCATGGGCCGGGGACAGCCTGTCCGACACTGCAGAGGAGACACTGGAAACCCTGGCAGCATTTGTCAGCGCCCATGTGGATTGTGACAAAATCATTGCAAAGGCCAGGACAGCCCCGCCACTTGCTGCCGGGCCGTTCTGGCAGACACCGGCCCAGCATCCCGACATCAGGCCGGTCATAGGCTATGTCAGGGATGCCTGCCTCTGGTTTTATTACAGGGAAAACCTGGAAGCACTTGAACGGGCAGGCGCAAGACTTGTACAGCTCTCCCTTTTTGATGACAGGGAATGGAACTGGTCTGGTCCGGATGCCCTTGATGGCGTCTATTTAGGGGGCGGCTTCCCGGAGGACTTTCTTGAAGAGCTCTCTTCAAGCCCGCGCTTAAAGGAACTGGCAGAGAAGGCACGGGCAGGCCTTCCCGTATACGCTGAATGCGGGGGGATGATGGTTCTTGCAAGGTCCATCACCAAAGACGGCAAAAAATGGCCCATGGGCAATGTGCTGCCTGCCGATATTGAAACAGACACGCATCCTCGGGGACTGGGCTATGTTCAGGGACAGTTGCTGAAAGATACTCCGTTCTATCCCAGAGGTTTTGTCCTGAACGGCCATGAATTCCACTATTCCCGCGCCATAGAAGGCTCCATGAATCCTGATGACGCAGTATTGAAACTTACCCGTGGCAAGGGTCTCAATAACGGGCTGGATGCCCTGGTTCAGGGGACTGCATGGGGTTCCTATACCCATATTTTTGCACCTGTTATCCCGTCATGGGCAGAAACATTTTGCTCCCTGGCCCGGCAGCGGCATATGAGCCGGACATAAAAATCGTCTGACTGAAACGGCGTAGCTTGTGCTACGCAAGTGTGCAGTAACTGACTTTAAGCGCAAACAGTTCCCACAAACTGCGCCCGGAACTGCTTCTGGCAAGAGATACCCTATGTACTATGACATTTCCGTAGAGATCAGCTCCATCCCGGGGAAAACAGTCCTTTTGAAGAAAAAAGATGTGACATACGTTCAGCTTGAGCTTGAAAGAGTCTATAACCCCCAAAAGAAATACAACGTGCCCAAAAGAAAACTCATCGGCAAGCTGAGCAGCAATCCTGCCTGCATGCACCCGAACGAAGCCTTCTTTGAACTATTTCCTGATTTTTCCAGCAGCAATGATGCCGAGCCAATACGCAGCAGCGGCCTGCAGGCAGGACTTTTCCTTGCCATCAGAAAAATTGCCAGAAAGGACGGAATTGAAAAAAAGCTGCACAGCGGGCTGTTGACAGATACAGGACTTCTCATGGATCTGGCCGCCTGCCAGGTGCTTAATGAAGTCAATGACGGAAATTATTACGACGGCTATGCCTACAAGCATCCGCTGTTTTCAGACAGAATGCAGATCTTCAGCGACGCTGCCGTCAGCTTGTTTTTGCAAGAGCTTGGGCAGGAGGGGAGTGCAGACTTTCTTGCCGCGTGGAATGCCGGCAGGGATCACAGACAGCGTATCTGCGTGTCGTTCAACTGTGCCGACAAAACGCACAAGGCAGGTGATATCCGCCTTTTAGAAAACAGTATCATCAGGCAAAAGGCCGAAGTCCCGCTCTTCAATATAGCCCTGGCATGCAACCAGGGAGACAAGGTGCCTCTTTTTTACGAGGAGTACACTGGCTCCATTGCTGAGGCCCGCCAGCTGGATGATCTTTGTGGCAGAATACAGGCCTACAAGTACAAGGATATTTGCTTTGTCATTGATCGTGGCGACATTGCCCCGGATATGCTCCGGTATATAGATGAGCATGATTTTTCTTTTATAATGATGGCATCCGGATGCAGTCCACTTGCCTCATCAGAGATTGAATCATGCAGGAATGTCCTTAAGAAAGACAAAGAAAGACTTATAGAGCCTAACCTCTATGGAATGACGACTACAAAGAAGCTGTATGACGGTGATAAGGACCGGTATGTGCATATTTATTGCAATACAGCAGAAGAGGTTATGGAACGCATGGAATTTGAAGCAAGGATTGCTCATATGTCCGAGCAGCTGAACGGCCTTGCCGGATATGCAGTACCAGTCATGCATCCGTATACAGAGTATTTTACGTGCAGCTACGACAGCGAAAACAAACTGATTAGAGCAGAAAAAAAGGAAGATGCTGTACGCAAAAGACTTGAATTATGCGGATACTTCTGTCTCATTACGTCAGAAAAAATGACAGCTGCTGATGCATACTTCCTGTACAAAGGAAGACATCTCTCTGATAACTACTTCCGTACTGAAAAATCCCTCATTCAATCAGTAAGTACAGATCTCTTTTCAGATAAAGCAATGTCAGGAAAATTCTTTGCTGAATTCATTGCCCTGATTATAAAGAGCCGCCTCTGGGCCCTTCTGCAGAAAAAGCGTCCCGGACAGGACAAAACAGAAGGCAGTCTGGATGTTATGGAAGCAGTACAGGAACTTGAAAAGATAGAAATGGTCAGGCGAAATAACGGCAAATATACTCTGGACAGCACCCTGACCAAAACTCAGAAAGAGATATTGCTCTCACTTGGCATGAAAATGGAGGATGTCCAGGCCGATGCGGCCAAGATTTCTGATATTTTGTCAAAGGCAACTACTGAAATATACACAGTTGCAGAAGAGGATGAGACTTTTTGGTTGTGAAAAAAGAGGGCAGCAATGCTAC
>CAVLCT010000045.1:0-16846 GCA_963661665.1 Bulleidia sp. | reverse complement strand
ATAATTGAAATCAAGCGGGGCAGATCTCAAAGGGGACTGCCTGGCCTGGCTAAAACAGGCATGAGCCAGATCAGAAAAAACAGATATGCAGCTCCGTTATTGAAGAAAAAGGACTGGAAAATTTCCCTCTGGGGCATGGCCTTTTTCAAAAAGACCTGCGTCCTCAAGGCAGAAGAGGTGGCGTCGCAGTCTTAAAAGACTTCCCTTGCAAAATCCTATTGCCAGTATATCTGACGATCCCGTACTGCACTAAAAGGGAGGCAGGGTATTCCCCGCCTCCCTGTATTCACTGCCGCTTAACTCATTACATTGCGGCCTGTACGACAAGGCAGACTACTTGTCCTGCGGAGTCGTCCAGTACTGCTTGTCGTTAATCATATCCCATACTTTGTCATGATTGACGTCCAGCACTATACGAGCCGGCTGGCAGCCCTCGGGCCCCTTGCCTACATAGGCCAGGGACTGGCCGTAGGAGACGCCGAACTGGGTATTGATATCAATGGGGCAGGTACGTTCCTGAGTTATAACTGACGGATCGATGATGGCTGCCGCGACCAGGACATCCCAGATATAGTGCGTAAAATCCTTGTTCTTTGCAAAGCTTTGCCCCACGAAGGTGTTGCGCAGCATCTGCGACAGGGAATTGTCGCCTATGCTTTTCAGAAGCCTGTCATAGTGCTCCTTCTTAAAAACTACCTTCTCGCACACATCAAGGCCGAAGATAATCTGTTCCTTAAAGGCGGAACGGACTGTAATCTGTGCGGCCTCAGGGTCGATCCACCAGTTAAACTCTGCAGAAGGCGTCACGTTGCCCTGCTGGAAGAAGGATCCGCCCATGTACACAATGCGCTTGACCAGGGGAACGATGTCAGGGGCGATACGGATGGCGCAGGCCAGGTTGGTGCAGGGACCGATGGCGGCAATGGTCACCTCATTGGGATACTTGCGCACCGTATCAATGATAAACTGCACTGCTGTCTGGCTGGCAGGCTTTAATACCGGCTTTGACTTGTACAGCTTCTGATAGGCGTCATCCCATGAGACAGGCTCTGGCAGGTTAAGCGAACCAAGCCAGGCATCATGCCCCATGCCGCACTGCTTGCGTTCCAGCTCAAAATTGGCATGGCGCTGGGGACGCAGGGGATACTTGATGCCCTCAAAAACAGGGACATCCTTTATGCCGGCCAGCTCCATCTGGCGGATGGTGTAGGCTGTGCCCTCTTCTTCCCAGCTGTTGCCGGTAACGCAGGTAACCCCGAGAAGTTCGACCTTGGGAGATTTTGCCAGCATGAGCAGGGCGACGCCGTCATCAAACATCTCCACCATATCCGTATCAAGGATAACTTTTTCTCTTTGCCCGGCATCCGCAAAAGACGGCATAGCGAGGAGGGCAATAAGGCAGCAGAATACGCAGAACGCATGTGCCATTTTCTTTGTCATTTTGTTCTCCTTCAAAAAATCTGTACGTCATCTATATGCAGTGCCATGACCAGTGGCTAGTGCTTCCTGCAAATACGGAAATCACTGCCGGCAAAGCATGCACCATCCTGTATGGCCCTGCCCCAGCGCGAGCTGACTCCGGCAGAGGTCAGGCCGCTCACATAAAAAATCCCTTTTTCAAGCTCTGTCAGGGACACAGCCACTATATCGCCCAAAAGAGGTTTCTCCTTCTCTTTTGCGATAAAAATTTCCTTTTTCCCGTCTTCGGACGACTCTCTGTACAGGCAGTCCGGCACAGTCACGGTCTGACCTGAAGACGTTATCTCGATACTTTCTCTTACAGTCTCAATCCCAGCAGCATGCACCTCTGCATAGCTGCACAAAAAGAGGCTGAAACAAAGCATCGCACAAACAGCATGATTGCTCATGGTTCACTCCGGCTCATACGCTTTCCTGGCCAGGCTGAAAAGACATCTCCTGCCTGGCCATTCTGGCAGGTTCTTTCTAGCAGGCCCTGCCGCCACCGCCGCCACCGCCGGATCCGGCACCGCCTCCGTCATAGCTGAAGGAAGAGCCCGAATCGGATGAATCATAGTCGGAATAGCTACGGGTATACTGGGATGTCACATAGGAATCCACAGAGCATGTTTCTGTGACCATATCGTGCAGCCAGAGTGTATCATACCAACGGCGCTTAATGTCATCAGTATCCAGGGCACCGTCCCCTGTATCCGCTGCCTGAATCACCTTGGCAAAGCGTGTGCCCCAGGCCTTTTCAAGGCCCAGTACCAGGGCATATGGCAGCAGGCGGTGATACAGCTCCAGAGTTTTTTCCGGCGGATTGACAATATTAAGCAGCCTGCTTTCCGCCGTGCCGATATACATGGCAAGCCCTGCCACTTCATGCTTTAGCCGGGCTTCCTCTGCACTGGGAGCATCCATAAAAGGTGTAAAGCATACGGGAACCAGGTGGATAAGAACAATTAACGCAAGCTGCAGCGGAGTGTACAGCCAGTCCAGCGCAGCAATGGAAAAGTCGGAATACATGATATACATCATGAAGACGTAGAAGGCAGTGCCGGTCAGCAAGCCCAGAATCTTCCTGATGGAAAGATTCCAGTTCCTGAGCAGTATCCACGCATAAGCAAAGAGCATAACAGTGCAGACCAGGCTAAATCCCAGCAGGCAGTACAAATCTACCACTTCATCAGGCCATACAGAGCCAAAATCATACTCTGTAATGGCATACAGGCCGGCCATGGCCGGAACAAAGGACAGCAGAATGACCCAGCCACGTTTCATGCGGGACAAGTTGTCGCCATACTGTTCATCCAGCTTCCTCTGGCAGGCGCTCCTTATGCCATACAGGCTGGAAGCCGCAATGCTGTCCTTTTTCAGAGGAAGCTCGTCAGGCAGATGCCTCCCTGCCGCATTTTCTTCAGGAGACAGTCCTTCAACGTCCTTCAGCTTGAGAATACGGAATCCTTCTTTGCTGTTTCCTTTCAAGGCACAGAATTTATTAAGGCCAAAGTTAAGGAAAAGCGCTGCAAGGCCTCTTCCGTCTACTGTATGGTTATTCATCAGCCAGTTGACGGCAACTGCTGAAAGGCGTTCCTTCTTGCTGCCCTTTTCTGCCAGCCGGTCCGGAACTTCCGGAGGATAGAAAAGAGGTATCACCGGCCCGAATTTGGGATCCCTGCCGTACTTGTACCAGAGCAGGAAAGCTGTGCCCAGAACGATGACAAGCAGGGCTGCAAGGATCTCTGTAAGCCAGGCCTGGTTTTCAGGGCGCACAGGAGCCGGTGCTATGCTGGTTCCCTTGGGCCAGGCTACGGCAATGGTAAAAATTTCACCTGCTTTTAAGGGGCGGGATGCCTTAAAAATAACTGCCTTCTGTCCGGCGATAGCTGTTTCCTTGATATTAACCGGATTGTCCTTGGATCTCCTCTTGCCAAGCCATGCCTTATATTGTGTAAATTCTGTTCCTTCCGGAGGCAACACTACGCAGAAGGACTCCTTTATGCCGTTCCAGCCTGGTCCAACAGCATTCCAGGTCAGTTCGTCCTGATTCTCAAAAAAGCCTATTACATTGTTTATTTCATACTTTAAGGCAAAAACATGCCTGCCCTTTGAGAGATAGACGTTCTTATCCCGCATATAGACGCTCACCAGACCGTCCTGTTCCTCGATGTCGTCAACAGGATGCGGCTTTCCGTCTATCTCTACGGCCAGTACCTTCAGCTCACTCTCAAGCCTTCCCTTGTCCTTCCAGCGCGACTTGACAGGGATATCACGAATCATGCCCCTGTTTGTCCCGTCTGTCGGCACATTGACAATCAGCCTTTCCAGAACAGTAATCTTATCTTCCTTGCTGATCGTTATCTTTGAATCAAGGCTTAAGACCTCTACAGGCGATGCCGCATAGACAGATCCAGCCCAGAGTGTGACGGCAAGCAGGGCTGCCAGCAGCCGGAAGAATCTGTTCACATCTAAAACCTCACTTCAGGAACTTCGCGCTCAGCTTCGTCAGTCAGTTCAAAATACTCTGTCTTCTTAAACCCGAATCGCGAGGCAATCAGAAGGCCGGGGAACGTCATCACCCTGTCGTTCTGATCCCTGGCTGCCCCGTTGTAATAACGGCGGGCCATCTGAATCTCATCTTCCAGAGATGTCAGCTGCTCCTGCAGCTGCATGAAGTTGGTGCTGGCGTTCAGCTGCGGGTAATTTTCGGATACGGCAAACAGGCTGCGCAAGGCGCGCGTCAGGCTGTTTTCTGCCTGCATTACCTCATGCACACTGCCGGAAGAGGAGGCATTCACAGCCTGGCTTCTTAGTTCGGTGATTTTTTCCAGCAGGCTTTTTTCATGGGTGGCATAACCCTTGACCGTATTGACAAGTGACGGAATGAGGTCATGCCTGCGTTTTAACTGTACGCTTATGCCACTCCACGCTTCATCGACCAGGTTTCTTCCCGTGACAAGATTGTTGTACAGAAAGATTACAGCCACGATGACAAAAGCGACAACACCCAAACATGCAAGCAACATACAGTCTACCTCCTCCACACCACCTGCCGCTGCGGCCGTGGCGGAAGTGCCGGAGTCCGAGGGAACGAAAAACTCGCGACTCCGGCACCAGTACTACGTTATCTCTGCGTAACCTTGACGCCGGCAGCAAATCCGGCCAGTTCGGAATCAGGGAAGGCACCCTTGCTGACTACCACGGTCTTCAGGGCAGGCAGCTTCTTCAGGGCGGCAAGGCTGGTAATGCCTTCCACCTTGGTCAGGACAACTGTCGTCAGGGCAGTGCAGCCGGCAACAGCATCAAAATCCTTAACCTTTGACTGATTCAGTTCCAGCTTGGTCAGGTTGTTCAGCTTGCCAAGGAAGGCCATGCTGACAGGGTCGCCCTTAAGCTTGCTGAACTTGATGGTCTTAAGGGCTGCTGACTTGGAAAGATTGTCCGTATTCTGCAGGGCAGCTTCGTTCACTTCCAGTTCCTTCAGCTTGCTCCAGCCGCTGGCTGCAGCAAAATCAAAGGCTTCGCCGCCCTTTTTATTGTAGTCGCCGGTAATGGTGAACTTCTCAAGGTTGACGAGTCCGCTCAACCCCTTGGAATTGGTGGCACCCTCAACGCTCCACAGCTTCAGCTTCTTCAGGGACTTGGCCTGTCCCACAACGCCAAGATCACCGACCGGAACGCGCATGTTCCAGATCTGGAACTCTTCCACATTGGTCTTGGCCAGGGGGCTGTAGTCGGTCACGTATTCGGCGAAGACGTCGAATATCTTCAGGTTGGGCAGGCTGGCCACCCAGGCAATGGAATCAAGCTTTGTCAGGCCGCCCTTAAGCTCGGTCACCTGTGTCAGCTTGCCAAGTGTGCTGTAATCAGCATCCTTGGTGGAATAGTACATAACCTTCTTCAGCTTGGGGCATCCGGCAAGAGGAGAAAAGTCCTTCACTGTGGCGCCGTACAGATTGACGTACTGCAGGGCAGGCAGCTTGGTCAGGGGAGTGAGGTCGGCAATGACGCAGCCGGTCAGATCCACGTCCTTAAGGCCGGGCAGGGACTGCAGGGGGGACAAATCGGCAGGACTGGCGCTGCTGATCTTAATCCTGGAGAGTGCGGGCACCTTGGGCAGGCCTTCAAAAGAAGTCAGGGAAGGACCGGCACTGATGCTGACATCCTTCAGGCTTGTCATGCCGGCCATCCACTTGAGGTCCGGTCCCATAGCACGGCTTATAACGTACAGGTACTGAAGCCCTGTGAGTTTGGCCAGCGGGCTCAGATCCTTGACCTTGTCTGCTTCCAGCTTGAAATTCTGCAGTTTGGTCAGGCCGGCAACAGGTGCGATGCTGGTCAGGTTTTTGCTCTTGATTTCGATCTTGGCTATATCCGGGCAGGCACTGCACGCCTTGGCGAGGTCGGCATCGGAAATATCTACCAGGACAAGCCTCTGGGCGCTTTTCATCTGGGATACATATCCGTCTGTCACGCTTTCCTTTACGGTGACTTCGCTGCCTGAAACCTTGATGGACGGCTCGGCAAAAGCAGGACCTGACATCATTGACAAAGCAAGCAGGACATACAGAACTGTTTTTTTCATTTGTCTCATCCTTACGGCTTCCGTAATAAAAAACCGTTGTTTTCAGGGGAGAGAGAATCCGCACGCCGCTGAACTCCCTCTCCCTGCATAGTCTCATTGGAAAGTTAGGCAGCCTGGGCCTTCTTCTTTGCACGGCCCTTGATGTACAGCAGGACAATCAGCAGGGCTGCGATGCCAAGAAGGATGCACCCGAGCACCGGGCGGAAACGAATCCAGGCAATGGCTATAATGATAAAGGACCAGGCAACACCAAGAAGCGCTGCAACAAGGCCTGTACCGGCTCCGACAATGCTGCCAAGCAGAGGAATAACATCAGCCAGGATGCGTATGGGGGCTACGACCATGCCGAGGCCGGAGATGCACATAAAGATGCCGACAACCCTCAGTATCATGGTCATGGTATCGTTGGAGCTCTTGGCATCCTCAAACATGCCGTTCATGTCATGGACGCCCATGGACAGCCTGGAAAAAGACTGGCCGTTGGAGGCCCTGAACTGCACGAAGGTATCGCCGCTGACCCTGGCCAGGATGGAAATCTCGGCAGGCTTTACTTCAAAGAACGTCACACGCACATCGCCAACCTTCGGGGCATTGGGGTGGCGGCCTACATAGAGCGTGTTCGCCTGCGTATGGATCATGGTATTGGGACCGACAGTGCCGTTATCAGCTGCTGCGTCCCTGTTTGCCATATCCTGCGGATCCCTTGAGAAAAAGGTCCGCTGCAGGTTCGCCCTGTCGGCATCGGTCAGTGCAAGGTTCAGAGGCTTTTCCCCGCCGATGGAACGGATAAAGAATTCAGGCAGCCTGTAGGCTCCGAAGGAGACATTCTGGGCATACTGCTTCTCGTTTTCCACCTGGATGCGGGCACTGTTCTCATGTCCCTCGCTCTGCTGGAAGCCCTGGGAATCCACAGGACGGGACACCCAGTTCTTTTTGTAGCTGTAGGTGGTGACTGTTTCCTCACCACCGCCAAGCTTTGTTCTTTTTTCCTGCTTGGACTCTTCTGTCCACTGGTAATACTCAACCTTGCGGGACAGCCTGATGGCCTTTGTCTTCACTCCGAAGACGGCATCAGCCAGCTCGTCATTGGTATCCGCCTTTCCCGTGGCAAAAACCATTTTCCCGTCAAAAGCCGGATCCACCTTGTTTATGCCAGGCAGGGCCACTGTTGCCAGCTGTGCTTCTGCGATGGCATCGCCTGTACGGACGGCACGCCCTTCGTTCCAGTAGAGCAGGACTGAGCCAAGGATAAAAAGAATCAGACCGATGCCAATTCCCTTAAAGGAACCGCCTAGACGCGCAAACCAGCTCGTTTCGGTCACTGTGGTAAACGTATCGTTTCCAGCAGACATGGGTAACTCCTCTTTTTCGAGACTGATGGATTACTGACTGATACGAAAATGTAGCACACCATTTGTGTACGGCACTATCCTCCCGGGTATGAAAATGAAGCTTATGCGGCTTTTTGGGCCATGCTTCATCCGTAAGGCGGCCGTTTTTACTTCACAAAGACGATCCTGCCTGTTTCAGGCCTGGGAAGAGGATTGTGTCTGGTAATATATGTGCAGACAACGTCGGTATCCCTGCCCTTCTTCTTGGAGACTGTCTTGCCCTTGAGCATGGTGAAGCCATCGCCGCCCTTGGCAATATAGCTTGAGAGCACGACCCTGTACTTTGCAGCAGGGTCAAGCTTTGCCGTGCCCTTTGCTGTATGAAGGACCACCTTCTGCACCCTGGATCCGACAGGCTTTGAGGGATCAACCTCATAGCTTAATCCGGCCACCTGCAACAGGGCAGGGCCATGTGCATTTTCACCGGCAACGCCATGCTCAAGCGCAGCCAGAATCTTCTTTCCGCTCAGTTCGCGCACCATGAACTTGTTCTCAAAAGGTAGCATGGTCATCACATCGCCGACAGTTATGTCGCCCTTTGGCAGCGGAGCGCGGACGTCGCCCCCGTTGCCCAGGGCAATGGTTGCGCCGTACTGGCGGCCATATTCAAGCATAGCATCGGTCAGCACCATGCCGCCAAGGCACTCGCCCTCGCGGCAGGCGTCCATGCCGTCAGGAAGGTCAACAGCATTTGTGCCGATTTTCCTGGACATAAATTCGCGCAGGGGAACGGCATAGTTCTTTACCAGGGTCTCAATCTGCGGATCTACGGGATTGTCAGGAGTCATCTCCCTGGCGGCACCGTTCCAGCTTAAGGGAACGCCTTCCTTGTCAAAAATGATATTCAGCTCGCCCAGGTACTGGGTTGCCCTTTTGGCAGTCACCACCAGCACAGGCTGGCCTGAGGGGGAATGCTCAACAACCGGATATGGTCCTTTGCTGGAGCCTGGTCCGAGATATGTGTGGGTATGGCCGCCAACAATCACGTCCACGCCGTCAACACTTTTTGCCAGTTCTCGATCCCTGGGAAGGCCCAGGTGCGTCAGGGCTATGATATGATGCACGCCCTTTGCTTCAAGTTCCTGCACAAGGCGGACCAGCGTGGCCTTTGCTTCTGCAAACTTCGTATCGGGGCATGCATGGGACACTTCGCATACCTCGTCGTTGGCAAGGCCTATGATGCCTACCGGGACGCCGCGTATGTTCTTGATGAGATAGGGCTGCGTTTTGCTTTTCAGCATGCCGCACTTCCCTTCGGGCTTAAGGTTTGCGGCCAGCACTGGGATGGTAAGCTTGCGCGTAAACTCTGCCGCCTCATCGCACCCTTCATCGTACTCATGATTGCCCATTGTCATGGCATCTATAGACATATGTCTGTCCAGTTCCACCAGCATGGGCCACTTATTTACCGTATAGAACAGTGTTCCCTGGAACTGGTCGCCTGCATCCAGCGCCAGGACATTGTCATGCCTGGCTTTGGCCTGCTTTATGGCATAGGCTATGCGGCCGAAGCCGCCGGTGCTGCCGTCTTCAGACGAGGCAAAGCTGCCGTCCTTCTTAAAGCCGGCAACGTAGGAATGCATGTCGTTTGTATGCAGCAGCAAAACTTCAAGACCCTTTTTCTCAGGGTCAACGTGCTGTTTGCCGGTACAGCCCCATGCCATGAGGAGCAGTGCCGCGACGAACGCTACCAGCCACAAAGAGGAAATACTTTTCCCATACTTCTTTTTCATGTGCGCCATCCTTGAAAGTACTGACTTGAAAGTACTGACTTAAAAGTGCTGATATGATGAAAGGGACATAACGAAAGCCAAATGTTGCGTGAAAAGGATTTCTCCATTTGAGTATTTTGTAGCCCAAAGCGGCAAGCATGCCTATTACCCCAAGGGTGATTTAGCATTAATACCGTGTTCATTCAGGCATAACCAGCTGATTTAACAGTACAAAATTGAACAGGAGCAATTTGTCTTTTTTTTGTCACAAAAACAGCATAGGATGAAAAAACATCGCAATACTGCTCATGGCCGCATGGATATTTCATGAAAAATTACTGGTTGCGCATTCTTTTAGGCACTGCATGCCTCTTCCTTTTTGCCTGTTCCGACGAACTCTCTTCCAAGGACAACCCTGTCTATCTGACCATGTGGCATGTGTACGGAAGCCAGAGCAGTTCACCCATGAACAAGCTGGTGGAACAGTTCAACAATACAGTGGGCAGGGAAAAAGGCATCCGTGTCAGCGTGACCTCTGTCTCCAATTCCACAGCCATTCATTTTTCCCTTGTGGCGGCAGCCCAGAATACACCAGGCGAGGGCATTCTGCCCGACATATTCGTTTCTTATCCCAAAACTGCGCTGAACATAGGGCCTGAAAAGCTGGCTGACTGGAAGACGCTGTTCACGGAAAAGGAGCTGCACGGGTTTGTGGACTCTTTTATTGAGGAAGGCACCATAAACGGCCGCCTTGTCACGCTTCCCATTTCAAAATCAACAAACGCCCTGTTCATCAATGCAACGATTTTTGACAAATTCGCCAGGGAAACCGGCATAAGCTACAAGGACCTTGCCACGTGGGAAGGCGTTTTCAGGGCCGCAAAACGCTACTATGACTGGTCAGGCGGCAAGGCCTTCTTCAAATACGATGACTGGCTCCACTACAGCATGCTCAATACCATCTCCCTGGGCGGCACTTTCCTGGCAGGGAATACTGTCAATTTTGACGATCCCAAATTCCAGGCAGTGTGGAAGCAGCTGGCAAGGGAAGCAGTACTCGGGCATGTATGCCTGCTTGACGGCTACTCGACCACGGCCCTGATGACAGGCGAAGCCATCTGCGGCGTGGAATCCACCGCCTCCATCCTCTATTTTAATGACAAGGTCACCTTTGCCGACAACACAACGCTCCCGCTGAATATAGCCGTCCTGCCAGTCCCACGCTTTGAGGGGGCAAAGCCCCTGGCAATACAGCGCGGAGCCGGGCTCATGATCCAGAAATCGACACCGGAAAAGGAAAAGGCCTGCGCTGTCTTTGCCAAATGGCTGACCGATGTTGAAAACAATGTGCCCTTTGTCACTTCATGCGGCTATCTTCCTGTCAAAAAGGAAGCCTACGACAAGGTCCTGCGCGACAAGATACCAGGTGCGGCAAAGCAGGATCAGATCATGCTCTATGACACCATCAGCAAAATTTATGCGGAAAGCTCTTTCTTTATTCCGCCCTATTCAGACGAATACGGAGAACTTGAGCGGCGCTTTGGCCAGGTACAGACAGAGATTTTCAAAAAATACCGCGGGCACGGGAGCAGCCTTGCGCCCATGGATGACCTGATCTCCGCCATGCTTGACGAATTCAGGCAGAGAATGAAGTAGGATTTGTATCATGGGCAAAATGCTTCAGCTTGTACGGCACATCAGGGACCTTTTGACCATGGACAGCCTGAGCAGAAGGCTGTCTGTCTTTCTGATGCTGCTTGTCTGCCTGCTTTTCGCCTGCGTGCTCTGCCTGCTTTTTCTCTTCAATACGTTTTCTTCTTCGCCGGATTCCCTTAAAAGCAGCCTGAAAAACAGTGCTGATGAGTATGCCTACAATCTGCGTCTCTATTTCAGCGATATGGCAGCCCAGGGCATACGCATGTCAGGACTCATAACTGATGAGACAGAGAAAATGCTGACTCATCAGGGCATCGTCTTTGACATGGTAAAGGACAACCAGGCTCTCATAGAACTTCTGGAAGAAAGGGCCTACGGCATTCTGAACAACACCCTGCACACAACAAACTGCAGCGGCGTCTATGTTATTTTTGATACGACGGTAAACTCAAAACTGCCGGAGTCAAAGCAGTCCCGCAGCGGCATTTTCCTGCGATATGAAAACATCAGCGGCCCCAGACAGACAAACTCTTCCTTTGCCTGGGTACGCGGCATACACAGCATCGGCGCCCGCTACGGTCATGTCTTCCACAACAAGTGGGAACTGGAATTTGCTATTGACAGACTGCCCTTCTACAAAAAACTGCAGCAGGCTGCCTCGCCCAATCTTTCCGGCTGTTATTTCTATCCGCCATTGCTGAAGCTCAAGGGAACCTGGGAAAAAATGATGCTTCTCTGTGTTCCCATAGTCGGAAAAAACGGGCAGTTTTACGGCATTTGCGGCCTGGAAATCAGCGCCATGTATTTCAAGCTCAAGCACATGAGCGACAAAAACGGCTCCCTGCGGGCCACCGGCCTTCTGGCACGGCGCCAGAACGGATACCTTCTGCCTGCCACGGGCCTGGAAAGCGGTACAGCCAGCGGCTATTTTGTCGGACTTGGTGCTTCGCCCATGCGCATTGAGCCGTTTGAAGACGGGCTGAACAGGTATACCTCAAAGGCCGGCAGCTTTATTGGCAAGGAACAGGCAGTCCGTCTCTCCCCGCTTGATGGCTCAGCAGAGTGGTCCATAGCCTATTTCATTCCGGAAGAAGACTACAAAAGCATAGTGCACTACCACTATCTTAAAATTGCCTCCTTCTGTCTTCTCTTCCTCTGCATTGCCCTTTTGTTCAGCTTCTATATAGGGCGCCTCTGTGTCAGGCCTGTCTTGCAGCGCATTGAATCCATCACAAACGGGTCCAGTGACAAGACCTCCATTGTAGAAATAGACGAACTCATCAGCTTTCTTGCCAGGCATCATAAAGAACAGGCGGCTATGGCTTCCCAGGCAGACTTAAGCGGCTTCTTTAAATTCAAAAACAATATTGAAACTCTCAGCAATGCTGAAAGGGCCGTTTTTGATCTCTATCTTGAAGGCTATTCCCCACAGGAAGTTGCAGACAAGCTCTTTATTTCCATCAACACAGTCAAATCGCACAACAGACGCATATACCAAAAGCTCGACATTTCATCAAAGAAAGAACTCATGCTGTTTGCAAAAATGTATACCAGGGATACAAAAGAAAATGGCAATACAGGCCAGGAAGACGGGACTACAGACGATACGAAAAAACACCCTGCTTAACGGATCTTTCAGGGCACAGCATGGTCACGCCGTAAAAAAAAATTCAGGCACAGTAACCTGTCTGCATTCTGTATAAAAAAAGCTTTTTTTTGCGCTGCTCCAAAACTCCTGAAGCCTTCCCCAGTAAAAAGATGGCCAGGGGCTGAACAGAGCAGAAGGCCTAATGCACTGCACCTTCCGTTATCTTCAGGCTCTCTATTTTCCACCCTCCCAGGGAACTGCGGCTGAGAGATACTTCAAAGGAAGCGACATTGCCGGCCTTTTGCACCGAACCGTCGCCGTCATTATACGGAAAAGAACACAAAGAGCCTTCAAATGAGATAGTGTGCCCCCCTCCACGAGTTGCCGTAATTGCAAGGAAGCGGGGATCATCATTTTTTTCCATATTGCGCAGCACGCTTCCGGTCTGCGCATAGAGAAGAGATCTGTCTACAAAGTAGCCGTCCTTGTCCTGGAAGATGCCGTCTGCCAGCCTGGCTGAATCAAGATGTCCCCCGAAGATGTTATATGCGGCCCTTTCTGCAACCGCCCTGGGGAAGTAAAACGTATAGAGGGCCGGCTTTCCTTCAAATCGTTGCGGAAACAAAGACCTGTCTTCTGCAATGGAATCCCTGCAGGCAATATCAAGGAAGAGCATGGTCATGCGGCTCAGTTCCTCTGCATCCAGTACCCTTGACTCTGTCCAGTTCATCCCCCACAGCTTGAGGATATTGTTGCGTATGACAAGTTCTTCCCGCACAGACGGAGCAATCATGGGCACAGAGGCGGCACAGGCTGGAAAGGCCGGACAGACAAGCGAGGCCAGCCCTGCAAGCAGAGATACAACGAATTTTGCCATGCTGTTTTTCAAGGCTACCTCTCAATTTTTGAAAAATCCAATTTGTCAATATGATAGTGCCCGTCGTTTTTCCTGCTTGCCACGATATAGAAGCTCTCTTTTACTGCTATCACGGGAACGCCTTCAGCAGTCTCTACCTTGTACACTTCCCCTGAATTCTCATACACGCCGTCCAGGCGCTCTTCAGGGCCCGGAACCACATGCGCAAAAACTGACTCAGGCGACACCATGTTTTCCAGGGGCATATCCATGTCGCCATGGCACGGGGTAAAGTTGTTGTGCACGCTCCACATGGCACAGACCGCATTCAGCAGCAAAAGCTGGTCGGCAAGAGGCACTCTCTCTGCAACTGCAACCGGGGTCACCGCATCCTCCTCAGTATCTCCGGCCTGCACAGGGACAGCCATAAGGGACACTATGCCAATTGCTGCCATGAGCAGGCAAAACTTTGCCGCAATGCGCTTCCATACAGCTTTTTTCACTGAGACATTCCTCCCTGTTCCTTAAGGCAGCCCTGGTCCATCACAAATGACTGTCATCACATGGAGTCAATGTGTCTTGATATGCCGAGCCTGTCAAATAAGCCGTCCAGTTCCTTGCAAAATGCGCCAAAGCCGTCAGGAAACTGCATATACCCTGAGGCCTGCATCTTTTTCCCGCCGTTGTAGCTTACGTGCATGGAAAACTCATCACCGTCCAGGACATCCTGATCTTGTCCCCTGAAGCCGTTCCAGCCAGGCACATTGTATTTCTCCAGCAGCCTGGCAAGATCCGCCATCCAGGCATCATCGGCTACGGCTTCCCGTACATGCGGACTTCCATGTCCGGTGGCAGTCCTGACCACCGACACAAAGCCCTGCCTGTCAAGGCGGCGGTAGACCTCATAGGCTTCCTGCCTGGACATGCCTGAAAAGACGATGAAAAATTCTGTCACGGCAGGCACTGTTTTTTGTACCTTCTGCGCTGCCTCTGCGCGGTGAAGCACAGCGTCAACAAAGGCAAAAAACGTCTTTTCCGCTTTTTTGTACCGTGCAAGCTGCCCGTCTGACAGAGCAGACAGGGAACCAAGCCGGAAAGAGAGAGGATCCTTGTCATCCGCAAAGCCCAGCGTGACAGAACAGGCAGCCGGGCCGTCTGTTTTATTTACCTTGGGGAAATCAGTCCAGCCTTCAAGGCCGCACTCCCTGACACAGGCAGCAAAATCCTTATACAAACCAGGGTGTACGCAAATCTCTGTCTTCTTTCCGTCCCTTGTACGCTCTACAAGGAGTTTTCCATCCTGCTCAGCCACTTCATAGGCAAGCGTGCCGTTTTTTTTGTCAGACACCATCCAGACCAGGCTGTCCGGCTGTCCGGACTCTGCGTTTTTCATCTGCTCCTTCCCGTTCATGCGGACGCCACCAGTTCCCGGTGCTCCTTCAGCCGGCATGCTGCAAGGCAGAAGCATGACAAGCAAGAGCAGGCACAACAGCTTTTTCATACAACCTCCCCCTCTCAGTACCGCCGGCAGACGATTGTGGCACAGACTTTCAGCACGAAACAAGCGAACGAAGCTGGCGAACATAATGCGCAGGAATCAGCCTGCTACTTCCGTGTCAGACGGAAGGAAGTGATGACGCCAGGCGCAAACTGCCCTTCAAAGATATGGGCATTCTTCACAGGATAGCGAAGTTCCAAAAGGCAGACCCTGTCATGAACAACATAGCCCTTTATGGTGAGCACAGTTTGTCCGGCCTTCCCGGACAGGAGGAACCATCCTTCTTCCTCATGCACTTCCTTTTTGGAAAGGCTTGTGAAGAGCATGCAGAGTTCCCTGATGCCGTTTTCAATTCCCTGGCCGAACGCTCCTTTGTCATGAGCCCCTCTGACACTGAGTTCCATCCCGTTCTGGCTGTCGCAAACAAGAATGCCTGTTCCGTCCTTATTCTCTGTAACTAAAGGACCGGCCAGCCAGTTCACGGCATAGCCATAGCGGCTGTTATTGTACGATCCGATGGAAGCATCCAGAGTGTCCGCCCTGCATTCTGCCTGCCAAAGGACACATGGCAGAATAAGCAGCACGCATATGATGGCGTATGCCAGTCCCGGCCTATTCCGTTCTTTCATGGCTGCATCCTCCCCGAGAATTCACGGATACGCATACGACAGGGAAAAACAGAACCTGTCATCATCAGTGTAGGGACTGCGGGGGAAAAGAAACAGTATCCCGGGGATGAAAAAGGTACCGCTGGGCTGAATTCTTGCCTCCTGTAAGGGCAGAAAGCCCCCGTCTTTCCTGGTCCGCTGCAATGAGCAGGAAAATCCCTGCTACCACCTGTACGCAGAGTCATACGGAACACGTTCAATCCGCTTGCTTCTGGTCGTATTTTCAATGTGGTAGTACTGGTTCTGCGGCACAAAGCTGTAGGGAATGTCTTCCGTGCGGGTACGCATAAAGAGCGAAAGGATTGCCCTGTTTATGGCCTGATGCCCGACGATGCAGGTCGGAGCGCCTCCTGACAGAAAGAGCGCCCTGCGCACGCCCCTGAGAACACGCTGCATCACCATGGCGTAGCTTTCGCCGCCAGGATAGCTGTAGTTAAACTTGTCAGAGTGCCGTCCCTTTGTCACGCCTGGCATGGTTTTCAGTATCTCGTCATAGGTCATGTTCTCGCACTGGCCTGCATTGATTTCATCAAACTCCGGCAGGGCACGGACATGCACGCCAGGCCTTGACCTGATGAGATAGCCGGCCGTTTCATGGGAACGGCGTCTGGTAGAGGTAAAGATGTACTCAATGGGCACGCCTTCCATATGCCTGGCCAGGGCCTCGGCCTGGCTGCGCCCTTTTTCCGAAAGAAGCGGATCGCCGCCTATGCGCCCGACTATGTTAAACTCGGTCTGTCCGTGACGCACCAGATACAGCTGCTTCACCCAGGTTGTGACAGCAAGTTCCCTGATGGCTGGATAATAGCCGGATCCGTCCAGGGGATTTTCTGCCAGGATACGGTTGGCCATGGTATCCACCAGCATCCAGTTCTTTTCATCGCCCACATGTTCGTAGATGGATTCATAGTACTCTATGCGGGCAGTAAAGCTTTGTACGGCATCTTCTTCAGTATAGCCTGCATACTCGGGCAGCTGTGCCTTTCTGCGGATGCAGGCCTGGCGCAGGACCGGATCTTCATTGACGCATTCCACAAAGAGGATGTCATGATCCTGCAAGGTCTCCTCTATGAGCTTGCGGCGCCTGCGGCTGCCGTTGGTGGCATCCAGAATGGCAATATTGCCGCCTTCGTTCAGCCACTGCCTGGCATCAAGCATGTTCTGCCTGGCTATCTTTTCACGCAGCTCGCGCCCCTCTGCATTGTCCGGCGCATACCAGGACGATTCCGTGGACTCAGGTCCTGCAATGCGTCGGCGCAGTTCCCCGTTGTTAAAGATGGCGCAACGTATGCCCTCTCCGCTTAAGCCGTCCCGTATTCTCCTTGCCAGCGTAGACTTTCCTGAGGCCGGAAGCCCGACCATGGCGACATACAATTTCTTCTGCATGGATACCTTCCTTGACTGCCGTAATTGTCATCCCTGTGCAACCTT
>CAVLCT010000044.1:8738-17069 GCA_963661665.1 Bulleidia sp. | reverse complement strand
GGCAGCATCCAGCACAGGCAGTCTGTGAGATTCTGCTTGGTATTGCCGACATTGGCATTGCCCTGCACATGGGCTTTGACCTGCGCCTCGCAGCCGCCAAGTGTGCTGACAATGGCAAAAGTCAGAAGCTCCCTTGTTTTCAGGTCCAGTCCCTTGCGGGTATAGAAGTCGCCGAAACAGAAGGCTGAGAGATGCTGTACTATGATATCCTTCTGTCCTTCAGGTGCAGAGGCATGCATCTTGTCAATGGCATCCCCGAAGATGGCCTTCTGCCTGGCAAGGCCATCGCTGAAGCGGCTTTCTTCCGTGACAGTTGCCATATGTTCAGTACCTTTTATGCCAGCCTCGGCAAAGCATTTGCTGACATGGCGCAATGCCTGCTGTGTCTTGGGAAAGCCAATATAGGGAGTGCACTGCAGAATGGCTTCCCTGATATCGCTGGCCGCAACACCTGAGCGCAGGGCTGCCTTTGTCAGTGTTTCCATGTCGTCCAGTGTCTGGGAGGCTGCCAGCACTACCAGGGAAACGAGCATCTTCTGCTGTATGCCCAGTGTGCCTGCGTCTGCAAGTTCCCCGTAGACCAGACGGTCCCTGATGGCGGCAAGCTCCGGATCTATGGCATCCAGTGCCGTTTTGTCATCGCCCAGCAATTTTTGCCTGTTTTGCTGGGACAGCTGAATTCTGTCCATTATAGTACTCCCGTTTGACTGACTGCCGTTTTGTGCAAAGGCAGCCATGGGCTGTGCAAAAGATGAAAAAAACAGGATGAACAATCCTGCAAGCAGGCAGGATGCTGTCAGTCTGGCTGTCCTTTGCATGGCAGATACCTCTCTGGCTTTGGCAGGTGCTGTCTTTGAAGCTCCTGCCTTTTTCAGAAAAGTAAGCATAAGGTGTTTGCAAAGCCAGATATGTTACTGGCAAATTTTTGCCTGATTCTCTCATCGTAAGCCAGAAAAGGCGTACAAAATCCCTGCATGGCAGGGCAGTACGGCATTTCCCCTGCCTGGCCTTAAGGCTCAATGCCGGCAGACTGCCTGTATGGCCCCTTTCATTATGGGCGGTATTTTCGTATACAATATGCCTGCGGGCGGGAAGCGTACCCCCGTTGCAACCATATTTTTAACCAGGATTTTCAAATCGTCCGTTGAGGGTGCCTACGTGATTATTGAGCAGATGAAGCCGTCGTCAGACCAGCTGCAGAACAAGACTGTCTATATTGTGAAGATTCAGACGACAGGCACGCAGATGGATGATGAAATTCTGGAGCTGTGCCTCATTGATGCGCGTGACCCCTGGCGCGGCGGAGACAGAAAGGGCGATCCTTCACCTGTTTTTCACGCCAGATTCAGGCCGGAATACAAAACAGAATGGCCCAGGGCATCCCGCGTCAACGGCATTACGCCGTCTGTTGTGGCCAAGGAGCATCTTCTGGACGAATACCGGGGCGAGCTCACCAGACTGTTTATGAACTGCGACTGCCTTGTTGGCTTTAATACAGGGTTTGAGTTTGCCTTTCTGCGCAGGCAGTTCCTGTTCAGGGCCAATATCATGACTGTGGACCTTATGCGCGACTGGACTGAGTATGTGACAAAGCCTTCAGCTCCTGGCGATGTCTCACTGCGCATGCCTTTCCTGACCCAGAAGGACCTGTTTGCCCATTTTGACTGGACTCCCAATGGCACAGTCTCAGAATGCCTAGGGATACGGCACTGTTTTCTCAAGCTTATCAAAATGGGAGCCATCCATATCCGCCGCCCCCTGCTTGAGCGCCGCTTTAACCGTATCAGCGAGCAGCAGCTGGCTGAGGTGCAGGATTCCTTTGTCCGTCTTGCCGGAGGAAAAAAGGCAGGACCGTTCCTTGATATGAAGCAGCAGGGTGAAGATGTGGAAGTGAGCCTGGGCATTGATGACCCAGAACACCTTCTTTATGACGACAAGGCACCGTCCCTTTCTCTGACAGTACCAGGGCACGGAGCGGCTCTTGAGGTACGCGACCGCATAGCCTGTGCACTGGAAGCGTCAAAGGGCCTGCCCAGAGGCCTTGTCAGTTTTGCCTGCTCAGTCCTTCGTGATACGCTAAAAACGGAGGATCAGGAGGATGAGGCAAAGCAGGACAAAGAGACAGTTCAGGAGGCCATGAACGAAGACAATGGCCAGAATGACGGAGAGGCATAGAACTGGCAAAAGACCGGGAAATGGCTCTGCAAAGGATGTGACCGTGTACGCTGGTAGCTGATATAGAAAAAATGCTTCTTTCCTGTCAGTTTTTTGCGGAATATCAGTTCTTTTGTTGCTCTTGCAATGCCATATACTTAATGTTCTATGCGTCTAAAAAGTAACATATTTTTGCATAGTCACTTTTTTTGTAGTTTGAAAAATAAACAAGATACTTTATTTCATACGGTATGGTACTGTATTCAGCAACATCAATATGCACTCGTTCTTTTAGTTCCTGGATAAACAGCCGGTACGCTTTATCTACAGGCAGAGATTCAAACATTGTCTGGCATGCACTGTAGTATTCAAATTGCGACACCTCCGGCAAAAAACCGAAAGCATTGCACAAAACAGATGTGTATTCTTTTTTGCGCAACATCCTGAACATAACAGTTTTTGACAGGCTACCGCTGTATTCTGTTTGTTTCTTGCGTGTACTCAGGGTGCCTTTGTGTGTCAGCACGCATATTCCTGCAGGGGAATTCAGCAACTTTTGCTGCACCTTGTCAAAGCCGCTTTCAGACGTAACAACAACTACTTCTGAAAAGGCTTTGTAGTAGTTTTCTATCTGGCCAGCAAGACGTTCAAAATTGTCCAAAGCAGTCTTTATCTCATAGACAACGGCCTTTCCGTTTATCAGGATAAAGTCTGCTTTTGATTTCCCAACCGGCACTTCTGCCAGTGCTGTTGTTGTGTGGAGACTGTGCACACCTAAAAGCAACTTGTTAAGCAACGTGTTTTTGTAAAAATACTCGTTCTGGTAGCTGTTTTTCAGCTTCTGGTATATTTCGCAGACACATTCCCTGTTAGTCCTGTCTGCCGGGCTGGCAATAATCTTATGTACGGCATCCCTATAGGCAGGGCTTTCCCCGTCATCAATGATCTGTCTGAATGTGTTCCTCGTAAAAAAACGATTCAGCAGTGCGGAGTCTGCGCTGTCCATTTCCAGCACCTTCAGTCTCAGACAGCCTCCCCGGACGATCCCGGAGAGGCTGCCTGCCAAGTTGCTTAATCAGAAGACGGCCTGTACCACCCAGGACACAAAAACAGAGTGTTTCCCCTGTGCCTGCGTGCCCATGGTCCACAGCCTTTTTTTACAAGCCAGCGCCCTCAGCCTGGTCTGATTCCTCTTTCCTGCGTTTGTATTCAGACCTGCGTTCCTCATTCACCCTGGCTGTCTTAAGTGCTGCCTCTGTGGTGATAAGAAGCTTTTGCACCTTTTTGAGACATGTTGCAGGCGACTTGCGGGCTGTCTCCCCGATAAGATCAGGGGCACCAGACACGGGCTGGGCGTCCATGATCCATTCAGGCCTGAGGATGGCATAGCTTATAAGGCGTGTGAAATGCGGGAAAGACTGGCCAAGCAGCTTGCCTGCCGGACCGCGCCAGACAATGCCGCGGCACTGGGCATTGGCCGGATCTGTAAAAAAGTCATTGATGGCAGATTTGTTCTGCAAAAGAAGAGTGGACAGATCGCCCATGACAAAACGCCTGTCCTTGGGAATAGCGCCTGCAAAATGCCTGCGTACCTGTGACTCAAGAATCTTCTTGTGCAGATAGTGCAGTGTCACCAGGGTGTGGTCAAAGGGGTTGGTGCAGTGCTGCCAGTACCTGAAAGGAACAACGTCGGGATAGACCACGGGAACAAAGAGGCTCTGCATGAAGAGCTGTATGCCCTTCTGCCTGGCCTGCTGGCGCAGCGTGTCAGTTACAGTGGTTGCGGAACGGGTCGCCTGTATGGCAGCAAAGTAGCCAGGGGCCAGAAAATTGCCCTCTGTGTCCCGCAGGGAAACAAGATGCGTCGGAGAAGTGGACCAGGTGAGGAACCGCAGGAAGCGGACACGTCCGGGAGGAGTGGTCCCCTCTCCCCAGCCATAGGGATTTTCTTCGCAGAGGGCACCGTCGTTCAGGCTGTCTTCCTGGGGCTTGTTCTCCAGGACGGTATCAGCAATTTTCTTTCTACGCCCCATGTTATTCCTCCTCGGCAGGATTTGTGCCTGCTGTCTTCTGTCCCTCAGCTGCTGTATTGCCAATCCATCCTATGGCAGGTTCCTCATCGCAGGGAATTGTGCCGTCCATGATTGCCTGTACAAGCTGGAGAGGCTGCATACTGGCTTCGGCAGGCACGCCCCAGGGGATGTTGCGTCCGGCAAGATCAATTTTGTCAGGATCATCGTCAAAATGTTCGACGCGGGACCGGAACGGACGCTCCGGAGTTGACCAGTTGCGCGCCTCAAAGACGCCCTTCAGGTTGTCAAACCCGCGCACCACTGCCTCGTCGTTGGCAAGATCCAGATACTGCAGGAATCCTTCCCTGCCGCGACGTTCAACAGCTATGCGTACCATCCAGGCAAGGCGCACAACGGAAACCGTCGGCTCGGATTTGCCGGAGCGGTACTGGAATCCTGACTGCCCGCCGATGCCAAGCAGAAGCAGGCAGCTGTTGCGGCTGACGACCATCTGTTCAATGACGTCCTGTTTCCAGCCCTCGGCAGGAGTGCCTTCAAGGAATTCATGGGTGCACCACACGGCAAGCCAGTCTACCCAGGCCAGGATATGGGGCATCTGCGGCAGCTGTGACGGAATGCGCCACCAGGCAGTGAGGCGGGACAATAGCGGCGTTGTCGGAGCTTTGTATGTAGCCTTGACCATGGCGCGCAGGTTGTGCAGCCACTGCCAGTCCGTAAAGGTCCAGAGGGACAGTTCCTGCCTCTCCCTGAGGTACTTTACGTCTTCGTAGGTTATGCTGCCTGTCTTGGGGTCCATTTTTGTCCCTGAGGGCGGCAGGCTGTGCTCGACGCCATTGGCGGTCTTCCATTCTGCGAGCATGGGGCCGGAACCGAAGAAGAGCCAGTCCAGGTTGTATCCCATGTCCACGCAGAGCCAGCGGACCAGCCAGTCAGAAAAGCTGTCCTTGATGAGGCCCTCGACAAGCATCATGACGCAGTTGCCAAGGGAACGGCGGCGTACCTCGGGCTCAAATGGCGGAGGCACTACCTCGTTGCGTCCGCGCGCAGGCTTTTTCCTCCTGCGCTCCTGCGGGATAAGGGACTCGGGGGATTCTTCAAGCCATTCCAGTTCCTGTTCCTCCATGGGAGTGCGTGTTCCCATGGGGAATGTATAGTCTTTGCGGACGCCGTAGTCGCAGATGTCCTTGATGACAGTGCGCAGCCTTTCCTTGCACTGGGCGTAGGCTGTTTCGGGTGCAATGTCCGGATCGGCACCTTCGGGGAACGGCTCGGTAGATCCGTTGCGCAGGCGGGCGTCTGGGCTGCAGCGATTGTCCAGGCAGAGGCTGATCATGCTGCGCAGGTAGTTGTCATGAGAAGCATTTTCCATATGTTATCCTTGCTAGGAATAGTGTTCGGGTTTGGGATAGATGCAGCAGTATTGCTGGCTACTTTGTGTATAATAGTATTGAAATATTGTCATGTCAATACTTTGTGAAAATATATTTCATTTAGCGTGGCGAAAGCCTCTGCGTGACGGAAAATCTCTCCTGAAAACCGGTGCAATGCGTCTGCAACCCTGCCACGCAGGGACAGGCTTCCTGCCATATTTTTTTTTCTTCTTTTGAGCATAACCGCTACAGCAGCGCCGTTTTCCTGAAATTTCTTTGCCTGACAGGGCCTGAAAAGGGTTTGACATCCTGAGAAGGCAAAAGGTATGAGGGAAAAATGAAACAGATTTTTTTTCGTTTTTTTAGGCGAGGAAGGATCGCGCTTCGCGCCTGTGCGGCTGAGCACAGATGGGCTTCTGGTGTCCTGGCGCTGGCTCTGGCAGGAGTCCTTGGCTGGCATACGGGGCAGGCAGCACTGGATGCTGTGTCCGGCTATCAGCAATGCATTACGGCTGAAGGAAAGCCTGCGCTGTATGCCCTGGCAGGCAGGGAACAGGAAAAAAGCGATCAGCAGGCAGGGAGTGAGACGGAGAGAGCGTCTGTCCCTGATTTTGTTATTACCGAGTGGTATGGCGGGCAGGCCATGGACAGAAACGAACTGCGCCGTACCATTGAATTTGTGACACTGCACCTGATGCCCGACGGCTCCTGGTGCAGCCAGGGCGTGCACGACCTGCTTATGGAAACGGCAGCTGTGGAAACGGCCCTGGGATCCATTGTCCGCCAGCATAAAGGGCCTGCTCTCTCTGTCTGGCAGATTCTGGGCTTCAATTTTGTGGAAATCCGCGACTACTTTGCCAAATACAACCCCGAGCTTCTGGAACGGGCCATGTTTTTCTACAACCAGGACTACTCAGAAGACTGGAACAGGGTCTATAACATCCCCTGGACAGCTTCCATGAGCCTGCTCTTCTATGAGAAGGCGACCAAGGGGGCTTTCTTGGATCATCTTGGATCGATTGAGTCCCGTGGTAAGCTCTGGAAGAAAATCTACAATACCCGCCTGGGCAAGGGGACTGTTGAAGGATACAAAAAGCGTGCCCTGCAATATGTCCATCTGCCTGACAGTGAAAGTATGTAGAAAAGTCTCCTACAGCTCGACCAGCATATCGTGCGGAATATGGTCTGATATGGCTTTCAGCCAGTCAGGCATGCGTACCGGTTTGCCTGTCTTGTCTGCCGAGGCATGCTGTGTCATGCCCGTAACCAGTACTGTGTCGCGGGCTTCGTTGGTGAGCTCGTACTGGAAGGTGAGCGAGGCGCGGCCCCATTCTGCTATGGCCACATGGCAGTGGACCACATCGTCAAAGCGGGCAGGGGAACGATAGCGGCACTGCACTTCGCGCACCGGAAGGTAGATGCCTTTTTCCTCGACTTCGCGGTAGCTGAAGCCTGAGACGCGGATATAGGCGTCACGGGCCCTTTCAAAGATATGCAGGTATTCGGCATAGTAGACAATGCCCATGGCATCGGTCTCGCCATAGGAAATGCGGTGAGCTACCCAGATGGAAGGGGATGGAAAGTTTGCTACTGGCATGCTTTGCTCCGTTGAAAAAAAAGACATCGGCCGGTAGAATCGGCAGATGAGGCACGGTACTAACAGGCAATTTATGGCACAACCGGGATGGAAAATCCAGACCGTGGCAAGGCATGCTGCAGGACACGCAGGTGCGTTCCGGCGGCAGAGAACTTGTGCTGGACAAAAGGGGCCGTGCCCGGGTCAGATATGAGGCACGGCACAGCTTGCAGCAGGAAAAGTGTGTATCTGTCTTTTGCCGCAAGGGGCCTCTGTCATTGCATACAGGGAGAGGGAACGGACTGTTATGGGCAGACTTGGGAAAACAACGGCTGAATATCTTGCCGAGGTAGAAGAGAACGGGCTTGCCTTAAGGTATGTCCCTCTCGCAAGAAGGACACGCACCATCTGCCTGGCCGCCGTCCGCAGCAACGGGCTTGCCCTTCAGCATGTTCCTGTGAATATGAGGAGCGACATTGTCCTCTGCCTGGATGCCGTGGACAGTGCCGGCATGGCGCTTGAATTTGTGCCTGAGTCCCTGCGCGGGCGGGAACTGTGCTTTGATGCAGTGCACAGCGACGGATGCGCCTTGCAGTTTGTGCCTGAGGAACTGCGGGATGAAGACATGTGCGCCGAGGCACTTGAAAGCTGCCCAAAGGCGCTCAGGGATGTCCCTTTATCCTTGCGGGCGTCTCTTGCAGCTGGTCAGGCTAATGCGTCAGCGTCGCTGCCTTCCAGCGGCCGTCTTCATTGATAAAGACCCAGATGATGTTTTCCCTTGAAGCAGGCTGGTCCTCTTCCTGCCAGACATAGCAGGCACTGACCTTTGCCGTGCCGTCTTCTCCCAGGGAACAGGAGCCGATGCTGAGTTCAAGCAACTTTTTGCCTGGCTCTGTGTCCTCGTCCGTAATGTTGGCCTTCAGCATGCTGGCAATGGGGCCTGTCACAAAGTCCGAGATATGCTCCCAGTGGCAGTAGTCCCAGTTCCAGATGGCAGTGAGGATATCAAGGGCCTCCTGCATGAGAAGATCACCGGATTCCTGCACTGTATGCGCAGGCTGGGCGTCGCTGTTTGTCGGATGCGGAATAGTGCTTTGTTCTCTCATAGCTGATTTTCTGCCTTTTTGCTGTTCAAAGTACCTTTCAAAGTCTACTCAAAGTCTACTTTCAAAGTCTACTTTGTGCTCCATATGCCGTC
>CAVLCT010000044.1:0-7949 GCA_963661665.1 Bulleidia sp. | reverse complement strand
CTTTGTTGCTTTTGGATGAATTCCGCTGCCTGCCAGTATTGTAAACAAGCCATTGAAGGCAAGTTCCTGAACAGGAGATGTCTTCTGTCGTAGAAGATCAGAATCAGATGAAGCCAGCATCTTTCGCAAAACGTCATTTGATGCCTGCTCATCTGCCGAAACATTTCGCACGTAATATCTGCCGTCAAAAGAATACGGTATGTCCTGTCCGCTTGCAGTTACCTTGATATACTTCTTTCCGCTGTTGTCCGTCTGTTCCTGGATGTCTGCATAAATCCTGGGCTCTATTTTATCGCGTATTCTGTTGCGTATATCCATAAGGGTGTTCTTTCCTATGGAAAGTCCGCAAACATCTCCGTTGTCATCCACGCCAAAGTACACTGCTGCCTGGCCGTGCTTGTTCAGCATGGAAGCAAGGGATTTAAGCCCCTTGTCAAGCTGACCTAAACCTGCCTTAAACTCCTGATATTCATTCTCAATTCCAAGATTCATGCCATGCCGCCTTATTTATCCTGATTCTGGCAAACTGTTGTGTAAAGTCTACTGTAAAGTCTACTCAAAGTCTACTTTCAAAGTCTACTTGTGTTAGCGGCAGGCCTGCCATCTGCCCATACCCGTTCAGTAGCCAGAGCTGGCCGCCGCTGAACGGGTACGGGAAAGGGAATTGCTGGACTTGCGTGTTATTTTAAGGGTGAGATCAAGGATTGCAGATCGTCCTTGAGGCATTCAGAAATCTGAACAGACTGGCTCAGTTCTGTGATTTTGCCAATATTCAGTGTGGCATAGGCAATAGGGAAGAGTGCAAACATAAATTCTTCATCTGCTGTTGTATCAGTGTTTATGCTGTGCATAGTAGAGAGAAGTTTGCTGATCCTGTTTCTGACCAAAGGAGTTAAGCCAAGCTGTGATAATCCAGGTTGTGAAAGCCCTTCTGCTTCATCTTGAGCGGCATCGGATACTGAATAGCTGAAGGTATCAGCAAAATAACCGCCTGAGTACTTGCCGGAAGCTTTTTTATCAACAAAAAGTTCTGTAAACAGGGGCAACATAAAGCCGTACAGGCTCTTCGGTTCAACCTGGATATCTTCTGCATACGGATGGGTGATAATATAGAAGATATTTTTTCTGGAAAGAATTTCAGGAATTCTGTTCATCCATCCGCTTGCAATAAAGTTGTTGATTAGCACTATTTTTTCGTCATCAGCACCAATTTCCTCAATTGCCTGGCTGTTATAGCTGCCATCGCAGCACAGCCTTCCATATTTATGATCAGTTACAGCTGCGCTAAAGGCCTGCGTAATCTCAATTGCGTTCGGACCGGCAAGAAGAACAGGTTGTTTTTCAATGTAGCTGGCACAAAGAAAGGAGGCCAGGCCGTTTGCGTATCTTTCAGCAACACCAGCGTTTTGGACTTCAGTTGCAACTGTATGCAGTACATCGCCCCAGGTGTGATGTACTTTGATCCTCTTAAAGTCCCCTGATGCAGGAAAAACCTGATACGGGGATGCGGTAACAGCGGGCCTAGATGGGGCTTCAGTTGTGACGGCGTGCTCTGCAATGACAGCCTGGACAGGGTGTGCAAAAGCCATCTTCGCAATAAAATCGGCTGCATTCTTGCGGGCTTCCTGTATTCTTTCGTCCACTGCTGCTTCAACATCTTTAGCCAGTTTTTTCTTATCGGCTATGCTGTCGCTCAGCCGTTTTTCCTCCTGTCTGGCTTTTTCCAGTACTTTTTGCTCTTCTGCATTCTCCTGCCGTAATTCATCCAGCTGTTCTTTGTTTTCCTTTTCCCAGTCGGCACGAAGACGATTTTTTATGCTTTCCTGAAGTTCAGGGCTTACAGAAAGAACAGAGCGGAGGATATCGTCCTCTAGTGTTTCTCCGTTAATATATTGCAGGGCAGTATTCTTGAATTCATTCAGTAATTTGTTAGCCGTGTCGTTTGAACAATGACATGCTTTTTCTATGTCTGATATTGTATTATCATCAGGAATAGTTTCTAATAAATCCTTAAAAGCTTTATAGTCGTTGCGATTTACTCCTCTTGCTTTGTGCACAGACCATGAAAACGACTTTACAACAATGTCTTTTACAATTTCAATTTTGCTCTTGAGCTGATATAGTTCACTTGGTATGCCCGCAAAAGCTTTTTTATAGAATGACAGGCCATTGTTCAAAGACAAAATGTCATTGCTGCTGAATTTATACACTGGTACTTCAATGCAGTCTTCGGCAAAGGTTGTTTTGTCATTTTCCGTGGCAAGTTTTTCAGTCTCGTACAGAACGCCTGTGTATTGTCCCCTGGCTGCAAAGGCAAAAATGACCTTATTGCTGTGAGGCTGAAATGTGATTCCGTTTTTTAGTATGCTGATCAGTCCGTCAAGGTCTGATGCCTCTGAAATGGTATACACTTCAATGGCGTCAAGACATTTGCAGTAGTCAGAGGTTACATAGTCTTTGGATTGATCGTTTAGGTTGGGCTGTGCTGACCAGATCCAGATTCCGTGGAAGCCATCACTGGCCGGGCCGTTTTTATAGATAATTTTCCTTCGGTTTTTGAAGTATGGCAGCATGCCCTCTTCTTTTTGGAAGATATGGTAATATCCTTCATTGTCTAAATCAGCATGACGATTGAGCCTCTTCCCTCCAAGGTCTGATTCAAGCTCACATAAAGATACAATCTGGTCTTCGTCAGCAACAGGGAGAAGGCTGGTATCTGTATCATCAAACTGTGAAAGTACCTCTATAGTGTTTGTTGCAGCAGATTCCGCCTGGAGCTTGGCAATTTCATTTTGTGCCTCCGTTAATGATGCTTTAAGTGTGTTTATATCTTGTTCTTTTTGTTCATAATCTGATTGAATTTTGCTCAGTTTTTCATTCAAACTACGATTTTCATCTTCTAAATTTTTAATATTTTCATTACGTTCATGGCGTAATTTCATGTCTTCTGCTATTTTACAGAGTGATTTATTGCGATCTTCATCAAATTTTTCATTAAGTTTTAGATACATCTCTATATTATTTTCAAATGGTGATGATAATATAGATGCTACAAGAGCAATATCTTGATCTGAAATTTTATTTTCATTGTATTCTGAAACATGTTTTTCAATATTTTCTTCAATTATTTTAAGTATTTTACTTACTAATTCGTTAATAAATGCTTCAACAAATGGCTTGTCGATATTCTTAATGATTGTTTTTAACGCCTCATCTTCTGATAAATTTTGGGCTCTGAATCCTTTTTTTACTTTTTGAAAGAGCTCTGGATTCTTTATGAATTCTTCTTTAAAATACTGGCCAGAAATAAGTTCGCAGAGTTCTTTTTTTTCGTCATCATTAAGAAGAGTTAAGTAGTCCATTTTCTGTCTCCTTGTTTAGTACATAGTTCTGTTGCGATAGAGGATTTGCAATTTCCGGTAGGATTGTTCGTTGACAGCCCCTGTTTTTAAGCATTGTCGTATCCAATGGCATATACGGGGGGAAAAGCTCATTTCTGTCAGGATATTCCGCAAAGCATGTGGTGCCGGAATCATTGCGCCTGTTCTTGCACCTGTTATTGCCTCTATTACTGCATCTGGTGCTGTAATTGATGCTGTAATTTGCTTCGGAGTTTGAGGGGCGTCATGTGCAGCTGTGAGTGGCTGTATTTCCGGGAAAGCAGTTTCTGTTTCAGGCTGCAGCTCCTTTTGTATGCGGGCTTTTTCCAGGTGCTCTCCCAGAGTAAGGCTCAGGCCGGAATTCTGGGGAGTCCAGCCAGCATAGTTCTCCAGGAACCATTTACACAGAAAAGCAGCCTTGGATAAAAGACTGTTAAGGTCTTCTTTTGTGTAACAATGGTCGTTATGGAGTGCATCATTCCTCGCTAATCGCAGTTCGTGAAGGATGTCGCACACCTCAATGGTAAGGCAGCCCATATACTCAAGGGTGTCAATGCGCTCCTTGGCATTGCTGTTCTCCTCAGGGCTGGCGCCGGCATAGGAGAATATTAAGTTGACAACAGTCTCGCCTATCTGCCCTGTATTAACCTGGCACGAAAATATATCGGTGTCGATGTATTGTTCAGCGTGCTGTCCGTAACTGGCTAATTGGGAAAAGTTGTCGTTCAAAAAATCAAATTTTGATATCAAATAGTTCCTCCTTTTCCTTTCTGTCTTTGTCGGCACTATGCTATCTGTTTAGGCGGGGGCTGAGTGCTGATGTCTGTGAACCGGCATGTCCTGGCAGAGCTGGATTTCAGTGGCAGTCAGGTCTGTTTCAAGGCTATCTGAACTGATACAACTTCTACCCATGAATACGCCTTCTGGCTTCTTCCTGGCGTCTTTGGGAAGACATGTCAGGCAGACTGTGCAGCACGTCCCATCGTAAAAGCCCGGGGATGAGCAGGGTGGACTTGGAAACTGGATGATATTGGGAGTGTTTTTACCGCTAGCATAGCTGTACGGTGATGCGCACAATATCAGAAAGTCAGTATATCCGCTCAGTCTAGTAAAAACAAGATAAAATATTGTAATTATAAGCAGTTATGTCCAAATAGCTTATGCTTTCTGATTTTTTGACTCATTCTGCGTCCGCTCAATTGTACGATATGGGATACCAAAGTACTCACAGCATTCCCTGCGAGCAATCACAGCGTACCACCTCTGACATTGCTATTAGCCTTGCTGATGCGATGCGTCAAAGTTTGGGCAAGAGACTTACTGACGACGGATAAAAGCAAAATGAAAAGAGCTGTCCAACTTCATTTGAAATCAGACAGCTCTTATCTTCTTTTCCGAAAATCCTGGAATTATTCCCACTCAATGGTGCTGGGCGGCTTGGAGGAAACGTCATACACGACGCGGTTGACGCCCTTGACCTCATTGATGATGCGTCCGGAAATCTTTGCCACCAGGTCATGGGGCAGGCGTGACCAGTCAGCTGTCATGGCATCAACACTGTCAACAACACGCAGGGCTATGACATGTTCATAGGTGCGGTCATCGCCCATAACGCCGACAGTACGCAGGGGAAGAAGCACGGCAAATCCCTGCCATACCTTGCGGTACCAGCCGCTGGCGCGCATCTCTTCCTGTACGATTTCATCGGCGGCACGGAGGATGCTGAGCCGTTCCTCTGTTACCTCGCCAAGGACGCGGATAGCCAGCCCGGGGCCGGGGAAGGGCTGGCGCCAGACCAGAGAGTCCGGCAGGCCCAGTTCCTGGGCCACCTTGCGGACCTCGTCCTTGAAGAGCTCGCGCAAGGGCTCGATGAGCTGCAGCTTCATCGTCTCGGGCAGGCCGCCCACATTGTGGTGGCTCTTGATGACAGCGCTGGGACCCTTGGCAGAAATGGACTCAATGACATCGGGGTAGAGCGTGCCCTGGGCCAGGAAATCCACCTGGGGAATCTTCTTGGCTTCCTCATCGAACACCTCGATAAAGGTATGTCCGATGATCTTGCGCTTCTTCTCTGGATCATCAACGCCCTTCAGCTTGTCCAGGAAACGCTTTGCCGCATCGACAACGGTGAGATTGACATCAAGGTTGTCGCTGAGAAGCGTCTTCACGTCTTCCACTTCATGGGCACGCAAGAGACCGTTGTCCACAAAAATGCAGTGCAGGTTTTTGCCTATGGCCTTGTGGAGCAGCACTGACACAACCGTTGAGTCGATGCCGCCTGAGAGGGCGCAGATGACATGCCTGTCGCCAACTTTCTCGCGCATTTCGGCCACGACACGTTCCACAAAGGAGGACATGGTCCAGTCGGGAGTAAGTCCCGCAATGTTAAAGACAAAATTGCGCAACATGTCCGTGCCGAGATCCGTGTGATGAACCTCAGGATGGAACTGCACGGCATAGATGCGGCGCTTTTCGTCGGCCATGGCTGCCACGTCAAGAGTGGGGGTCTTGCCTGTGACTGAAAAGCCTTCCGGCACTTCCAGCACGCGGTCGCCGTGGCTCATCCAGACGCGCGATGAAGGAGTGATTCCTTTCCAGAGGGCGCAGTCCTTGGTGATGGTGAGTTCGGCAGGGCCGTACTCACGGGTGGTGGACTGGGCCAGCCGTCCTCCAAGGGAGGCAGTCAGAAGCTGCATGCCGTAGCAGATGCCAAGGACAGGGACGCCCAGCTCAAGAAGGCCTTTGTCCAGGACAGGTGCATCCTTGCTGCCAACGCTGGCAGGACCGCCGGAGAGCACGATTGCCTGCGGATTCATGGCTTTTACATCGCTTGCCTTGACTGTGCAGGGATGGATTTCAGAATAGACACCGGCTTCACGGATACGGCGGGCAATAAGCTGTGTTACCTGTGAGCCGTAATCGATAATTATGACCTTGTTGGGCATGCCCCGATTCCTCATATAGTCTGCAAGAGACAGTCTGGCTGCTTTTTGTCACGTCCTGCCTATACTATGGAAGACAGAACGGCTGGGTGCACATGCATACGCAGTGCGCTCAGCCGTGCCAGAAAGTATCCGGATTGTCCGGAACGGTTAGTTGTTGTCCATGCGGTAGTTGGGCGCTTCCTTGGTGATGACAATGTCATGCACGTGGCTTTCGCGCAGGCCGGCAGGGGAAATTTCGCAGATGCATCCCTTGGCATAGAGTTCAGGGATGGTGGGCGAACCCAGATAGCCCATGCCGGATTTTACGCCGCCGACGAGCTGGTACACCACATCCTTCACACTGCCGCGGTAGGGAACGCGCCCCACAATGCCCTCAGGCACGAATTTCTTGCTGCGCTGCTGGAAGTAGCGGTCGGAACTGCCGTCCTTCATGGCGTCAATGGAGCCCATGCCACGGTATACCTTGTAGGTACGTCCCTGGTAGAGGACGGTCTCGCCCGGGCTTTCCTCGGTGCCTGCAAAGAGGGAGCCGATCATGATGCTGTGGGCGCCGACGGTGAGGGCCTTGACAATATCGCCGGAGAACTTGATGCCGCCGTCAGCGATGCAGCAGCGGTCCATTTCCCTGGCCGCACGGCTGCCTTCCATAATGGCAGTAACCTGGGGCACGCCCACGCCGGCCACGATGCGGGTGGTGCAGATGGATCCGGGTCCGATGCCGATTTTGACGCAGTCGGCGCCGGCCTGCAAAATGGCTTTTGCGCCGTCGTAGGTGGCCACGTTGCCGGCAATGAGCTGGCAGTTGGGGAAGGCGCCCTTTACTTCGCGTATGGTGCGCAGGATGTTGGCTGAATGCCCGTGGGCGGAATCCATGACCAGGGCGTCAGCGCCGCCGGCCAGAAGGGCCTCGGTGCGTGCCAGAGTGTCTGCAGTGACGCCGATGGCGGCTGCCACGCGCAGACGGCCGTGGTCGTCCTTGCAGGCATTGGGATACTTCTGGACCTTGTCGATGTCCTTGATGGTGATAAGGCCCTTCAGGTGCTTGTTCTCGTCAACCACCAGAAGCTTTTCTATACGGTGCTCATGCAGGTGGCGCTTGGCTTCCTCAAGGGAGGTGCCAAGGGGCACTGTCACAAGGTTTTTGGAAGTCATGACTTCCTTGACCTGTACCTTGGTGCCGTCCTCGACAAAGCGCACGTCGCGGTTTGTCAGGATGCCGACAAGCTGTCCGTCATCGACAACAGGCAGGCCGGAGATGCTGAAGTCATGCATCAGCTCCAGGGCTTCGCTCACAGTGCCGTTGGAATTGATGGTCACGGGATCCAGGATCATGCCGGATTCGCTTTTCTTGACCTTTTCAACTTCAAGGCGCTGCCTTTCAATGGACATGTTCTTGTGGATCACGCCGATGCCGCCCATGCGGGCCATGGAGATAGCCATGGCTGCCTCTGTCACAGTATCCATTGCTGCAGACAGAAGAGGCGTCTTCAGGGAAATATCCGGAGTCAGCCAGGTGGAAACGTCCACCATGTCAGGTGTGACTTCCGAATAGTTTGGAACAAGGAGAATATCGTCAAATGTTAGTGCTTTACCACGATTTGCCAGCATGGAATCCTCACTTGGT
>CAVLCT010000043.1:4928-17195 GCA_963661665.1 Bulleidia sp. | reverse complement strand
CCCTGCGCTGTCCTGGCGCTGTGACAGGCACAACTGTAAACATGTCGTCAGACATGCGCTCTGCCACGCAGAGCCTGTCAAAAAGCGTTGTGGTGCGTCCGTCAGGCAGCAATGGCTCCAGAAAGAGGCGTAAGACCTCTTTTGTGTTTGCCTGCGTACTCTCCCTTGCTATGTCCATAAAGACGCACAGGCCGCTCTCAAGCACTTCTTTTGCCTTTGAGAGGACCTCGTCCTGTGCAATACCCTCTGCACACTCTGTAATAAGGCCGTCTTTCCCTGCCAGCATGCGGAAGCACCGGCCTTCTTCCCCTGCATCAAGCACGCTGATCAGTACCAGGCGTTCTTTTGCTTCAAGATGCTTTTTGATGCTTGCAACCAGGCTCTCGGACATTGTTTTCTCCTTGTACTTGTGGATAGGGCAGGGCGTGCACAGTCTTGTGCAAATTTGTCAGCGGTTTTCAAGGAAGCTTTGTGCAAGGCAGGGCTGCGGGAGAGAGAAGGCCTCTTCCAGCGGCAATGCCAGGTAATCGGCAAGAATGCAGCGGTTAAAACTGGGATGCCCTACGATAACGATAATGCCGTCAGGCGTATGCAGCCTGGCCCTGACAAGAGCCATGAGAGCACGGCTTTTGAGCATGTTCAGGCTTTCCCCGCCTATGGGGGCATAGCCGCAAATATCATGAGCCATTTCTGCAAGCGCTCCGGGGTAGCGTTTTTCCACCTCTTCCCTGGAAAGATTTTCCCATGCCCCGAAGTTCTGATCCCTGAAGCCTCGATCTGCGATAACTGGCATGGTTCCGCCTGCCGGGCGGAAGGCCCTGCGCAAAATATCTGCACAGGTGACAGCACACGACATATCGGAACAGAAAAAGGCTTCCGGCCTTGTATCGCCAAGCGTTTGTGCAAAACGGAGGGCCAGGGCTTCAAAGTCCGCCTTGCCGCCTGAAGAGAGCTCCATGTCTTTTGGGCCGGCAAAGCGTTCTTCTGAGCCAGGCACAAGGGAGCCGTGAGTAATGAGCCATATGCCTTTTTCCTTTTTCATGGATGCCTTTGTATCTGCTGTCATATCGTCTCCTTGTCTGTCTTCCTGCAAAGTGCTGTGCGGACTATGTCTTCAGGTGATACACCAAGTTCCCTTGTCATGCGTGCTTCAAGCGCCTTTGCATGCGCAAGGCGCTTCTTTATGCCGGCAACCGGCCGGCCTTCCCTTGCATAGAGTTCCGTTTTTTGTCCGAAGCGGACTTCAAGAGGCACAAAGCTGTCTCCAAGACAGTATTTGTCGGCCAGATAGACTACTTCCCTTTCAGTGACAGGCTTGTCCTCTGCCAGAAGCAGATCCCTGTGATCTTCAATGCATTGCGCCATCTGAGTTAAACCCAGCGACCGCAGGAGCAGGGCGCCAACTTTTTCATGATGCCTGCATCCCTTGGCCAGATCGTGGAGCAGTGCGGATGAGGCGGCAAGCTCAGGGTTGACTGAGTAGCCTGCAAGCCTCATGCGTTGCGCTATAGCCAAGGCTGCCTGACTTACGGCTGCAACATGGGTAAATGTTACCTTTGGAAGGGACATAAGCTGAAGAATTTTGGCAGCATCCTTCCTGTTCAGCCAGTCTTCGCCTTCTTCCAGAATCTCGTAAAAATCGTCTTTGGAAAGATGCTCCTGAAGCAGGATGTCGCTGCAGTCCCTGACTGCAAAGCTGTCCGCAGTCTCAAAAAGCGGCATTTCTTTTTTCAGGTCAGTCCAGCTGATTTTCCCTTCAGCAAGCTTACTAAGCGTTTGCCGGTCAAGACAGATCGGCCAGCCTCTTTTGCCGTCCAGGGACGGGGCAAGAGGGCTGGTTTTGCAAAGTATCCTTGAATCCTTCTTTATGCCTGCTCTTTGGGCTATCTCATGCAAAAGCAATAAAGGCCCGCATTTGCGGACAAAGGGAAAGTTCCCGGGGTGGAGTAGAACATTGCCTGAACAAAGCTCAGCAATGGCCTGCCACAGGCTTTTGTCTCGTGGCACAAGGCTGATACGGGCGCCCATGAGCAGGGCTCTTTTGAGGAAGCGCCGGACATGGTCTTCTTGTGCAGTGCTGGCGGCACAATCGGCTGATTTCCTGCGGGCAAGGCTTTCGGGCAGGGTGTCTGCCAGGATAAGAGGTTCCAGTCCAAGCTCCCTGTAGAGCCTGAAGAGCCGCACAAGCTGGCGCTTTTTGCATGATTTTAAGGCAAAAGGCGTACTCCCAAGCGTTTCAAGATGGCTTGGGGCTAAGACAAGGACGGGCGTGACCTGAAGGGATAAGGCATCCATCCAGGGAAGGTCAGTCAGGCCCTGCCATGCTGTACGCCTGAAAGCAGGGACGCAGTCAGCCGGATCGGTGCTGGCAGAAGCCGTGTCCATTGTACAGAGGGACTGGCTTTGCTGTCCGTTTATAGAGTTTCCCATAGTCTCCCCTGCTGGCATGGATCGAACAAAAGCAAAAGGCGCAAAAGAAAACTGCTGCAAAAGGCAGTCTCTTTGCGCCTTTACGACAGACCAAAAAGAAGTGGCGGATTATTGAAGATTATTGATTCTTGAAGATTATTTCTGGTGCACAATTATCTTGCTGCTGTCAGACTGTTCGTCCTTGTCCTGGTTTTCCCTGCAGTCCTGGCACAGGCCGTACAGTATGTGGTAATGGCTCAGCAAAGTGAAATTGTTTTCGGCGGCAACTTTCTTCTGCATCCTTTCAATCTCCGGATCGTAGATTTCCACTATCTTGCCGCAGTTGATGCACATTAAATGATCATGGTGCGCCCCTTCGTTGACAATCTCATAGTGGGCTACGCCGTTTAAGTGTATCTCGGAAGCAAGGCCTGCCGCACAGAGCAGTTTGAGCGTCCTGTAGACTGTAGTCTGCCCTATGCTTGAATCCAGCTTGTGCATATGCTGGTAAAATTCTTCTAAGGTATGGTGCCCGGGGAGATTGAAGAAGGCTTCAGCGATACGGCGTCTTTGCGATGTCGTATTCATCTTGTTTTTGTTCATGAAGTCCAGAAATTGCTCCACTGAGGGAGCTGATGATGGAGCTTTGCTCTTGCCGTCGCTTGACATTGTGCCTCCAGGAAACCGTGAACCGGACAGGCCCTGTTTGGGGGTAAAAGAAATGAATACAATTCATTTACAGATAGCACCAAGGCAGCTTTTTTTCAAGGAAATTCGCTTTGTTCTAACAACTCCGCAGCTTTGACAGGCCTTGTTTTGCAAGGAAAAGGACTTAGGCAAAAGGGCTCTTTTCATGGCTTCAGATCTTCTGGCTTAAGGCCATGAGCAGCCTGCCCCTGCGTTCGCCGTAGCGTTTCCTAAGCCGCCTGAAAACTGCCTTGTGGCGCAATGTATCCAGGGTGAGGAAGATGACCGGCGTGGTATAGAGGGTCAGAAGCTGTGAGAAGGCCAGGCCGCCCACAATGGCAATGCCAAGGGGCTGCCTGAGCTCTGCCCCGTCCCCCTGTCCCAGAGCCAGCGGAATGGCACCGAACATGGCTGCAAAGGTGGTCATCATGATGGGCCTGAAACGCAGGCGGCAGGCCGTGAGGATGGCTTCCCTGGGCTTCATCCTGAAGCTCCTCTCCGCAGTAAGGGCAAAGTCTATCATCAGGATGGCATTTTTCTTCACAAGCCCGCAGAGGAGCAGCACGCCGATAAGGGCGATAATGCTGAATTCCGCACCGCACAGCATAAGCGCAATAAGGGCTCCTCCGCCTGCAGGCGGCAGGGTGGAGAGAATGGTCAGTGGATGTATGAGGCTTTCGTAGAGAATGCCCAGAACAATGTAGAGCACCAGGATGGCTGTCAGGATGAGTATTATTTCGTTGGTGACCGTTTCCTCATAGAGCTTGGCCGTGCCCTGGAAGCTGCCGATAATCGTCCTGGGCATGCCTGCCCTGATCTGGGCTTCGCTTATTTCCTTTTGGGCATCGGACAGTGTGTAGCCTTCCATCAGATTGAAGGAAATGGTGACGGCCGCAAACTGGCCCTGATGGGCCACGGACAGCGATGAAAAGCCGGACTTGATTTCGGCAACGCTTGTAAGGGGCACAAGGCCGTCCCTGCCGGGAAGCCGCACCGCTGCCAGGTTCTCAGGACTCTCAAGCCAGGGGCTGTCAAAGCCTAAGACAACCTTGTACTGGTTCCTTTCCCTGTAGATGGTACTGAGCTGCGTCTGCCCGAAGGCAAGCCCTAAGGCCGAGTCAAAATCCTCCATGGTCACGCCGTATCTGGCCAGAAGATCCCTGCTGACCACAAGCTGGGTCTCAAGCCCTTTTTCATCCAGGTCAGAGTCAAGATCGGCCAGAATGCGGCTTTTTTTCAGTTCGCCAAAGAGCTTCTTGCTCCATGCCCTGAGCTCTGTAATGTCATCGCCCTGCAAGGTATACTGGTACTGGCTCCTGGCAGATCTTCCGCCCATGTGCAGATCCTGGGCCGGCTGCAAAAAGACCTGGACGCCCGGCTCTGTCATGAGCCTGGGGCGAAGCCTTCCTATGACCTTCTGGGCTGAGATGCCGCGTTCTTCAAGGGGCTTTAAGGTGATGAACATGCCGGATGATCCGCGGCCGCCGGAATAGTGGCAGGAAACCTGATCGACTGCCGGATCGTCCTTGATGATGCGCTGTATGCGTTTGATTTTTTCAGAGCCTGCCTGGAAGGAGAGGCTCTGGTCCATGCGCAGCTGCCCCATGAGAATGCCGGTGTCCTGCTGCGGGAAGAAGGTCTTGGGAATGCTGATGTAGAGCCAGACATTAAGAGCTATCACCAGGAAAAAGACCAGCATGGTGATACGCGGGTGATCGACGACAACGTGCACGCTTGCAGCATAGCGCTCGCGCACATTGTCCAGAAAGGATGAGACGGCATCAAGAATTTTTGCCCAGCCCTTCCTGAGCCCGGCCAGGAGGCCTTCCTCGGAAGCCTTCTTCATCTCAGAAGCCATGAGCTCTTCCTTTGTCTGCAAAAGATGCGCGCACATCATGGGGGTGGTTGTCAGGGAGACCACCATGGAAATGAGCACGGCACAGGAGAGCACCACGGCAAATTCACGGAAGATGCTGCCCAGCATGCCCGGCATAAGCAGGATGGGGATAAAGACTGCAACCAGCGAGAGGGTGATGGAAATGATGGTGAAGCAGACTTCCCTTGATCCCATAAGCGCTGCCCTAAGGGGCGTCATGCCTTTCTCAAGGCGGCGCACAATGTTTTCCAGCACGACGATGGCGTCATCCACCACAAAGCCCGTGGCTATGGTCAGGGCCATGAGCGAGAGATTGTCCAGGGTGTAGCCTGCCACGTACATAACAGCAAAGGTGCCGATGAGCGAGACAGGTGCCGCCATGGCCGGAATGGCCATGGCCCTTGCGTTGCGCAAAAACAGGAAGACGGCCAGGATGACCAGGGCAACGGAGAGAACCAGGCTTTTTTCCACTTCATTGAGGGACGCGCGGATGGTTATGGAGCGGTCCATGGTGACTTCAAGGTCCACAGCCCCGCTGACCCACTGGCGCATGCCAGGCAGAAGCGCCTTAATCTTGTCCACCGTTTCAATGATGTTGGCTCCCTGGGACTTGGAGACCATGATGAGCACGGCGGACTTGTTGTTGTAGAGGGCCATGGAGCGCACGTCCTGCGGCCCTTTCTGAATGGATGCCACATCTTTCAGGCGCACGTCGTGCCCGTCCTTTGTGGCAAGAATGATGTTCCCGTATTCTTCGGCATCGTTCAGCTGGTCATTGATGCCTATAAGCCAGCAGTGCTCACTCCCGGACAAAAAGCCCCTGGGGCGGAAGACATTGCTCCTGGTGACGGCCTCCTTCACATCCTTCATGGTCAGGCCGTTCCTGTAGAGTGCTTCAGGATTGATATCCACCCGCATGGCAGGCAGGGCGCCGCCTCCCACATTGACTTCGCCAACACCCTGTATCTGGGCAATCTTCTGGGCCAGCACGTTGTTGGCCATGTCGTACATCTGGAAGTTGGACAATGTATCCGAGGTCAGGGCCAGCACGATGATGGGCATGCCTGACGGGTTGACCTTGCGGTAGGTGGGATTGGAAGGCATGGTTGGCAGGGTTGAGCGGGCGGCATTGATGGCTGCCTGCACATCCCTGGCAGCCCCGTCAATGTTGCGGGAAAGCTCAAACTGCAAGATGACATTGGTCCTGCCCTGCGAGCTTTGCGAGGTCATTTCATTGACGCCGGCTATGCGTCCCAAGGCCCTCTCCAGCGGTGTCGCCACAGTGGAGGCCATAGTCTCAGGGCCGGCACCAGGCATAGTTGCCCTGACAAAGACAACAGGAAAGTCCATCTCAGGCAGGGGCGCCACGGGCAGAAGCTTGAAGGCCACGGCTCCTGCAAGGGTCAGGGCAATGGTCAGAAGCGTGGTCGCTACAGGATGCCTGATAAAGACAGCCGATACATTGAAGGGAAGATTCTTGGGCCCCAGTCTTTTTCTTTTTGTAACAAGGCAGGCATCCTCTTCGCCGCTCTCCTCTTCTGCAGTCTCCTGCAAGGGAGCTTCATTGTGGCTGCCAGACGAGGCAGAGGTATCAGAGAAGGCTGTCTTCTTTTTGAAGACGCTGCAAAGCTTTTCCCACCAGTTTGCAAGCCCTGCCATTACTTTGTGCCTCTGGAAGACGCGGTGCTGTCCCTGTCTGCTTTCTTCTGTGAAAACTTGTCAAACCAGATATAGACAACAGGCGTTGTAAAAAGAGTCAGAAGCTGGCTGAAGAGAAGGCCTCCCACCATGGTGACGCCAAGCGGCCTGCGCAGTTCTGCTCCCATGCCGGTTCCGAGCATTAGGGGCAGGGCGCTTAAAAGGGCGCAGAACGTGGTCATGAGAATGGGCCGCAGGCGCAAAAGGCAGGCTTCGTGGATGGCAGACAGGCTGTCCTTGCCTTCCTTTTTTTCCGCTTCAAGGGCAAAGTCCACCATCATGATAGCGTTTTTTTTGACAATGCCTATGAGCAGGATAAGGCCTATGATGCCCACAACGCCAAGCTCCATGTCGCAGAGGGTTAAGGCCAGCAGGGCGCCTATGCCAGCAGAAGGCAGGGTGGATATGATGGTAACAGGGTGGACGTAGCTTTCGTAGAGGACGCCTAAGACAATATACACTGTGGCAATGGCTGCCAGGATGAGCAGCAGCTGGTTGCCGGAGGAGCTTGCAAAGGCCCTGGCAGCCCCCTGCAGCACGATGCGCACGGAATCAGGCAGGGAAAGTTCCTCTATGGCATCCTGGGCAGCAGTGACGGCATCGCCTAAATGATAGCCGTCCGCCACATTGAAGGAGAGGGTTGCTGCCGGAAACTGGGCCTGTCTCGCAATACCAAGCTGCACAGGGCGTTCCTCAATGGAGGCAATGGTTGTTATGGGAACAGCCGTGCCTGAGTCTGTCTGCACATAGACAGCTTCCAGGTCCACCGGTCCCCTGCGGAAGGGATCATCCGTTTCCAGGACAACCTTGTACTGGTTGGTCTGGGTGAAGATGGTGGATATCAGCCTCTGCCCCAGCGAGCTGTAGAGGGCATTGTCGATGTCAGACATGCTGACGCCAAGACGGCTTGCCGCATCGCGGTTGACGTTGACATAGATCATGGTGCCTGCCGGCAGCATGTCCGATGCCACATCACTGATTTCGGGACAGGCTGAGAGCTTCTGCCTGAGCTTTTCTTCCCATACTTCCAGATCGTCCCTGGTGACTGTTTCCAGCGTCAGCTGGTACATGGTCCTGCTTGTCCTGTCCTCGATGGTCAGGTCCTGCACGGGATTGAGATAGAGCAGGGCGCCCGGAATCTCTGTCTTTGCCCTCTCCATAAGGCGCTTGGCAATGGCAGGGGCTCTCTCGTCCCTTTCTTCAAGGCTCTTTAATTCAATGGTAAGCCTTGACGTGGCAAGGCTTGGGTTCTGTCCGTCAACGCCGACAAAAAAGGCGACACGTTTGACAGCAGGATCGCTTAGGAGCAGGTCGGCCAGGCTCTGCTGTCTTTTGGCCATGGCTGCAAAAGAGGTATTTTGCGGCGCCTCGGCTATGCCCTGCAAAAGGCCTGTGTCCTGCACAGGGAAAAAGCCCTTGGGAACAACAATGTAGAGAAGGCAGGTGACAGCAAGGCTTCCTGCCGCAACAAGGAGCATGAAGCGCTGATGGGCAAACGTCCAGCCAAGTGCCTTGTCGTAGAGCCTTAAGAGTTTCGGGAAAAATCCCTCTCCCTGTGTCAGGAAGGCTGTGCTGTCAGCCGTTTCCGTTTCTCCCTGCCCTGGAGATTTCTTCCTTTGAACACGTTTCAAAAGGACTGCGCAGAGCATGGGCGTCAGCGTCAGGGAGACTACTGCCGAGATAAGGATGGTGACCGCAAGCGTGATGGCAAATTCCCTGAAAAGGCGTCCGGAGATATCCTCCATGAAGAGGAGGGGGATGAGCACGGCAACCAGGGAGAAGGTCAGGGAGATGATGGTAAAGCCAATCTGGCCAGCCCCTGTCAGAGCTGCCTGCACAGGGCGCATGCCCTGCTCAAGATAGCGCGAGATGTTTTCTATGACGACAATGGCGTCGTCCACGACAAAGCCGGCGGCTATGACCAGGGCCATGAGCGTTAAGTTGTTGAGGGAAAAGCCTGCCAGGTAGAGCACTCCCAGCGTGCCTACCAAGGAGAGCGGGACTGCCAGTGCCGGAATGATGGTAGCACGCAGGTTGCGCAGAAAAAGCAGTATGACGGCAATAACCATGACGACGGCCAGGACAAGCTCAACCTGGACATCGGCAACGGTTGCCCTGATGGTGGCTGTCCTGTCAGTTATGGTCTGTATTTTGACAGAGGCGGGCAGGGAGGCCTGCAAGGTTGCTATGCGCTTGCTGATGGCATCGGCTACGGCAATGACGTTGGCGCCAGGCTGGCGCTGTATGGAGAGGATGATGGACGGCTTAATCTTTTGCTTTGAGCCGTCTTCTGCCGCATGCACAGTATAGGCTGCCAGCAGGGCGTTTTCGGCCCCTTCTTCCACTGAGGCAACATCCTGCAGCCTGATGGGGGCGCCGTTTTTATAGCCGATGATTGTCTGTGCGTATTCCTCCGGGCTTTCAAGCTGGTCGTTGGCATCAATGGATGAGGAACGTATGGGGCCGTCCAGGCTGCCCTTGGAAGAATTGACATTGGCGGCGGCAACGGCGCTACGGATGTCTTCTACGGTGAGATTGGCCTGGGCCAGGGCCTTGGGGTTGACCTTGATGCGCACGGCAGGCCTTTCCCCTCCTGAGAGGGTGACAAGTCCTACGCCTGAGAGCTGGGACAGCTTCTGGGCAATACGGGTGTCGGCAAGATCCTCAAGGCGCGTCATGGGCAGGGTGTCGCTGGTCAGGGCCAGGGTCATGACCGGAGGGTCTGCGGGATTGACCTTGTTGTATACAGGAGGATTGGGCAGATCGGACGGCAGAAGGGTCTGGGCCGAGTTGATGCCTGCCTGCACTTCCTGTTCTGCCACGTCCAGTGCCATGGAGAGGTCAAACTGCAGCGTTATGACGGACGATCCGGCAGCAGAGACAGAGCTCATCTGGGTGAGGCCCGATATGGAGCCTAGCTCGGCTTCCAGGGGGGCTGTGACAACGGCGGCCATGACGTCAGGCGATGCACCCGGATAGAGCGTCTGCACCTGGATAATGGGATAGTCTATCTGCGGCAGGGCCGATATGGGGAGAAAGCGGTAGGCCAGGATGCCGGAACAGAAGAGAGCCACCATCAGAAGGGAGGTGGCTATGGGCCTTAAGATAAAGATGCGTGAGAAATTCACGGTTACTGCCCTGCTTTTGCCTTGTCAGACGGTTCCTTGGCCTTGCCCGTCACCTTCCTGGCTGAAGATTCTGTTGTCAGCGGAGAAGAATGCTGCGCCAGGGAAACTGTCTCCACTGTTGCCACAATATTGACTTTTGCCTTGTCTTTCAGGGTGTCTATGCCGTCTACCACCACTTTTTCACCGCCTTTCAGACCGTCGCCAATGACGGAAACTGCCCCTGTGGAAAGGGAGACCGTAACCGGCCTTATGGCAACAGTATTGTCCTTGTCAATGACAAAGACATAGTTGCCGGCGGCTCCTGTCTGGACGGCAGAAGGCGGCACTGTAACGGCGCCTTTCAGGGTGCGGACCAGAAGCCTTGCATTGACAAATTCATTTGGGAAGAGGCGCTCATCCTCATTGGCAAAGACAGCCTTGAGCTTGATGGTGCCTGTAGCCGTGTCAATGGCGTTGTCTGCAGTCAGAAGGTATCCTTTGGCAAGGCAGGTCTTCTGATCCCTGCTCCATGCCTCCACCAGCGGCTTTGTCTCCTGGTTTTTGACGGCATCCATGATGAGGGTGATATTGACCTCTGGAAGCGGGAATACCACATGGCACGGGGAAGATTCGGTAATGCGCACAATGCCCGTGCTGTCATTGGCCGTGATCAGCGTGCCCGGATCGACTGTCCTTAAGCCCAGGCGGCCGGAAACAGGCGCAGTGATGCTGGTGTATTCCAGATCAAGCTCGGCTGAGCGGACTGCTGCCCTGTCAGCGGCAACGGTCCCTTCCAGCTTGCGCACAGAGGCTATCTGCGTGTCATAGGTCTGTCCTGCGACATAATCCTTTGCTGCAAGCTTTGCATAGCGGGCGGCATCCTTGCGGGCGTTGGCAAGATCTGCCTCGTCCTTTGCCAGCGTGCCTTTTGCCTGGGCGAGGGCTGCCTCAAAGGGCCTTGGGTCAATCTGGGCCAGTACGTCTCCTGCATTGATCCTGTCTCCTTCTGTAAAGGAGACAGACATAAGCGTTCCTGTGACACGGCTTGTCACAATGACATCAGCAGAGGGAGTCACAGTCCCTATTCCCTGCAGGTAGTGGGGAACGTCCTGCACCAGGGCTTCTGCCGCACTGACAGGAACTGCTTCCTGCGGCGGCCTTCCTTTGTCCTTTTTTGAAAAAAACAGGACGAGAGCCAAAATGACGATGACAATGGCGGCAATAAGGACAACAGGACGGGACAGTCTGCCCATAACAACTCCGTGCTGAGTATAAAAAAGTCTGAGAACATACGATGATACGGCGAGACAGTGTACTGATATCTTCTATAATGTGGAAGAGGGTATAGAAAGGCGATCCTGCCAGGATAGGCAGGCATAAAAAAAGAGCCTCCCGGGATTATGCCGGGAAGCTCCGCATAGTTTGTTTTTCAGGTGCTAAATTTCAGGCTTCTAAAAAGAATAGTTCAGCTCTTCAAAGTGGGCCTTGGGATGGGCACAGGCAGGACAGGAGTCAGGTGCTTCCTTGCCTTTGACAAGGCAGCCGCAGTTGCGGCAGCGCCAGACGGTCTCTTCCTCGCGTTTGAACATGGTGTCGTTCTCAAGTTCCTTCAGAAGCTTTAAGAAGCGCCTTTCATGGAATTCTTCTGCAATGGCGATGCTGCGCATGCAGGCAGCAATTTCAGGGAAGCCTTCCTCGTCGGCCTTGTCGGCAAAGGCAGGGTACATCTCTGTGTGCTCTTCGTTTTCGCCATGGGCAGAGGCGGCCAGGTTTTCGGCAGTAGTGCCGATTTTTCCGGCAGGGAAGGAAGCGGTTATTTCAACGGTTCCGCCTTCCAGGAATTTGAAGAGGCGCTTGGCATGCTCTTTTTCCTGCAGGGCAGTTTCCGTAAAGATGCTGGAAACAAGCACGTAGCCTTCGCTTTTTGCCTTTGAGGCAAACATGTCATAGCGGTTGCGTGCCTGGGATTCGCCGGCAAAGGCCATAAGGATGTTCTTTTCAGTCTGAGTTCCTTTGAGGGTCTTGGTCATGTCAATCCTCCTTGATGACAGGCTGATGGTAGTGGTCATTTGTTAATTTATTAGTAATCGTTCTTGATAATTTTGTAAAGCAAAAATTTCGATTTTGAGCTTTTTTTTGGCAGGCGGGTAGCAGGAAGGCCATATCTGATTTGATCAGCAGTATCTGCCTTTGCATAGGTGCCTTTTTTCAGGAAAAGGAGAAATGGGGGGTGTTTTTGCGGAGAAAACGTGTCTTAATCTCCGCATATTATGCGGAGGAAAATATGTATCCATGAGCGGCAGGACTGGCCTCATTTTGCATGGGATTATGAAACATTGTCAGAGCTTTTGCCTGAGGTGTCGTTTGTGCTTGGAAGGCTGCTTGGCAAAATGAAAGCCATGAACTTTTCTGTTCGGCAGGAAGCCGTCTTGCAGTGCATGACCGATGAAATAGTCAAATCAGGCGAGATTGAGGGCGAACTGCTCAATA
>CAVLCT010000043.1:0-4742 GCA_963661665.1 Bulleidia sp. | reverse complement strand
TGTACGAAATCAGAGCCGGTGTATTGCGTGACGATAAAAACGGTCCCATGCAGGTTGTCTCATCACATTCAGGGCGGGAAACCGTTCACTATGAAGCGCCTGCTGCCGAAAAACTGCCGGTATATGTCAATGACTTTTTGAGCTGGCTGGAAACGGATAATGGCATCAATCCTGTCATCAAAAGTGGGATAGCTCATCTGTGGCTTGTGACGCTTCATCCCTTTGAAGACGGAAATGGCCGTATTGCCCGGGCTGTTACCACTATGATGCTTTGCAGGGTACAGGATGCTCCGTACATGTTGTACAGCATGTCCAGGCAAATCCGCAAAGACAGGGAGGAATATTACAGCATCCTGGAAAGGACCCAGAAGGGAACGCTGGATATAACGGAATGGCTGGAATGGTTTCTGGGGTGCCTGAAAAAAGCTGTCCTTAATGCTGAGAAACAGGCTGACAGGCTCGTCAGCAGGTCATTGTGCTTGCGAAAATGCAGTCAGACAGCCATGGATAAGAGGCAGCATAAGATGATAGCCATGCTTTTTGACGGCTTTGAAGGGAAACTTACGTCCTCAAAGTGGGCAAAAATATGCAAATGCTCCCAGGATACGGCACAACGCTCCATAAAAATCCTTGTTGAAAATGGCATTCTGAAACAGGAAGGATCAGGACGTGGCACGCACTATATCCCCAATGAGGGGATAATGAGTGCTGAAAAAGAAAGAGGGAACTGAATACAGCCCCCTCCTTGTCCTGCAAGGCTCCATGAAAACGCAGGAGCCTCATCTATATACAGATTTAATGTACCTGCTACAGCGTTGCTACAGAACTATTACAGCGCCACTACAGCACTTTGGCGTCGCGTAGCATTTTGACAGCGCAGAACTTACCGCACATGGCACAGACTTCCTCATTGTGATGCTGTGCCCTTCTTTTGTCGATCATGCCCGGATCCAGGGCGGCCTTTTTCATGCCTTCCCAGTCAAGGTTGCGGCGGGCCTCGTTCATGCTGGCCTCGCGGGCAAGGGCTCTCTTTGTCCCTAAGGCAACCTCGCCTGCATGTGCTGCTATGCGGGATGCCATGACGCCTGCCTTGACGTCGTCCTTGTCAGGAAGCGTCAGATGCTCGGCAGGCGTGATGTAGCACAGGAAATCGACGCCTGCTGTGACGCCCATGGCGCCGCCAATGGCTCCTGCTATGTGATCGTAGCCTGGGCAGCTGTCCACAACTAATGGTCCCAGAACGTAGAGAGGAGCACCGTGGGTAAGTGTCTTGATGGCAGAAATCTGGGTAGGCACTGCATGGAGGCCCACGTGTCCTGGCCCTTCAATCATGCACTGCACGCCTGCCTCAAGGGCCCTTTGCTGCAGCCTGGCAAGATTGAGCACTTCCTCAAACTGGGCGCAGTCGCCGGCATCCACTCCTGCACCTGGACGCAGGGCGTCTCCAAGGGAAAGGGTGATATTGTATTTGATGGCAATGGAAAGAAGCCTGTCAAAGTGCTCGATAAGAGGATTTTCCTTCTTGTTTTCCAGCATCCATCTGGCCAGCATGGAGCCTCCGCGCGACACTATGCCCATCACGCGGCTTTTTTCTGCTCCCATGCGGGCACCCTTGTAGGAAATGCCGCAGTGCAGCGTCATAAAGTCAACGCCCTGTTCGGCCTGCTTTTCTATTTCGGCAAACAGTTCGTCAGGATGCATGGATGATATTTCGCGGCCGCCGTCCAGAAGCTGCTGTCCTACTGCGTAGAGAGGCACTGTGCCCAAAGGAAGGGGGCTTGCTGCCAGCATCTTTACCCTGATGCTGTCCAGGTCTCCCGCGATGGAAAGATCCATGGCCGTGTCGGCACCGGCTTCCTCAGCAACCTTCAGCTTTTCCAGCTCCAGCTCCTCATTGCTGCAAAGAGGGGATGTTCCTATGTTGGCATTGACCTTGATAGAGGCAGGCTGGCCCACAAGAATAGGATGCACGTTGCTGTGACGTATGTTGCCAAGCAAAACTATAGTGCCTTTGTTCAGACCTGAGAGGATTTCTTCCTTTGTCAGGCCTTCTTTTTTGGCCAGCTCATCAAGATGGGCGTCGCAAAGCGTTTTCAGCGCTGTATTTTTACTCAGAATATCAGTCATGAAGCTCTCCGCAAAGGAATGTATGTACTGTTGAATGCGCAGGCATAAAACTGCCAGCTTCCTTAAGACATCAGTATCCTTAAAGAATAAAGAGGAACGGCTTTTCCGGGCAGTCCCCGCAAGACAGCGTTTCCTGCAAGCAAAAAAGAAGAGCGGCAGTCCGCTGTCAGCAAAATTTCATAACTGAACCTTACATTTCCTTTTTTGTTTACTCAAGGGAAGTATAGCCCATAAGTATTCTTTCCCTCAAAAAAAGAGGGAGGGAATCAGCTTCATGGCAGGGGGCACGCCTGCAGTCTGACTTTGCAAAACGCCAGGGAAAACAACTGCATAAAGGAAAGGTTTCTGTGTTTTCTAGTCTTATCGCGAAAATATTGTCTATACTTTTTTTTTGATGTAAAAACAGCCGTCTTTTGTCTTCTTTTGCCTGAACATTGATAATGGATACGGCGCAAGGAAGAACTGTGTCCTGTTAGAGAGGACGCAGAGGCATTCGGCCATGATCTTTCTGTTTGCATCCTATTCCCCCAGTAGTGCTGTACCAGGCAGACCGGCCTTTTGTGACATATATCCATGGACGTTGTTCATGCCAAGAGCCCCCCATCTTCCTGAAGACGACGCCTGTAGTTTGTCACCGTCTTTCCCCCTTTCCGGTCGTATTCCGGAGCATAACGAGGTTTCCCCCATGGATTATATCTCCCGCGTTGTCGCCGACGTTGAAAAGCGTTGTGCCGGCGAACCCGAATTCCTGCAGGCCTGCAAGGAAGTTCTTGAGACGCTTCAGCCTGCTATTGAAGCCAACCCCAAATACGAACAGCATTCAATCCTGGAACGCATTGTCGAGCCCGAAAGGATAGTGTCCTTCCGCGTGGCCTGGACAGACGATGAAGGCAAGACACAGGTGAACAGAGGCTACCGCGTGCAGTACAATTCCGCACTCGGCCCCTACAAGGGCGGCCTCCGCCTGCATCCCAGCGTCAACCTGAGCATCCTGAAGTTCCTGGGCTTTGAACAGATCTTCAAGAATGCCCTGACCGGCCTTTCCATGGGCGGAGCCAAGGGCGGCAGCGACTTTAATCCCAAGGGCCGCTCTGATGCAGAAATCATGCGTTTCTGCCAGGCTTTCATGACAAACCTTGTGCCCTTTATCGGACCCAGGGTAGACGTTCCTGCCGGCGATATCGGCGTGGGCGGCCGCGAGGTAGGCTATCTTTTTGGCGCCTACAAGCATCTGACCCGTCACTATGAAGGCGTGCTGACCGGTAAGAACCTGCTGTTTGGCGGCTCCCTTGCCCGTACAGAAGCTACAGGCTACGGTTGCGTGTATTTTGCTCAGAGCATGCTGGCTGCCAGGGGCGAGGACTTCAAGGGCAAGGTCTGCGCCGTGTCCGGTTCCGGCAACGTGGCCATCTACTGCTGCCAGAAACTGCATCAGCTTGGTGCCAAGCCCGTGACAGTCTCCGACTCCACCGGCATGATCTATGATCCTGAAGGCATTGACGTGGATATCCTGCGCCAGGTGAAGGAAGTGGAGTATGCCCGCCTTACCAGGTATGCAGAACTGCGTCCTTCCGCCCAGTACACGGCTGCTTCCGACTATGCCGAAGGCAGGCACAAGGTATGGGATACTCCCTGCTATGCTGCCTTCCCCTGCGCCACCCAGAACGAAATCAACGAAGCCGATGCCAAGGCACTGCTTGCCAACGGCTGCCAGTGCGTGTGCGAAGGTGCCAACATGCCTTCCACCATGGAAGCCATCAAGTGCTACCTGGATGCCGGCATCATGTACGGTCCCGCCAAGGCTGCCAATGCCGGCGGCGTGTCCGTGAGCCAGCTTGAAATGGCCCAGAATGCCAGCATGGTGCACTGGACCTTTGACGACGTTGACAGCAAGCTCAAGGATATCATGCGCAATATCTACCAGCGTGCTGCCACCACCGCCGCCAAGTACGGCCAGCCCAACAACCTGCTCATGGGCGCCAATATCTCCGCTTTCTGCGAAGTGGCTGACGCCATGATTGCCCAGGGCGAATACTAGGATTTACACGGGCAGTGAGGCCTGTCTTTCAGGCTCACTGGGCTTTTGACAAATACTCGGGGCCGGGCGTTCTCTTTCAGGTAAAGAGACGCCCGGCTTCTTAGTGCCTGAGCCGGTCTGTTTTAGCCGGACAGCATCACTGAATACGAGAACTGCAAGCCGGACAAGGGACAAGAGAAGGAATAAAGAGTCTGTACGTATGATGTTCGTTTGCGGCAAAAAACTTGAAGCGGTGTACCTTTTGTGCGAAAAGTATTCGCACAGGAGTTGGCCTATGCGCACCATGAGAAAACCAAGAGCGGTTTTGCTTATTTCTGTATAGGGCGCAAGGGAAAAGGACAGGTGCAGGCTGTTTAAAACAGCCGGGAAAGGGAAGAGGAAACAGGGATGGCAAGAATTCTTGTTATGGGTGGTGCCGGCTATATCGGTTCCCATACTGTCAGGCATTTGCTTGATTACGGCTATGATGTTGTAGTTGGCGATAACCTTATCTACGGACACCGGTGCGCCGTTGACGAAAGAGCCAGTTTTGAACATGCGGATTTGCTGGATCCGCTTTCTCTTGATGCGCTCTTTA
>CAVLCT010000042.1:12587-17919 GCA_963661665.1 Bulleidia sp. | reverse complement strand
ATTGAGCAAAAGGTGCACATGACCCTTGACTGGCAGGAAAAAACCATTGTCATCCAAAAGGCTGATGCCTCCATGCCTGGTTTTGTGCCAGGTTCTGCCAAAGCCCTTTCTTCAGGCAGTGACAAAACACACCCTGCCAAGGAAGCAAGGCCAGGAGACCCTGACATCATCTCCCTGGCTCCGCTCCCTGACAATGCTACTGCTTCCCAAAATCTGAAGGAGGCACCCGGTGAGCTTAAGGCAGGGACAGGGTCACAGCTTACCTCCGCCAAGCCGGCCGGCCCGGTCGGTAACGGCCTGGCCGCAAAGGGTCCGGCCCCAAACAGCCCGGCCGTAAACAGTCAGGCCGCAGCAGCTTCAAGCATAGCTCAGCCGGTCACAGCCCAGCCTGGTGCAACTAAGGGCGCAGCCGATCCGGTACAGGACGCCCTTGCCAGCGCCCGTAAGGACAGCAGGGCCCAAGGCAGTTCCGGCACAAGTTCCGGCAGCCTGCCGCATACTGGGCCGCATACTGCCAGCCAGACCCACGACCTGCCTTCTGCGTCTTCAAAAGCCCCTGCCTTGGCACCTTCGGCAGCAAAGCCTGCTCCGGTATCCCCGTTTTCCCCGTCTCCATCCTCTCAGTCATATGGCTCGTCTGCCTCGTCTGCCCTATCTGGCTCATCTGGCGCATACGGCACAGCTTCCGCATTTTCAGCCAGTGCTTCCGCAGGCCCAGCTGCTACTCACGCTGCTGTAGCTGCTTCCAGCCACCAGCCTGGGCACGCACAGGGAGCCTTGCAGGGAGCATCCGGGGGAGCATCCCAGCATTCATCCGGGGGAGTCTCCGGCGGACAGAAGCCAGCCTCTGGCAGGGCAGACACAGCAGGGCCGTCAGCTGCCACTGCCCGGCATACAGCCCAGACACAGGGCCAGGCACAGGGCCAGGCACAGGCACAGACTTTGGCACAGCCTCCCGCTCCTTCCGAATACTGGCAGATAGCCCCCGGCTCCTTGCGCATGCAGCTTGAGTCCTGGTCCCAGAGAAAGGGCATCACCCTGGTCTGGAAGCCGGACACGGACCTTGAGCTTGAGACAGGGGCCCTGTTTGAGGGGAGCTTTGAAATGGCAGTGCGCTCCCTCTTTGAGGGACTTAAAATCACAGGCTCTCCCTACGCAGCCCGCCTGTACCATGGCAACAATGTACTCATCGTGGAGGATCGCTGATGCTTATGCCTTCTATCCATTCCATGCCGGCAAAAACCAGTTTGAAAACCCTCATCCCGGCAGGCTTCAGGCAGGCTGAGATCATGCCGGAAGCCCCCCTTGCGGCAGGTTTTATACACACTTTTCCTTGGCAGGCTTTCTCCCTGCAAAAAGAGCCTGTATTTGCCCTGTTTATTAAAGCAGCACTTGAGTTGTATCTTAAAGGACAACATAAACTATCATGCCTTAAATACTGCCTTAATGGCCGCATCATGCCGCTGTTCATTCTGACAGCCCTGCTTTCCTGCCTGATCGCAGGCTGTGCCTCCCGCGAGGTCGCATTTCCAAGCCCTGAAGAGGTCAAATCTGCCCATAAGGAGTTTGACAAAAACCTTGGCAAAAGTACCTACGCTGAGAGCGACCTCCCCTACATGGGGGGACGCCTTGTGCCGTTGCAAAGCGACAAGCTGGACACTGCCCTCATGCGCACCAAGGTCACCCTGCGCCAGAAAGGCAGCCTGGAAGACATTGCTGCTTCCTTGAGCAAGCTTGCCCCTGTTTCCGTGCATGTGGCTGAAAGCGACGAGTCTTCAGGCAGGGCCCTTTCCGAAGGCACTGCCCTGCCCACTGCCCTGCCCAATACTCTGTCTGACGCACTGCCGGATGTCATGGCAGGCAGTCCGGCAGACGGAGAGTCCCTTCTTCCCGGCCTTGCTGCCTCCCCAGTCTCCGGCCTGCCGGGGATGCTGGATATCAGCTACACAGGCACCTTAAGGGGGCTGCTTGAGCTCATAGCCTCCCAGTCAGGCTACGGCTTTGACTATGACGAGCAGGCCAGGAGCGTCACCTTTTCGGCCATGCAGGTCAGGACCTTTGTCCTGTCCGCCTTAACAGGGGCAGTCTCCTGGGAGTCCGACATCTCCAACAGGAGCCGCGGCCAGAAGACATCCTCCCAGAACAGCTCCAATATCAACAGCACCGTCTCAAGCGGCGACAGCCAGGCAGAGACAGCCCAGAGCAACACCACAAGGACTGCCCTGGACATCTGGAAGGACACGGAAAAGGCAGTGCGCATGCTGCTCTCCAAGGCAGGTTCCTGTTCGGTCAACCAGGCGGCAGGCACCATCACCGTGCGCGACACCTACACCCGCATGCGCACCATTGAGCGCTGCATAAACCAGATCAATGCCAGGCTTGAGCGGCAGGTGGCCATGCGCGTCCATGTCTATGCCCTGGAAGTCAATGACACCTCCTCCTTCAATGCCGGCCTAAAAACCCTCTTCACCTCGCCTGACGCCATTGTGGAAGCAGGTTCTGCCATGCAGGCAGCCTCCAATCTGGCAGGCGTCAGCATAGTGAAGGGTTCGCTGGCAGGATCCGGCGGCTTCCTTGAGGCCCTTGGCAAATGGGGCCGTGCCACCCAGCTGACCTCTGCCTCAGGCCTTGTGCTGAACAACCAGCCCTTTCCGGTGCAGGCCATACGCAGGCACGCCTACCTTGCCGGCATGACCAGATCCACCACCCAGTACGACCAGAGCACGGAAATCACCCCTGGCGAGGTGACCACGGGCTTTGCCATGACCATAGTGCCGCACATCCTGCCGGACAGCCACGTGCTTTTGCAGTACAGCATCACCCTCTCCTCCCTTGAGAGCATGACCAATATCGAAAGGGACAACGTCTGCGTGCAGCTGCCGCAGGTGGCCACCAGGGCATTCAGCCAGCGCACCCGCCTAAAAAGGGGCCAGACCCTGATGCTGGCAGGCTTTGAGCAGGATGCAGGGGAAGCGCAGAACACGGCAGGCCTCCTGTATGCAGGCAGATCCCATGAGGCAAAGAAGACGCTGCTTGTCATCAGCATAGAGCTTGAAGGCGCAGACAATGTCTGAATGCTACAGGCTATGTCTCGGGCACTGTCCGGGGCCCTGCTCCTGACAGGACGGCTGGCAGCGCGTCTGACCAGGACGACTGGCAGCGCTTCCGGCATCACTTCCGGCATTCAATTCTGCATTCCATCCGGCATTTCCCTGGCATTTCATCCGCTATTCCATCTCACAGTTAAACCTGACATTTCCTTTGGCTTTTCCCCTGCAAAAAGACATTCCCAGGCAGGCAGGCCAAAGGACAGCGGCCAGGCCGCAACACAAGGACAACATGGTGCATTTCATACCTCTTGAAAACAGAAAACACTCCCTGGCAAATATCCTTTCAGGACGCATCTTGCTGGCAGCAGGCCTAGACTGGACCAAGGCAGAACCCGGCCTCTCCCTGCAAGAACAGGCACAAAAGAGCCGCCCAAACAGCTATCAGGGCAGCTATCAGGCCAGTTACCAGAACAGCTGGCAGACAAGCTGGCAGAACCGCCGGCAGAGGCGCCAGAACATACGCCAGGACATACGCCAGACAAGCTTTCTTAATGGCAGCCTTACGTCAGGCATTCCGGGATTTCAGGCCCCTGCGTCTGATACAGCGGACCTTGCGCCTGACCACGGCCTAGTCATCGAGGAAAGGGCCGGCTTTGCCAGACTGTACGGCCTCCATGGCGGCACAAAAGCCGCTGCCGCAAATACAGCAAACGGGATGCAGGCAAAGCCGGCAGATGCCGTCTGTAATGCCGTCTGTGACGCTGTCTGCGATGGCTTCTGCACGGTCTATTCCCTGGCAGCTTTGCGCCTGCAGTCCCTGCGCCACGGCATTGAAATATGGCCCATTCCCAAGGGCTCCCTCTCCGGGGACAGCCATGACAACAAGGACAGCAAGGACAGCTCCGGCAGCAATGACACACAGGACAGCTCTGACAGCCAGGGCAATGCGGAGAGCACACTCAGCCGGCCTGCGGCCTACTGGGTCTTTGCGGCACGCTTAGGGCGCCTCTCTGCCAGGGCTGACAAGTGCTTTCCAAGCCTGGACGAGGCCCTGGCCCTTGCCCGCAGGCTGCAGGACAGCCTGGATTTGCAGGAACCAAGGGTGCTTGGGGAAAAGGAGGTCTTGCAAGAGCTGAACAAGCTTAGCCAGGCCGGCTCAGAGGTCATGCACAAGGCAAAGCTCAAGCCCTTAAGCCTTATGTCCTGCCAGCTCCTTCACAACAGGGGCCTGCGCAGGGGGCTGGCAGCCTTTCTCTTTGGGGGGCTTGTGATCTCTGCCTGCTGTTTTCTGAGCGACCCCATAGCACAGCGCCTTTCCCCTGACAGCCAGACGCTTGCGCAAAAGCAGGAACAGGATGCGAGAGCAGAGGCTGTCGCCGCTGTCATGCGCCATCCTGAGCGCTTTTTCCCGTCTGACTGGATGACAGCGCCGTCTCCTGCGGCCTCAGTCCTGGCCACTGTGCCCCAGATGCTCAAGACACCCCTGGCAGCCAACGGCTGGACTCTGGAGGAAGTTCGCTCTGACAAGGGCACGCTCACAGCCATGTGGAAGGCTGGCAGGGCCTCTTCCCTGCTGCTTCCCCCGGAAGGGGCAGAGAGGATGGCAGATGATGCCACAAAGGCCAGATCCGTTACGGAAACACCCATGCCCGAAATACAGCCCGGCTCACACCCAAGGCAGTGGCAGGACTTGAGCCAAAGGGACGAGGTGCAGGCCGTTCTCTCAGAGCTTGCGGCCCGTTTCGGCCTGAAAATGCAGCTTTCCTGGAAGCCTGTCCGCACCATCAAGAAGGACAATGCCGTCATCTCCTGTCCCTGGGTAGCAGGAAGCCTTGTGCTCTCCCAGGCACCGGGCACGCTCTTTTTTGACTTTGGCAGCCTGACAGAGTGCCTGAAGGAGCAGAGGCTTGCCAGATGCCTGGTGCTTTCAGGCATCGCCTGGAACAAAACGCAGTGGATCATGCAAGGAGAAGTCTATGCAAAGCCCTAAGCGAAGATCAGACCCTGTCCTGATGGAAGACGCAGCCAGACAGCACCTGCTTTGCGGGAACACCCGGCCTGAACATAAGCCATGGCCAGGGCAAAAGCAGCCAGAACAGCCGGGCCGGCAGCCCAAACAACTGTCCAAGCAGCCTGTATGCCACCATCTTCCAGGGCAGGCCCGTCTTCACACAGCCATTCTTCACACAGCCATTCTTTGCACAACCATTCTTTGCGCAGCCCTTCTCCTGCCAGGCCTGTCTGTGCCAGTCCTGTCACCGGGCATGGCTGAAGCCGCAGAG
>CAVLCT010000042.1:9700-12487 GCA_963661665.1 Bulleidia sp. | reverse complement strand
TGCAAAGGGCTGTTGAGCAAAGAGATGCAAGGCTCACTGCCTCCCAGGCAAGGCCCGGCTCTCAGCCCCAGGCTGCCGGACCCAGAGAATCCGGAACAACGACAGCCGGAACAAAAACAGCCGGGACCAAAGCATCCCGACAAGACGCATCCGGGGAAGCAGCCAGGCAAGATGCATCCGGGCCGGACGCAGCAGGACAAAATGCAGCCGGCCTGCATCTTCCATCCATTGCGGACTTTGCGCCAGGGTCTGTCTATTCAGGCACCTTAGGCGAGCTGACAAGGTTGCAGGCAGGCCAGGAAATGGCCAGGGCGACCCTGTCCCTCAAGGAAATACAGGCCCGCATCCTGGAAGTGGAAAACAGCATGGCCAAGGCCCGCAGGGAGCTCAGTGAAGAAAAGGCCAGGGAGGAAGCAGGCAGTATAGCCAGTGCCTCATTGCAGGAAGCCCTGAACGAGCTAAAATCCGGCTTTCAGGCCCTGGCAGAAGACGTGGCAGCCCTGCGCCTTGAAAAGGAAAAGGCAAAGGCAAATGAAAATGGGCAGTGCCTTGTGCTCTCGGTGCGAAGCCAGGGATCAAGGCTTGTGGCAGAGCTTGCCACAAGGGAGGGCCGCTTTCTGGCAGGGGCCGGAGACAAGGTCCCGGGAGTCGGCAGGATAGACGCTGTGAGCCGCACCAAAGTCACGGCAGAGGGCAGACCCCTGCCCTGGAAATAGGAGGAATAATGGACGGCAGAGAAACACAATTCTGGCGCAGCAGCCAGTATGAACAAGGCCAGTATGAAAACAACCGCTACACAAAGGGCAGCCTTATGCTGGGGACAGGCCTTCCTTCCCTGGCAGAAGAAGGATCAGGGCAGGACGTTCTGCCGCGATCCCTTTCAGGCAGGGCCTTTTTTGAAGGGGACAGCCTCCATCTCTCCAACGAGCTCAAGGGCAGCGAGGAGCTGGACCTCTTCCTGGCAAAGGCTGACAGGATAAGGAAGGCCGATCATAAGTCAGCCAGGACGCTGCGCCTTGTCTGGCATACCCAGGAATCCTTTGAACAGCGCTATGGCATACGGCTGCCCACTTTTGCTCCGGCAAAAAGCCTGAGCCTTGGTAGCCATGGCAGTCCTGAAAACTGGGTGCACGACTATGTGCGCGAGCTCTTTGTCAGGGCGAAGGAGAAGAAGGCGTCAGACATCCACATTGCCTGCATGGGATCCTATGCCACGGTGTCCTTCAGGCGCATGGGCTTCATGACGGACGAGGAGGTGCTTGACGGGGAGAAGGGGCTGCAGCTTGTCCGTGCCATCTTCCAGGGGCAGATCTCCCAGGCAGAAGGCGGCTTTTCCCTCTATGAGCGGCAGGACGGCCGCATTGCTGGGAACACGTTTCTGCCAGAGGGGCTCTATGCCGTGCGCCTGCACTCAGAGCCGGTGCAGGACGCCCATGGCGGTCGTCCCGGCGTGGTGCTGGCCATGCGCCTGCTCTCCGATGCCTCAGACAATTCCGGCACCATGGAGGAGCGCCTGACGCGCTTAGGCTTTACAGATGAGCAGCAGGCCCTTTTGCAGGACAGTGCCAGGCTTGGCGGCATGACCATCATCTCAGGCCCCACAGGCCACGGCAAGACAACGGTCTTAAAGAACATCATGGAGAGCATGGCCCACGACACGCCCACCAGGTCCTACTATTCCCTTGAGGATCCGCCGGAGTACCCCATCCGCGGGGTGCACCAGCTCAACGTGCTCACCAAGTCCGTCTCTGATGCCGAGCGCAGGAGATCCTTTATGGAAGCCCTGGCAGGGCTGATGCGATCAGACCCTGACGTCATCCTCTTGGGCGAGGTGCGCTACAGGGAGGCTGCCGAGGCAGCAGTGCAGGCAGCGCTCACCGGCCACAGCATCTGGACCACTGTGCATGCCGGTTCAGCCCTCTCCATCATCACCCGCCTGCATGAGATGGGCCTGCCCTATGCCAGCATCTGTGCCGGGAATGTGCTCACGGCCTTAACCTACCAGCGCCTGGTGCCTATCTTGTGCCCGCAGTGCAAAATACGTTTGAGCCAGCACCCTGAAATGCTGGAACGGCTCCCGGCTGGCCTTGTGGAACGCTTAAGGCGCATCAGCAAGAAAGCATCCGGTAGTGACGAAGGTAGTGACGAAGGGAGTGACGAAGGCTTTCCCGGCAATATATGCCTGCGCGGGCCTGGCTGCCCTGCCTGCTCCCATATGGGCCTTGCCGGGCAGAAGGTGGCAGCAGAGGTCATATCCCTGCGGGATCCGGTGCTGCTTGGCCTTCTCAAGCAAGGCAGGGAACGGGAAGCGCGCCACTACTGGCGCAACACCATGCATGGCAGGACGTATCTGGACCAGGCAAGGGACAGGGTGCTCTCAGGCGAGGCAGACCCTGTGCTCAGCGAGGAAAGGCTTGGCACCACCCTGGATGCGGACTTAGACGAGGCAGAGGCAGGTTTTTGGGATATGGGCGCCCTGGATACGGAAGGACAGGATACAGAAACAACAGGTCTGGCCGCAAAGGACTGTGGCAAAAGCACACTTAAAGCCAGCAAAAAGGCTCCCAAAAAAGACCGGAAAAAGCCTGAAAAAGGCCGGGAAAAGCCTGACAGCAGCGACGACGACCCAGGCCCCCCGAAGCCGAAAACAAGGACACCAGAGCAGCGGGCTGCCATACACGCCAGTATACGCGAAAGAAAGCAGGCCCTGGAAGCAAAGAAGGCAGCTGAAGCAAAGCAGGCAGCTGCAGGGCTTAAGACAAAAAAGCCTGAGAGCCCGGGCATTGC
>CAVLCT010000042.1:4052-9576 GCA_963661665.1 Bulleidia sp. | reverse complement strand
ATCATAAGAGGAGGACCAACATTCAATGCTCTTTTCTGACAAACTTGTCCCGCTGGTCTTTTCAGGGCGCGTGCGCGAGCGCTGCTGGAAAAAGACAGGCAGGATGCTGGCAACCACAAGGATGCCGGTAGAGCAGTGCTTTGCCGTGCTTGAAGAGAGGGCCAGGCAGGACCATGCCCCGTATGCCTTTATCTTCAGGGACATACGGCAGCGCCTGAGCATGGGATACAGCATAGGCAGGGCCATAGCGCCCTGCGCCTCGTCAGAGGAAGTCATGCTCATTGAGTCCGGTTCCCTGGCAGGATCGGCAGCACTGGCAGACGCCTTTGCCAGGGCTGCCAGGCTGCTGGAAAAAAGGCGCCTCCTTCAGGGGTGCATTGCAAAGGAGCTTTCCTACCCTCTGGCACTCATGCTTGCTGTCTGCGCCTTCCTTGCCGCCATCTCCATTGTGCTGGTGCCAAAGCTTGCCGCCTTAAGCGAGCCATCGTCCTGGAAGGGAGCTGCCGCCATCTTGTATGCAGTCTCCTGCTTCACTGCCTCCTGGAAGGGGCTTGCCCTGAGCGTCTTTCTGGTATTGCTGGCAGGGCTGAGCCTCTGGTCCCTGCCGCGCTGGACAGGAAGGATGAGAAGCCTTGCTGATCATGTGCCGCCCTGGTCCGTGTACAGGCTGCTGGCTGGCACAAGCTGGCTCTATGCCACGGCCATGCTGCTCTCGCAAAGGGAAGTCAGGCTGAGCGAGGCCACAGCCTTCATTCTGGAACACGGACGGGCAACGCCCTACCTGGCCTCCCATCTGGGCCCTGTTGCCGAGGCTGACAGCAGGGGATGCACCCTTGGCGAGGCATTGTGCCAGACAAGGGACCGCTGGCCTGACAGGCAGCTTGCCAGCGATCTTGCCATCTACTCCGCCCTGCCCGACTTTCGGTCCATGCTGACAGGCCTGGCAGAGGACATGCTGCAGGAGGGTATGGAAAAGATACAGGGCACAGCCCGCACAGCAGGAAGCATTGCCATGATCCTTGTTACCGTTTCCATCTGCCTTCTGGTGGCAGGCCTTTTCGGCATACAGGAAGAGATAACCTCAGCCACGGGCGCCATGGGAGGACTCTAAGGAGGAGGCCATCAGGCACAGCCTTTCACGTTGTGCAATCAGTCAGAAAATACAAAACAGGAAAATACAGGACAGAAAAAGATACAGGACAAACAGAGACAGACAAAAACGACAAAAACGGCAGAAAAACAGCGGCCCAAACCGGCCGTACAGCCGCTGAATACATATACCCTGGCTCATGTCCGGACTAAGGGCATAAGCCATGCGGCAGAACCAAAAACCTCTACTCCCAAAAACCTTTGGACGAACGTTAAGGAGGACTTTATGCAGGTACTGAAAAAGCTGCCCCTGAACTTACCCAGCCATGCCGTCTTTACAGCAGACGGCACAGGGGAGCCCCCCAGGCCGCCTAAAAGACAACCCGGGGAACAGCCCGGGGAACAGGACAAGGTGCAGAACAAGGAACAGCCTGTAGAACAGACTGAGATACAGCCTGAAAAGCAACCCAAAAAACAGCCCGGCCACTGCAAAAAAAGGCTATCCGCCATGTGGGTGCTCAGGCGTTGCGCGCTCAGGGCCAGGCTCATTCCCAGAGAACAGCTGAAGCGTCCTGAGAAGGAAGCGCCTGGCCCGGAACAGAATCCAGAAGGCCAGAAGCCGGCAGGCCAGAATCCCACGGTCCAGAATCTCACGGGCCAGCTGTCCTATAACCAGCATTGCGGGGGCCGTTGCTCCCGCTGCCAGCCTGGGCTGCTGCTTCCCGGGCTGGAACAGCACACGAAAATACAGCACACCCAAAAACAGCATATGGAGGAACAGAGCATGAAAGAACAGCAGATAAAAACACGGCACGGCAAGTCCCAGCGCGGCTTTACCCTCATCGAGGTCTTGGGCGCCCTGGTGGTAGGATCCCTTGTCTTCGGCTTTGCGGCCTTTGCCATCTCCAAGGCCATAGAGTCGGCCAGGGTCACCTCCTTCAGCGAAAACCTGGCGCTTTTGCGCATCAACGTCCATGAGGTCTATGCCTCCTCAAGGGGCTTCGGATCGTCCTCTGCCACCGCCAAGGACATTACCACAACCCTGGCAGAGGCCGGCGCCATTCCGGATCCGTGGCTGGACAAGGACAGCAATGCTGTCATGCATACCCTTGGCGGCGAGGTCAGCATAGAGGGCACCCTCACCGGCTTTACCATCTCTGCCAAGACCATCACCCAGGACGCCTGCCGCAAGATAGCCTCTTCCCAGGCAGAAAACTGGGACAAGATAACCATCAACGGCGAAACGGTTGACACAGTGCCCACCAGCCTCTGCAGCAGCGATGATGCGGGGACAGGCACCAACACCATGGCCTTTACGGCGCATTAAGACCGGATCAGGACGTTGCAGGCAGAAGGTCCTGACCAGCTGAACGATCCCGGCTGAACGGACCTGGCTGAACAGTCCCTAACGGTCCTTTGACAGGCCCTCCCTTCCGTCATGCGGGAGGGAGGGCGCAGGGACAAAGAAGACAAAAGCAAAGGGAGGTGCGTGTCATGTACGCCGTATTCCTTGCATCACTACTTACGGCCTTTCTGGCAGTTACAGGCAGGCTGCATGCCATGTACCTGCCAGGCATGGATGACGCAGAGGGCAAGGCGCTTGCAGCCAACTTTCTGCAATACCAGAAGGCAGCCCAGAGGGCAGTTCAGGAGGCAGTTCAGGAGACTGTTCAGGAGGAGTCAGCCACAGGCACCCTGCCGGACATAAAACCGTACCTTCCGGAAGGCTACACATCCCTGGGTGACTGGGGCATGGCCGTGGAAAGCACTTCTGAGGGAAGCGTTCTCTATGTGTACGGCAGTAAAGGCTCCTCTGGCACACAAAGAAGGCTTGCCGTGAAAAACGTCTGGGACCTTGCAAAAAGACAGACCGGCACTGGCGTAAAAGATGGCAGCGTGCTTGTGCCGTGGAATATGGCGCTGTCTAAAGGCCTCTCAGGGGCCATCCCGGAGGGAGCCGTCGTCATGACTGCAAGGATACGGTAGCGCCATTGTCCCGCCAGCTGAAACATACGTTAAAAAAACGCAGTGCCGGAGCACGTCCGGAGCACGTCAGAAGCACATCCGGGGCACATCCGGGGCACATCATGAAAAAAAAGAACATCATGAAAAAGACGCAAAAAGGCTTTACCCTGCTGGAAATGCTTGCCTGCCTTCTTGTCTCAGGGCTCATGCTGCAGGCACTGACCGGCATGTGGAGGGAGAGTATGAGGATGAGCGAGGCAGCCGGCACAGGAAAGGCACTGGAACAGGCATTCAAAGCCGGACAGGAGTACTGCCGCATCCGCTATGCAAGCCTGCTTCAGGATGCAAAGGCAAAGGAAGGCCCTGAAATCAGCATAGCGGACCTAAAAAAGGAAGGCGTCCTGCCGGAAGGCTTTTTGGAGGACAATGCCTGGATGCAGGACTACGCATTCTATGTCCGCAAAAGGACGCTTGCCTCAGGAGAGGAGGCGCTTTCCCTGATCTGCCTGACACAGGGCGGAAGAGGACAGGAATATGATGCCGGCAATGCTGTCTTCATCCACCGCGAGGCCCCGTCTGCAGCCCGCTTTGCAGGGGAGTATGCAGGCTACATTGCAGGGGAAGGCAATGCTGCCGGCAAGACAGCCGGTCACCTTGTCTCTGCATACGGAGCCTATGACATCAGCCTGGCGGATTTCGGGGTGCCTGAGCCGGGAGCCGGGCATATTGGCGCCTTCTGCCAGCTTGACGGGACAGAGGCCAATACGGACGTGCTGCACCGCGTGGCTGTGCCAGGGCACCCTGAGCTCAACCAGATGACAGTCACCCTTGATATGACAGGCAACAATATAGACAACATCGGATCCGTAAAGCTTGTCTCCTATGCAAAAGGCGATGCCGCACGGCCCATAAAGGCAGGTGCCGGGTGCGCAGCTGAGGATGCAGGAAGACTTTTCTTAGACGAGGACTACGGGCTCTATCTCTGCCGCTACGTGCAGGGCAAAAGCACGCCGGAGCTTGTGCTTCTCTCAGACACAGGCAATGCCATGAGCCTCTCCAATGCAACCCTTGTGACGGACAATGCCCTTGTTGCCAAGCCTGACTGCTCAGCCGAGGCAGGGCTTGTGCCTGCCATCTACGTGGCACCGTCCATAGTGTCGTCAGGCCCTGTCTCTCCGGCCATGGCTTCGTTCAGGGCCTGGGCTTCCAGTGAAAATACAACCCAGTGGCGCATTCATCTCAAAGTCAAGAACATGGACCACGGATCAGCGTCCGAGTGGTACTCGCCGGCAGATGAGGGCAGCAGTGCGCCGTACTACGGATCAGCCATGGTGCTCACCATGTGCGCCAGAACGGGGCAGTAAGATGGCAGGCAGACCCCAAAGAATGGTGCATACCTTGCAGGCTGTACGCTTTTTGGCAGGATTTTTGATCTGCTTCCTCTTCCTGGCAGGCACATGCGCTGCCGGGCAGGACAGGGACAGGCAGGAGAGAGCCACAGTCCTGAAAGCCTGTGCCTCATTCAAAATACCGCCCTCCCTTGTCGTGGCCATTGCCAGGACAGAATCGGACTGCAATCCCCTCTGCATCACCATCAATGGCCGTGAATACAGGCCCAAGAACAGGGAGGAGGCCCTGAGGCTGGCAAAGCAGGCCATGCGGCAGAAGAAGAGCGTTGACATAGGCCTTATGCAGATAAACAGCTGGTGGCTTAAGGAGCTGAACCTTTCCTGCGAGACAGTGCTTGAGCCTGAAAACAACCTGCTTCTGGCCCTGTGGATACTCAGGCAGGAGATGCGCCGCTACGGGCGCACCTGGAAGGCAGTTGGCGCCTATCACAGCAAAAAGCCGGCAAGGCAGCGCGCCTACATCAGAAGGGTACAGAAAAACTGGCTGCTGGCTAAGCAAGGCATTGAGCATACGGAGAGATCATGATTCAGGAACTTCTGGACAGCATCACGGCCATGGTACAGGGAATGAGCCACTGCCTGCCCCTCTCCTTCTGTCTCTGCGCATACTTTGCCCTGGGCACAGTGCTGGGATCAGCCTGTGCCTGTCTTGGCGAGCGCATAAGCAGGGGTGAAAGCCTCCTTACCAGATCAAGATGCCCCCATTGCGGCAGGGTCCTTAAATTCCGGCACATGGTGCCGCTGGCAGGGCTGATCCTGCTCAAAGGGCGCTGTGCCTTCTGCAAAGCCAGGATACCGCTCTGCTCAGCCTTCTATGAGGCAGGCATGGGCCTTCTTTGCGCCGTCCTGTATGCCAGGGCCGCATCCGGCCCAGGGACAGGCTTTGTGTTCGCGCAAACTGTCTTTCTCTTTTTCCTCTGCCTGGCAGCAGAGACTGACAGGCGCACTGGGTATCTGCCGGACAATGTGCTTTTCTGGGCACTGCTTGCAGCCTTGTGCCTTGTCCTGGAAGAAAGCATGTATGCCATGCCCGGCGCTTTTGTGAACGCTTTTGCCAGCGC
>CAVLCT010000042.1:0-4039 GCA_963661665.1 Bulleidia sp. | reverse complement strand
TTTGTCTATGCAGCCCTTGCCTGCCTGCTCTTTCTCATGCTCAGGCTTTTGTGGCTTAAGATCTACAGGACTGAGGCCATAGGCCTTGGAGACGCAAAGCTTGTCTTCATCCTGGGCCTTGTCACCAAGGGATCCGTCTTCCTGGCTGTGGCAGGAGCTTCCCTTCTGGCCATGCTGGCAGCCCTTCATCCCCAAGTCCGGAAGCACTTTTTTGTCAGGGACCTGGCCGCCAAAGGCGCCATCCCCTTTGGTCCCTTTCTTGCGGCAGGAGGCATTGCGGCCATGATCTTCTGCCGCTGAGCTGACATATCAGGACTGCTCTATTCAAACTGCATTACCGCCTGAAATCTGCTTCCAAGGAGGCAGGCCATGCTGAAACTCAAGACACATGAAAACAATACCATGCCCGGCAGGAAGACACCTGGAATGACAGGCGCCGGCAGGGCCTTTCTGCCTGCCCTGCTGGCAGCAAATGCCCTTGTCATCAGCCTGTCAGGAACAATCGCATACGCTCTTGACGCCACAGGCATACAGCCTGAAAAGGTCACTGTTTCCGCAAAGTCGGCAGAGGTCCCCATAGGCACCATCATTGCCTGGCCGGTGGGGCAGAATCCTGCCAATGCCTCCTCATGGCTTGAATGCAACGGGCAGAGCATCACCAGTGCAAAATACCCGGATCTGACAGCCCTTCTCGCAGGGACTAATGCCACAACTGCCACCATACCCGATCTGCGCGGCCTCTTTCTGCGTGGCTACGGCCAGCAGAGCTACAGCCAGAACAACGGAACAGAAGTCGGCGTCAGTGCTACCACGCACAAGTCCGGCAGCCTCCTCACAGTGCAGGGCGATGCCATGCGCCTGCTCTACGGAACACTTCCTGTAGGCGGCACAACAGGCATAGGCAATACCGTCAATGCTGCCCTTACCGGCACCTTTTCCTACAACAAGGCAAAGGGGACGGCCGGCTTTGCGAGTGCTCCCAGCAAGACGGCAGCCCAGGCTTTTTTCAGCTCCCAGAGAACAGTGCCGACGGATGCGGAAGTCCGACCCGCAAACATGGCCGTGCGCTACCTGATACGCGCCCTGTAGGAAATGTATGCAGCAACAGCCAAAACCGCCACGTGAAACAGGCATGCCCGGATGCATGATTGTCTTTCTTGTCCTGGCATGCCTTGCCGGGCTTTTCCTCTCCCTGTACGAAAAGGCGCTTTGCGACATGCTTTTTGCGGCAAGCCGCCTGCTCTTAGGGCCGCTCTCCCTTGCAAACGGCCGTTTTGCCAGGGCAGCGGAGGCGCTGGCGTCACTGCCTGAAAAGTATGACACACTGTCCGTTGCCTGGCAGGTGTATACGTCCGTCTCAAGATGGTATGCATACGCGCTGGGCATACCCTGCCTTCTTTTTCTGATTTATGCCGGCCGCAAGAGCTCTGTCACCGACGTCTGCAGGCGCACCATGACCATGCGCACGCTTTTGCAGGAAAATGTGCCCTTTGCCCCGTGCATTGCGCCGGCCCTGAACTGGCCTGGCGGCATTTTGAAGGAGCCGCTGGACAAGGGGCCCTGGATGGCGGCAAGGCAGCCGGTGCAGTTTGCTGCCATGCACGGCCTGCTGGTTACGCCAAAGAATCCGCCAGAAGTTGTTCCTTGGGGGGAGCTTCTGGGAGATGACCACCTGGCAAGATGCGACTCTCCCTGGCTCGGGCGCTTTGAGAAAGGGCTCAGGCTGGACAGGAAGAAGACGCTTGCACTCTATGCGTCCCAGCTTGCCACACCCTGGCACGGCTATGAGGCACTGCCGCCGTACCTGAAAAAGCTGGCCGGCGCCTGGGCGCTTTTTGCCGCTGACGAAAAGGAAACGGCACAAAGGCTGCTTGACGAGATGAGCCTCTCATTCAGGGCGCCTGATCCTGCCAGAAAGGGAGGCCTGTGCAGGACGTTTCCCTTTTTCCGGCCTGGCACAAGGGGGCATGGGTACTATATTGACAGCCATATGGACAGGGAAACTGAAAACGCAGTGATCAGGGCGCTTGGCGGCAAGGACGTGAGCCTTGCCCTGACAAGGCACGGCTACTGGCAGGATATGGCGCTTCTGGCCCTCTATGAGCAGGCAAGGAAGCGCGGTATCCTGGCTACGGCTGAATTTATCTGGCTGAAGCCCGTGAACAGGCAGCTCTTTTATCTCTGCAACAACATGGGGCGCAGGACGGCCTGGCCTGAGACGGCAGGAGCCTGGGCCCACTACACCGCAGAAAAGACCCTGGCCGCCATGGATCCCCTGGCTGACGGCATAAGGGAGCCGCACGTCATCGAGGCAGTGAATGCCCTGGAAATGGCGCTCTATGAAGACGGCTGGATATCGCCAGACAGGGTGTCGCAGGAAGTGCAGGACCAGTACAGGCTGCTGGGGCAGGACTAATTGTTTTCCTGGGCAGCTGCTTTCTGTGCTGCATCAAAGAAGGCTTTCATGGGCTGCATGTTGAGGCGCAGCTCAAGGTTCTGCAAGGCCTCGCCGCGCATCCAGAGCACCGGTTCCTTCTGGGCATTCAGAAGCAGCACGCCGCTGACGCCGTCCATCTCGTACAGCATAATATCGGCCGGCTTGCTGACTGCATCCGGCTTTACAGTAGTGTCACCCATCATAAGAGTAGTCCCCGCAAAATCTCTTGTGGCACACAGGGCAGTCCCGACAGGACTGCCCTGCTTTAAGAGGGATAAGTATCCAAAGACAACGCCGCAATCAAGCCTTGACGAAGAAGCATCTGCATGACGCTTTTCCTTTCCTTGTGTTCAGAACGGTATACGTGCCCAACCGATTGATTTCTAACAACAATCTCGTATAATGGAGGAAGATAATACGTAAGATAATACGTAAGATATGGAAGGAAATTCTATGAGCGACTATCGACCGCCATTTACTATCACAAACAGGATTTTATCCCTTGCCTCCTCTGTTTCCGAAAAAATCGCTCACATCGACACCATCAGCAGCCTGGAAAGCAGGCCACAACTGCGGAGAAATAATCAAATCCGCTCCATCCATTCCTCTTTGAAAATCGAAGCCAACTCTTTGTCGCTTGGCCAGGTCCGGGACATTATCAACGGAAAAACCGTACTGGGAGATCCAAAAGAAATCCAGGAAGTCAAAAACGCCTATGCCGCCTATCAACAGCTGCCTGAAATCGATCCCTACAGCATCCGGCAGTTGAAAGAACTTCACCACATCATGACGAAGTACCTCATCTCCGAGTCCGGCAAATTTCGCTCTGGGGAAGAAGGCGTGTTCCAAGGTGACCAATGTATTTTTTTGGCACCGCCTGCCCGCCTGGTTCCCCAACTGATGGAAGACTTATTCTCCTGGATGAAAACGAGCAAAACCGAAGTCCATCCACTGATTCTCAGCAGTGTCTTCCATTATGAATTCGTATTCATTCATCCCTTCGCCGACGGAAACGGCAGAATGGCAAGATTGTGGCATACGGCCATTCTGACCAAATGGAAACCGACCTTTGCCTACATTCCCATCGAAAGCCAAATCGAAAAATTCCGAAATGACTACTATGCGGCGATTGCCGAATGCCAAACAGCCGGAGAATCGACGGCATTCATCGAATTTATCTTATCGCAAATCGATCAAATCCTGAGCGAAGTTTCCGTGCACGCCACCGGCCAAACAGAATATCTTCCGGAAACAGTTCAAAGCCTGCTTACTGTCATGGAGTACGATACCCCGTACACGAGCAACGCCTTGATGGAGAAACTGGGACTCAAAGCAAAGGAAGGGTTCCGAAGAAATTATCTCCGACCAGCAATAGAAATGAATGTCATCCGAATGACAATCCCGGATAAACCAAACAGCCGAAATCAGCGATACGTCAGGATATGAAGGGAAAAGCCGTACTTCCGGCTGCCTTTCTGCGGTAGAGAACACGCTCAAGCCCAGCCTTATTGGGAACTTTGCAAAGAGGTACACAAACTTCCCGGCTCCGCAAAGCATGAGCATCCAGAGCACCGGTTCCTTCTGGGCATTCAGAAGCATCAC
>CAVLCT010000041.1:0-18039 GCA_963661665.1 Bulleidia sp. | reverse complement strand
GCCTGCATAAGCCGACAGTGCTTCACTGACAGACAGTCCAGGACAAGAGGCAGATATGACCTTCACAAAAGTTCTTGAAAAATACCGCAGCATATCCTTTTCTGAGAGAAACAAGGGCGAACGCTTTGAACGCCTGATGCAGGCGTTTTTGCAGACATACCCTGTGTACAGGGGACGGTTTGCCCACGTCTGGCTGTGGAAGGACTTTCCTCACAAGGATGACCTTGGCGGCCGTGACACAGGCATTGACCTGGTTGCCAGGACTGTTGATGGTGAATACTGGGCTGTCCAGTGCAAGTGCTACGATGAAAAGAGCGCCATTGACAAGCCTGCTGTAGACAGCTTCCTGGCTACCTCAAGCAGGACCTTTGTGAATGACCAGGGACAGACGACTGCCTTTTCCCTGAGACTGTGGATCTCCACTACTAACAAGTGGGGGAGCGGGGCAGAAGATGCCATCCGTAACCAAAATCCCCCTGTGCACCGTATCAACCTGGCGGCACTGCAAAATTGCTCTGTTGACTGGGACGCCCTGGACAATGGCATCTACGGGGAAAAGGCAAGACTTCCCCAGAAGACGCCAAGGGACCATCAGCAAAAGGCCATTGATGCCTTTCATGAACATTTCAAAACTGAAACACGCGGCAAGCTCATCATGGCCTGCGGCACTGGCAAGACATTCACCTCCCTGAAAATTGCAGAAAGAGAAACCGGCGGCAAAGGCATAGTCCTCTTCCTGGCCCCGTCCATTGCCCTTGTGGGACAGACCCTGCGCGAGTGGATGGCAGAAACCGGGGTCCAGATCTCCCCTGTCTGCATCTGCTCAGACCCTGAGGTCAGCAGGAGCAAGAAAAAACGCGACGATGACCTGGACGGCGAGACAATAGTCGATCTGGCCCTGCCTGCTTCAACGAACGCTGAAGTAATCACAGAGCAGATAAAGACGAACAGGGAATTTGCTCCTGACAGCCTGCTGGTCATTTTTTCCACCTACCAGTCCATAGAAACTGTGCACAAGGTTCAGAAGGAACTTGGCGGCACTGAGATAGATCTTGTCATCTGCGACGAGGCACACAGGACAACCGGCGTCACCCTGAAAGGCGATGAAGATTCAGCCTTTGTACGTGTCCATGACGACGAGTTTATCAGGGCAAAAAAGCGCGTCTACATGACGGCCACACCGCGTCTCTACGCAGAAGACAGCAAAAAGAAGGCAAAGGATTGCGAGGCCTATCTCTGTTCCATGGACGACAAGGCCATGTACGGGGAAGAAGTCTTTCACATAGGCTTTGGAGAGGCTGTGGATAAGGGACTGCTTGCCGACTACAAGGTGCTGATCCTGACCCTGAATGAAAGCGACATTCCCGCATCCCTGCAGGAAGCCGTTGCTGACAAGGACCAGGAAATCAACGTCGATGACATCAGCAAGCTCATGGGCTGCATCAAGGCGTTGTCCAAGAACATGCGCACAGATGAAGGACTTCTGAAAGCATCAGATCCTTCTCCCATGCACAAGGCAGTGGCCTTTTGTTCCAGTATCAAGGCCTCAAAGCATATCTGCGAGATTTTCAATAATTTCAAGGACAGCTATTTTGCCAGCCTGTCCGATGTGGAAAAAGAGGAGCTGGTCAGTGTTGCGGCAGACCACGTGGACGGCAGCATGGGAGCCGGCATCAGGGAAAGCAAGCTCTCCTGGCTCAATGATACGCCTTCTGACGGCAGGGACTGCCGTATTTTGAGCAATGTCCGCTGCCTTTCCGAAGGCGTGGACGTACCGTCCCTGGATGCAGTGCTCTTTCTCTCTGCCCGCAATTCCCAGGTAGACGTGGTTCAGTCTGTAGGCCGTGTCATGCGCACGGCCCCTGGCAAGAAGTTTGGGTATATCATCATCCCTCTTCTCATACCTGCCTCTGTCAGACCCGAAGAGGCCCTGAATGACAACAAGCGCTTTGCCGTAGTGTGGAGCGTCCTGAACGCCCTGCGCGCCCACGATGACCGCTTCAGTGCCCTGGTCAACCGCATATCCCTGCATGAAAAGAATGACAGGATTATCGTTGACACCGTAGGAAACGGAGGCTCAGTAGATGGCGGAGACACGCCTTTCCCAAAGCCTGACACCAGTCCCAAGACCCTGCCCGGGCTTTCCCGCTATTTTTACGCCCGCATGGTGCAGAAAGTCGGTGACAAACGCTACTGGGAGCAGTGGGCAGCCGATATTGCCGAAATCGTGCAGCGCTACATGGAGCGCATAACCAGGCTTATTGCTGTTCCAGGACCTCACAAGGATGCCTTTGAGGAATTCCTTGGCGGCTTGCAGAAAAATATCAATCCTTCGGTCACACAGGATGAAGTAGTGGTGATGCTGGCACAGCATATGATCACCAAGCCCGTCTTTGAAGCGCTCTTTGAAAACTACTCCTTTGTGCAGAACAATCCTGTCTCCAAGTCCATGCAGTCCATGGTGGACCTTCTGGAAGAACAGGCCCTTGAAAAGGACGCCATTGTCCTCTCCCGCTTCTATGAGTCCGTCAGAATGCGCGTCTCAGGCATTACGACAACAGAGGGGCGCCAGCGCACTATTACTGAACTCTACGACAAGTTCTTCCGTATCGCCTTCCCGCAGACCGTTGAGAAACTTGGCATCGTCTATACGCCTGTAGAAGTAGTGGACTTTATCAACCGCTCTGTGGCTGACATCTTGCAGGCAACCTTTGGCTGTACCCTCTCTGACAAAAACGTCCATGTGCTTGACCCCTTCACAGGCACAGGCACCTTCATTGCCCGCATGATATCCAGCGGCCTGATTGAAAAGGACGCATTGCCATACAAGTATGAGCATGAACTGCACGCCAATGAGATAGTCCTTCTGGCCTACTATATTGCCTCCATCAATATCGAGAACGTCTTCCATGACACACAGGGCGAGGAGGCAGGGTACAGGCCTTTCAATGGCATCTGCCTGACAGATACCTTCCAGCTGGGAGAAACAGAAGATAACGGCTACCTTGTTACACCCAAGATGCAGCAGAACTCTGACCGTGTTAAGGCCCAGAAGGAACTTCCCATACAGATTATCATCGGCAATCCGCCCTATTCTGTCGGTCAGAAGTCAGCCAACGACAATGCCCAAAACCAGTCGTATCCTGTGCTTGAAGGACGCATTTCAAAAACATATGCCAGCTTGACCACGGCCACCTTAAAAAACTCGCTTTATGACTCCTACATCAAGGCCTTCCGTTGGGCATCAGACAGGCTGCCAAAAGATCAGCCTGGTATCATAGGCTTTGTTACCAATGCAGGCTGGCTGGACGGCAATGCACAAAACGGCTTCCGCAAATGCCTGGAAGAAGAGTTCAGTGCCATCTATGTTTTCAATCTGCGTGGCAATCAGCGTACCAGCGGCGAACTGTCCCGCCGCGAGGGAGGCAAAATCTTTGGTTCGGGCAGCCGCACGCCCATTGCTATCACCATATTGGTGCGCAACCCAGAGCATGAAGGCAGGGCACTTATCAAATACTGCGATATCGGCGACTATTTAAGCCGTGAAGAAAAGCTTGAAATTCTTGTAAAGAAGCGCAGTGCCCTGAGCAGCACCATGCAGTGGCAGGACATTCATCCGGATGCCAATGGAGACTGGCTCAATCAGAGAAACGATGTTTTTGCGTCGTTCATTCCCTTAGGCGACAAGGAAGACAAGAAAAACACGCATACCTTCTTTATGCCCTTATATACACGAGGTGTTGCAACAGGGCGCGATGCCTGGTGCTGGAACTACTCAAAAGAACTGCTGACTGAAAACATTACAAGTACTATCAAGTTCTATAACAGCGAGGTTACAAGGCTGGCTACATTGTCGCCATTAGCCAATAATGGTGGTGACAGAATTAACAGAGATGCAAAAAAATTCTCCTGGGCTAGACAACAGATCAAAGATGTTCTGGCCCAAAGGAATTATTCCTTCTCTAAAGAATCTGTTTATACAGGTTTATACAGACCATTTCAAAAAGCAAGCATCTATTTTAACCGTCAAATGAATGATATGGTCTATAAACTGCCATCATTGTTTCCTACAAATAGAGCTGAAAATATACTTATTTGTATTTCAGGTCTTTCTGGAACAAAACAAAATACAGCAATTATTGTAAATTCAATTCCAGATTTGAATTTATTAGATGCCGGAACACAGTGCTTCCCCCTCTACTACTACAAGGAGAAATCAGCCTATACGCCGACGCTCATGGACAGTCTCAACACCAGCGGCGATAATTTTGAGAGAAAAGACGCCATCACTGACTTCATCCTTGAACGATGCAGGGGACAGTACGGTCCCAAGGTCACAAAGGAAGACATCTTCTACTACGTATACGGCCTGCTGCATTCTCCGGACTACCGTACCGTCTTTGCTGCTGATCTTAAGAAAATGCTACCCAGGCTGCCGCTCGTTGAAAAGCCCGATGACTTCCGTGCTTTTTCAAGAGCAGGCAGGGAACTGGCCGCCCTGCATCTCAGCTATGAGGATCTGCCTGCCTGTGCAGAGGTGATGGTAGAAGGCGCGGAACACGGCAGTTTCCATGTGGAAAAGATGCGCTTCCCTGACAAGAATGACAAAAGCGTCATAGAGTACAACAGCTCCATCACCCTGAAACACATCCCCCTGGAAGCCTATGAGTACGTTATCAACGGACGCTCTGCCATAGAGTGGATCATGGAGCGCTACCAGGTACGGCAGGACAAGGCCAGCGGCATTGTCAACGATCCCAATGACTGGGCCAGGGAGCAGGGAAAGCCGCGCTATATCCTTGACCTTCTGCTCAGCGTCATCACGGTCAGCCTTGAGACAATGAAGATTGTCAGCGGACTGCCCAGGCTCTCTTTTGACAACGTGTAAAAAAGCGCCCTGACAGCGCTAAGCCCCCAGGACGCCTGTTAAAGCAAGATATCTTTATATAGAGATATCTTGCTTTTCTGTTCTGTATCAGCCTATTTGCCCATGTAATACTGCACAAACAGGGTCATAACCAGAATTGGCAGTACAAAGGTCAGGTACAAACGGGGCCACCGGGGGAACTTGATGCCCGTGCCCTTGTTGACCTCGGCCAGGAAATTATTCCAGCCCCAGCCGTAGCGCGTGGTGCAGAAGAGCACGATAATGGTCACGCCAATGGGCAGCATGTTGTAGCTCAAAAGGAAGTCCTCAAGGTCAAGCACGCATGTACCCTTGCCCAGCGGCTCAAAGTCCTTCCACAGGTTAAAGCCCAGGATGCAGGGCATAATAAGCACGGCCATCAGCACGCCGTGCACGCAGATCGCAAAGCGCCTGGACCAGCCATGCACGTCCATGCTGTAGGAAATGATGTTTTCCACCACGGCAATGACAGTGGTGAGGGCTGCAAAGCTCATGAACACAAAGAAGAGGCAGCCCCAGAACTGGCCCATGGGCATCTGGTTAAAGACATTGGGCAGGGTTATGAGGATGAGCCCAGGGCCTGAGTCAGGCTGCACGCCAAAGGCAAAGCAGGCAGGGAAGATGATAAGGCCGGAAGTCAGGGCCACAAAGGTATCAAGCCCCACAATGCAGAAGGCCTCCCCTGTCAGGCTGCGCGAAGAGTCCATGTAGCTTCCGAATATGAGCATGGATCCTATGCCAAGCCCTAACGTAAAGAAGGACTGGTTCATGGCGGCAACCACGGCATTCATGATGCCGGCGGCCTTCAGCCTTTCCCAGTCAGGGGCAAGATAGAAGGAAAAGCCCTCTGCGGCCCCGTCCAGCATGAGCGCCCTGCAGGCCAGGACTACCATGATAAGGAGCAGGCAGGACATCATCACCTTGCTCACTCTCTCAAGGCCCTTGCGCACGCCGAACCAGCAGACTGCAAAGCAGCTGGCCACAACCACGAGCCCCCAGAAGGCCATGCTGCCAGGATTGCCAAGCATGGTGCCGAAAAAGGCGCCGATTTGCTCAGGTGGAAGGGCAAGCTGGCCTGATCCCATATACCAGCAGTAGGCAAGCATCCAGCCGGCAACAGGGATATAGAGCATCATCAGCAGGTAGCTGCCTACAAGGGAGAACCAGCCGCAGGCATGCCATTTGGTACCCGCAGGCTCAAGCTTGTGAAAGGACCTGCCCATATTGCTGCGGGAGGCACGTCCTATGGCAAGCTCCATAATGAGGATGGGTATGCCCATGATGAGCAGAAAGGCCAGGTAAATGAGCACAAACCAGGCGCCGCCGTACTGGCCGGTCATCCAGGGGAAACGCCATACGTTTCCGAGGCCGATGGCGCAGCCGGCAGACAGAAGCAGAAAACCCATACGGGAGGCCAGAAGTTCCCGTGCCATAAAGAAACTCCTTAAAATGACACTATATACGATATTTCAGCAGCCGGCATCGAGGAACGCGATATCCCAACGGGAAGCAAACAGGACCTGTCCGGAAACAAAGACATGAAAAGACAGGTAACGCCTTCTTTCAAGCGGTTGCTGACACTTAAGCGTAGCAAAATACAGAATGTATATCCGGTCTGTTCTTTAGCGTGCCTGATTGTACTTGTTGTACTTGGGCGCGTTGAAGTTTATATCATCAACTGTGCTACTATAGCAGTCTACCGGGTTAAGATTAAATTTAAATTTATATTTTCCTTTCAGAAGAAAAATATCATCATCCTCTACAGAAATAGTTGCTCCATTCATTGTAGAAAGGATAATATCTTTTTTATTATAAGTACTACTGCCGTATTCTATTGTATCACTACCGAATATAATTATTATCCGTTGCATACTTTCTTTTTGTATGTATGTATTAGTTTTTTTATCTTTTAGTAAAAATTTACCAGATATTTTTACATAATTTTTACCATTTAATTTTTTATTAACAGCATTATTTGAATTATACACTCCTTCAAATTCTAACCTGTTCGGCGTGTCATTATCAAAAATAATCTTGTGTTTAGAAGCTATCTTTATATCACCAAATGCAGTTGTAATTTTTGCATTTCCTTGTGATTTTTCATGTGATAAAAACGTTCCTTTTATTGTTTCTTCACCAATACGTTTATCAAACACACGATACGTAACAAAAATAGGGTTATCTTTACCAAAACTATCGTTAAATCCAAAGGTATCTGAATACAGTTTATCTTTTTTTCCATCATAATAGAAGGTAACCTCAGCTAAGCCATATTTATTGTTATAGGCAAAAGCCAGAGTTCCGCTAAGAACGACGAAAACTGCTATTAAAAGTCCGGTCAGGTATCGCATGTTTTTCTCCTTGTTTTCTAAATTGGGATAATAAGATACGTATAGCTGATAAAAAAAATGATTACTTTTTGTATCCGTTCAGGAGGAACTACTCCCCCTGAACGGATACCATGATTAAACTTGCCAGCACGCACCAGGAAGAGCTTACTTGAAGAACTTGTCGATGTAGCCGTTGACAAAGAGGACCAGGATAACAACGGGCAGTATCCAGGTCAGGTAGAAGCGGCACCAGTGGGGGAACTTGGGTCCCTTGCCCTTGTCTGTCTCAGTCACAAAGTTCTTCCAGCCCCAGCCATACCTGCTGGTGCAGTAGATAAGCATGCACAAAGACCCTAACGGCAGGACGTTGTTGGAGACGATGAAGTCCTCAAGATCAAGGATGCAGCTGCCAGGCCCGAAGGGCGTTATATCCTTCAAGACGTTAAAGCCCAGGATGCAGGGCATGATGAGGATGCTCATCAGGATCAGGTGCACAACGATGGAAGACTTTCTCTGCCAGCCGTTCACGTCCATGCTGTAGGAGACAATGTTTTCCATGACGGCAATGACGGTGGTCAGTGCAGCACAGCTCATGAAGACAAAGAAAAGGCAGCCCCAGAAGTTGCCCATGGGCATCTGGTTAAAGATATTGGGCAGGGTAATGAGCACAAGGCCGGGGCCTGAGTCAGGCTGGACGCCGTAGGCAAAACAGGCAGGGAAGATGATGAGGCCCGAAGTCAGGGCCACAAAGGTATCAAGCCCCACGATGCACAGGGACTCGCCTGTGAGGTTGCGCTCATTGTTGAAATAGCTGCCGAAAATCATCATGGCGCCGTTGCCCAGGCTTAAGGTAAAGAAGGCCTGGTTCATGGCTGCCGAAATAGCATTGAGTATGCCTGCGTTTTTCAGGCGCTCAAAGTCAGGGGCAAGATAGAACTCAAGGCCCTCTGTGGCACCGTCCAGGGTCACGGCACGGATAGCCAGGGCAATCATGATGAGCAGAAGGCCTGACATGATGACCTTGCTCACGCGCTCTAGTCCTCCGCGCACGCCAAACCAGCAGACGGCAAGGCTTAAGACAAGCGTCAGAAGGGACCAGAAGGTCAGCGTCAGTGGCTGGCTCAGCATCTGCCCGAAAAAGGCCTGTACGTCTGCAGGCGACAGGTCAAGCTGCCCTGTCCCCATATACCAGCAGTAGGCGAGCATCCATCCTGCTATGGGGATATACATGATCATGAGCAGGTAGCTGCCCACAAGGCCGATAAGCCCGAACTTGTGCCATCCCTTTTTCTCCGGTGTCAGCACATGAAAGGCCCTGCCCATATTGCGGCGCGAAGCTCGTCCCATGGAGAATTCTACGACCATGACAGGCAGGCCCATTGCCAGCAGGAAGAAAAGATAGATCAGGACAAACCAGGCTCCGCCGTACTGGCCGGTTATCCACGGGAAACGCCATACGTTCCCAAGACCGATGGCACAGCCGGCAGAAAGAAGCAGAAAACCCAGACGGGAAGCCAGACGTTCGCGACCCATGGACAGCACTCCTTATAAGAAAGCAAAAAACAAAGAGGCGGGAAAATCAGCCCTCCTCCCATAAGGGCCGGCTCCCTCACCGGCCCTGAAAAACAGGCTAAAAGAATTTTTCGACGTAGCCGTTGACAAAAAGGATAAGAATAAGGACTGGCAGTATCCAGGTCAGGTAGAAACGTGTCCACCTGGGGAATTTGGGCCCGTCGCCCTTGTCTGCTTCAACGACAAACTTGTCCCAGCCCCAGCCATAGCGGCTGGTGCAGTAGATCAGCATGAAAAGCGATCCCAGGGGCAGGATGTTGGTGCTGATGATAAAGTCTTCCAGATCCAGGATGCTTGAGCCGGCGCCTAAGGGCGTAATATCCTTCCAGACATTGAAGCCCAGGATGCAGGGCATCATGAGCACTGCCAGGATGACGCCATGGATGACGATGGACGGCTTTCTCTGCCAGCCGTGCACGTCCATGCTGTAGGAGACGATGTTCTCGATAACAGCGATGACGGTGGTGACTGCGGCACAGCTCATAAACACAAAGAAAAGGCTGCCCCAGAAATTGCCCATGGGCATCTGGTTGAAGATATTGGGCAACGTTATGAGGATAAGGCCCGGGCCAGAGTCAGGCTGGACGCCGTAGGCAAAGCAGGCAGGGAAGATAATAAGGCCGGAAGTCAGGGCCACAAAGGTGTCCAGGCCGACGATACAGATGGATTCGCCTGTAAGGTTGCGCTTGTTGTTCAGGTAGCTTCCGAAAATAAGCATGGCGCCGATGCCGAGGCTTAAGGTGAAGAAGGCCTGGTTCATGGCAGCGGAGACGGCATTGAAGATGCCGGCACTCTTTAGGCGCTCAAAGTCGGGAGCAAGATAGAAGGCCAGGCCCTCGCCCGATCCGTCAAGGGTCAGGGAGCGGACGGCAAGCGCTATCATGATGAGCAGAAGCCCTGTCATGATGACCTTGCTCACCCTTTCAAGGCCGCTTCTGACGCCGAACCAGCACACGGCAAGCCCTATGACAAGGGTCACGGCAGACCAGAAGGTCATGGTCACAGGATCGCCAAGCATGGAGCCGAAGAAGGCTCCCACCTGGTCAGGCGGCAGGTTAAGCTGCCCTGTCCCCATAAACCAGCAGTAGGCAAGCATCCATCCGGCCACGGGTATGTACATGACCATGAGCATGTAGCTGCCCACAAGCCCGAGAAGGCCCAGCCAGTGCCAGCCCTTCTTCTCAGGCGTCAGGACGTGGAAGCTTCTGCCCATGTTGCGCCTTGAGGCGCGTCCTATGGCAAATTCCATGATCATGACCGGCAGGCCGAAGATGACCAGGAAGAACAGATAAATCAGCACAAACCATGCGCCGCCGTACTGTCCGGTAATCCACGGGAAGCGCCAGACGTTCCCCAGGCCTATGGCACAGCCGGCCGAAAGCAAAAGAAAGCCCAGACGCGATGCCAGACGTTCCCTGTCCATTGAAACCCTCTCCTTATATGTTATTCAGTATTAAAAAGCAGACAGCAGGACGCAGGCAGTGTCCCAGAGACCTACAGACACACTGTATGCCCCTGGACTGCCTTCCTGCCGCAAAAAAAATTCCCTTACCGTCCTGCCTGTCCTGTATCCTTCTGCCCCGTATCATTCTGGGATGTATCCTTCCGGCCTGCATCCTGCGGCTTTTTTTCACGCACATAGCTGGCCCTGCTGTGGATGCAAAGGGCAGCCAGGGCCAGGGGGAAAAAGTGCACGGCGTGAAAAAACAAGGCCAGCCCCATGGCCCTGGTACCGTCTATGCCGTACCAGGACATGGCAAGGACCATGGCACCCTCAAAGAGCCCTATGCCGCCTGGCAGCGAGGGAATGGCTGTTCCCACAGATGCCACGGTCAGGACGACCAGCTGTTCTGCTGCGCCAAGTTCCAGCCCGCCCACATAGCGGACGGTGAAGTAAAAGCTCAGATAGTAGGTACCCCAGGTGGCAACGGAATAAAAAAAGCCATGGGCAACCCACGGAAGCGAGACCTGGTCTATCAGGCTTGCATGCAGCCTTGATACAGGCGAGCTCAGCGATCCCGGCAGGAAGCGGGCATAGAGGGCATGGAAAAAGCCGGACCAGTGGCGCATGGCCAGCAGGCAGCAGCAGCCTGCCGCAAAGGCGCCCAGGGGCACGACAAAGCTCATGGACATTTCGCCGGATCCAGTCTGGGTCCAGGCAAAAACCAGCAGCGTGCCAAGGCAGATGCAGTCCAGAAACCTGTCCCAGATGATGACCGAGCTTATATCCACCAGCGAATACCTGGTGCTGCTGGTGAGATACAGTATCTTCAGGGCATCGCCTGCCTTGGCAGGCAGGATGCAGTTCATGCCCGTGCCAAGCACAGTGGCGGACAGGCTGTGCCTGAACCCTATGTCGCGGGGCAGCAGAACTTCCAGCCGCCTGCCCATGCAGAGGTAGTCTGCCAGGGCAAAGAAAAAGACCGGCAGCATGGCAACAAGGCTGTAGGACCTTGCGGCCTGCCAGAGCAGCGCAAAATCCACGTCGCTCAGGGCCCAGGCAAGGGCTCCGAAGCCAAGCCCCCACTGGGCAAACTGCAGTGCTAAACGTTTCACTCTGCTCATGGCGTATCAGGCAAATGCCCCTTTCTGCCCTGCGAAAACAGCAATGCAGGCCGGGACCGGCAAATAAACAAGCAAGAAAGTACAGTTCTATATCTGTTTACAGTGCCAGTGGCAAGGAACGGCATAAAACGTGATCTGATCCATGCAAGGGGTGGCAGATTTTCTGAATTTTCTGCATCACGGCCCTTTTGTTTTTGAGATACCTGCCGATGAGAGCATGTGAGGTTTTTATGAGTTTCTGACGAGCTTTGGCAAACGTCCGGCTGCATCTGAAGGAGGCTGTCCGGGAAGGCTTTGCAGCTTGTCGGATACATGCAGGCATTTCTCGGAGAATACGACATGGCAGGATGCAGAAGGACATATGAGGAAAGGAGTCCCCTTGTCTGTCCTGTAACTAAAAATGCACTTCTTTCATGCCTGCTTTTCTCCGTAGTCGGCATACTTGCCTTCATGTGGTCCGGCATTCTGACGGAAGCCCTGGCCCAGCCTCTGACAGGGCAGGCTGCAAAGAACTTTTCCAGCACACTGCCCGGCATCAGGCCGGAAGAGTTCGGAACGCTGAATCTGCTAAAGAAAAAGGAGCTCAAAAACGCCCTTGAAAAAAATGCCTCTGCCGTAAAAAGCCTGGAACAGGATGCCAAAAGGTGCCGCTGGCGCCAGCCGTGGGAGGATCTCAGGGACGCATATCTTTCCATCGCCATTTCTGCCCCTAAGACAGACCTGTCAGCCGGAGCCCTCTTTATGGCAGCATCCTGCCAGAAGTCCCTGGCCGAGTGTTCCCACCAGACAAAGGACTGGCGCCTGGCTGTAAGCCTCTATGATGCATTGTATTCAGGTTCGCCCAAAAGCAGCCTTGCAGACGACGCCATCCTTGCCTGTGCTGCCATTTCAGCCCAGAAGCTGCGCAACACAAAACAGGCCATAAAGTACCTGGACCTGCACGCCAAAAAATACGCAAAATCTGATACGGCAAAGGAGGCAAAAAACCTTCGCAGCACGCTTCAGGCAGGACGGGTGCAGAAAGCCAGTCCAAAGGAGACTAAGGATAGAAAGGATACAGGGGAAAAGGCAGACACAAAGCAAAAAGCTGCCAGGTTCCTGAATGCCAGCGGCAGGCCCTGCAGCATAACCATTGATGCAGGCCACGGCGGCCATGATCCGGGGACAGTCCACAACGGCATCCTGGAACGCGACATCACGCTGGACATTGCCCTGCGCCTCGGGCGCGAGCTCCAGAAGTACGGCATAACAGTGTATTACACCCGCACAAAGAATACCTTTGTCTCCCTGCCCCAGCGCTCTGCCCTGGCCAACAAGACCGGATCCGACCTCTTTGTGTCCATCCACGTCAACGCCAATCCCAGCCAGGCAGCAAGGGGGCTGGAAGTCTACTACCTGGATACGCAGGCCACCTGCAGCGTCACTGTGGCTGACAGGGAAAACGGGAAGCACAAAAAAGCAGCGACCACGCGGGTATCGGCAAAACAGCAGGCCGCTGCAGGGCGCATTCTCAAATCCAGGAAGCTGGCCGATCTGGTAAAAGCAAATCTGCATGATACCATGACCGGCAAAGGCTATGCAGTTGAGAAAAACAGCGTCAAAAAGGCGCCATTCTATGTACTGGCCGCAACCTCCATGCCGTCCGTTCTTGCCGAAGTGGGCTACTGCTCCAACAAGGAAGAAGCCGCACTGCTGAAGAAGGCAGCCTACAGGCAGTCCCTCTCGGACGGCCTGGCAGACGGCATCCTTGCCTGGATGCGCCATAATGCACAAAGCTCAGGCTATGTTGCCGAAAACAGCGGCAGGGGTGCGAAAAAGAAGGCAGTGCGCTGATGCAGGCCGAAGCGTAACAAAACGTATTCAGGCCCTTGAAAACAGCGCATGATCTCTTGACTTTCTGTCAAATATCTGTATGAGAAACAGAGATTTTCTGCGGCGCGCACTTATTCTGTTTTTCACGTGACAGCCACGGAGTGTACGCCCTATCCCGCGACATGGGGAAGGAGACATATTCTTATGCGTAAGTTTTTTGTAATGCTGCTTCTGGCTGTCTTTTCCGTGAGCACAGCATATGCTGCCGATGCCGCCAGCACCCCTGCAGCTGCAACCGCGCCCAAGATTGGCGTGGTAGACATGCAGACAGTTGCCACGACCAGCGATCCTGCCAAATCCGCCAAGGAAGAGATGGAGAAGAAGTACGGGAAAGAAAGGAAGGCTCTTGAAGACGAAGGCGAGAAGCTTCGCAAAAGGGCCGAGAAGCTGAAGGATCCCAAATCTTCCGAGGATGCCAAGCTTGCCTTCCTGCGCTCCAAGCAGGAACTGGACCAGAAGACCCGCACCTTTATGCGCAAGGTTGAGCAGGACGAGGTGAAGATTCGCCAGGAAATGGTTACCCTGGTGTTCAACGCCACCTACAATGTCGCCCAGCGCAAGCAGTTCACCTTTGTGGTGGACGTTACGGCCGGCGGTGTCCTCTATGCCGAACAGAGCATGGATCTCACCCAGGACGTTCTTGAAGAAGTGAACAAGCTCTTCAAGGAACAGGGCAGCAAGCCCAAGGCCGATGCCAAGGCTAAGGATACAAAGCCCGCTGACAAGAAGTAACAACAAAAAGCCTGTTTTGAAGGGGCCTCTGCCTGAGAACGGGCAGGGGCTCTTTTCGTAAATACGGGTTTAAATTCATACTCTGCACCATATTCCAAGGAGGTTCCCATGTCAGAAAACGTCGCCCAGACCATGGACATCGCACGCATCATGTCTCTTCTGCCTCACAGATATCCCTTCCTTCTTGTGGACAGAGTTGTCGAATGCGTTCCTGGCGACCATATTGTTGCCTACAAGAATGTGACCATCAACGAGGCCTTCTTCCAGGGACACTTCCCCGGAGCCCCGGTCATGCCCGGCGTCCTGGTGCTTGAGGCCCTGGCCCAGACAGGCGGCCTGCTTGCCCTGTCCGATGCCAAGGAAGACTTCTCAAACAAGCTCTTCCTCTTCACAGGCCTTGACGGCGTCAAATGGAGAAAGCAGGTCGTTCCCGGCGACAGGCTGGAACTGCACTGCTCCAATATCCGCCGCAGGATGATGCTGTGCAAGATGGACGCCAAGGCATATGTTGACGGCAAGCTGTGCTGCGAGGCGCAGATATCCGCTGCCATAGCCGACAGGCCGCAGGCCTAATTTTCCCCCAGGATATTTTCAGCCTGCGCTTTCTGCCGGCTCCTTTCCCCCGCTCCTGTGCGCATGACTGACGCCCAAGCCTCAGCAGGGATTTGGCGTCACCTTGCGTCCGTGTGAGATATCGTTTAATTTTCTTGTTTTCCATACAGCGCTTTCACGCTGTATCCATTACTTAATGGGGGTTATAATGAAACGTATTCTGACACTTGCCCTTCTGTGCCTGGTCTTCTGTGCGGCACCGGCCTTTGCCCAGAAAACCTATATTAACGGCATAGATCCCAACTATCCTCCCTTCGCCTATGTTGACGAAAAGACCGGCCAGCCCGCCGGCTTCGACGTTGACTGCCTCAACTGGATCGCCAAGAAGATGGGCTTCAAGGTAGAGCACAAGCCCATGGCATGGGACGGCATCATTCCTTCCCTTATTGCCAAGCAGATCGACATGATCGGCTCCGGCATGAGCATCACCGACAAGCGCCGCCAGCAGGTGGATTTCTCCGAGCCCTACTGGCAGGTGTCCCGCGTCTTCCTGGTGACCAAGGACTCCAAGCTCACCCCTGAGCAGATTCTCTCCACCAAGGGCCTGAAGCTTGGCGTGCAGAGAGGCACCTCCGAGGCCGAGGCCATCCGCACCGAGCAGAAGGAAAAGGGCTACGGCTTCGAGCTGCGCAACTATGACTCCTGCCCCCTGGCCGTGGAAGATCTCCTGAACGGACGCATCCAGGCAGCCCTCATGGACAGCCTGCCTGCCAATGACGCCATTTCCAAGGGCCGCGCTGTCAAGGTCTGCGGCACCCACGGCGTGCCGGACGATTTCGGCGTTGCCATCCGCAAGGGTGACACAGAGCTCATGAAGCTCATCAACGAGGGCTACAAGCTGCTCAAGGCCGATCCTGTCTGGAAGGAACTGCAGGCCAAGTACCTCACCAAGAACTAAGACAAAGCTTTCCCGTCCGGAGCCCCTTAAATCCTTAAGGGGCTCCGTTTCCCCTGAGGAACCAAATGCATTCTCTGTCAGTCATTATCGACGCACTGCCCTTTATCCTGGGCGGGTGCGTCGTCACTGTCGGTGCTGTAGGCATAGCCCTGACCATAGGGTTGTGCCTGGGAGTGCCTTTTGCCGTGGCGCAGGTCTACGGCTCGCCAGCCATGAAGCGTCTGGTTTCTCTCTATGTATGGTTTTTCCGCGGCGTTCCCATCCTTGTCCTGCTCTTCCTGTTTTACGGGCTCTTTCTGAACATGGGACTGCCGGTAGAGCCGTTCCTGATATCCTGCCTTGTCATGGGCTGCACCTCCACAGCCTACCAGTCACAAATTTTCAGGGGCTCCATCCTTTCCCTGCCACAGGGACAGATGAAGGCCGGCCGGGCGCTGGGCATGCGCGACGGCCAGATTATCAGGAGCATCATCCTGCCGCAGGCCCTGCGCATTTCCATTCCTGGCTGGGCCAACGAATATTCCATCCTGCTCAAGGACAGTGCCGTCTGCTACGTGCTCGGCACGCAGGAAATCATGGCACGCACAGCTGCCATTGCCGCACGCACCCATGAGCACCTTGCCCTGTACGCCACTGCGGGCGCCATTTACTTTATTCTCACCATCATCGTTCTCAGGCTTTTGCGCATCCTGGAAGAAAGCATGAGCATAGCCGGCTTTGGCGCACATGAGACAGGCGCAGCCAAGGGGGCCTAAATGCAGCAAGACACCATTCTTGAAGTCAGCCACATCAGCAAGAACATCGGGGACAGGGCCATTCTGACGGACTGCTCCCTGAGCGTTGCCCGCGGCGAGCTGAAAGTCCTCATCGGCCCCTCAGGTGCCGGCAAAAGCACCCTGCTCCAGTGCATCAACTGGCTCAACCCGCCGGACACGGGCTCAATCATCCTGGAAGGGAAAAAGCTGAATCCCTTAAGCAAGGCAGAGCTCTGCGCCTTCAGGGCCAGGGTCGGCATGATTTTCCAGGAATTCAATCTTTTTGATCACCTGACTGCCATAGACAACGTCAGCATAGCCCTGCGCAAGGTGCGCGGCATGAATGCCGCAGAGGCAAAGGAGAGGGCCATGGAGGAACTGGCAAGGGTCGGCCTTGCCCATGTGTACCTCAACTACCCTGCCCAGCTTTCAGGCGGCCAGAAGCAGAGAGTGGCCATAGCCAGGGCGCTGGCTATGGATCCCACCGTCATCCTGCTGGACGAGCCGACCTCCGCCCTTGATCCCGAGCTTGTGGGCGAGGTGCTGGCAGTTATCCGCGATCTTGCCCAGAACGGCATGACCATGGTCATGGCTACGCACCAGATGGATTTTGCAAGAGCCCTGGCCAACGAAATTCTTTTCATGCAGAACGGCGTCATCATCGAACAGGGCACGCCGGACCAGCTGCTGGCAGACGGGGCACAGACCAGGACCAGGGACTTCTTCACCAGAATAACGGAGATGGAGTAAGGAATGTTTGATCCTGAGTTTGTTCTGGAAGAGCTGCTGCCTGCCTTAAACAAGGGACTGCTTGTTTCCATTGCCCTCATTGTGCCGGCAGGCATACTGGGCTTTATCGGAGGCCTGGTGCTTGGCTGCGTCAGGGGCTTCGGCAGGCCGTGGATGCGCTGGCTGGGCGATGCCTATACAGCCATAGTGCGCGGCATTCCCCTGGCCGTGCAGCTGATGATGATTTATTTTGCACTCCCCAAGCTTGGCATCTACTTTGAGCCTTACGGAGCGGCCCTCACAAGCTTTATCATCTGTTCTGCGGCCTATCATTCGGAATACGTGCGCGGAGCCCTTCTTTCCATAAGCCAGGGACAGATCAAGGCTGCCAAGGCCATGGGCTTTACCACCTTTCAGACTGTCGTCTGGATTATAGCACCGCAGGCAGCACGCAGGGCCCTGCCAGGCTGCGGCAACGAAATCATCTACCTTATCAAGTATTCTTCCCTGGCCTATCTTGTCACCTGCATGGAACTCATGGGCGAGGGCAAGGTGGTAGCCTCTGATACCTTCCGCTTTACCGAGGTATTTATCGCTGTCGGTGCCTATTACCTTGTGCTGGTGACGCTGGCCACCTGGTTCTTAAACTGGCTTGAACGCCGCTACCGCATACCAGGCTTTGGTTCCGTATAGGGAAAAGCAGACAAAAGACATCTTCAAGAAACCGTCCTCTTTTAGGGACGGTTTTTTCATGCCCTTTTGCATGTTAAAAGGCTGTGCCGGACGTTGGTCCGGTGGCCATATTCAATGCCCTGGAATACTGCCGCTTCCTCTTAGCGGCAAAAGATCTGTGGGGACCTGATACGGGTATTTCAGCGATGTACTTTGCACAGATATTGTCAGCATTCAGCCAATATCTTATAAACAAGGTCAGACAGATGATTTGCAGACACTTTACCGGTATCTGCATCGGCCATCCGCAAAAACAGACGTCAAGGTTGTAAGAAAGGAGAAAAAGATGACTGATTTCATTATTGGTGGAATATCTTTCCGGGAAATACGGGAAAA
>CAVLCT010000040.1:14429-18223 GCA_963661665.1 Bulleidia sp. | reverse complement strand
TAAAGAGCGCATCAAGAGAAAGCGGATCCAGCAAATCCGCATGTTCAAAACTGGCCCTTTCATCAACGGCGCATCTGTGTCCGTAGACGAGGTTGTCGCCGACAACGACATCATAGCCGCTATCGAGCAGATGTCTGACAGTATGGGAACCGATATAGCCGGCACCGCCCATAACAAGAATTCTTGCCATCCCTGTTTCCTCTTTCTTTTTCCGGCTGTTTTTAAGCAGTCTGATCCTGTCCTTTTCCCTTGCGGCCTATGCAGAAATAGGCAAAGCCGCGCCTGGCCATAGCAGATGGCTCATATAGGTTGCGGCCGTCAAACACGATAGGTGCTGTCAGAAGCCCCTTCACGCGCTCAAAATCAGGGTTACGGAACTGGTTCCAGCCTGTAACCACACAAAGAGCATCAGCTTTTTTGCAGGCTTCATACTGATCGGCAACAATGCTGACCAGTTTGTTGTCTTGTAGGATGCGCCGGCCGTTGGCTGCTGCCACGGGATCGTAGGCCACAATGTGCATGCCCTTGTCTGTCAGTTCTCTGATGATATCAAGAGAGGCAGATTCCCGCATATCGTCTGTATTGGACTTGAATGCCAGGCCCCACATGGCGAGCGTTTTGCCTTTCACACCGCCCTGAGGCTCATAATACTTTTCAATAATATGGGCCAGGTGCACCTTCTGGCGGACATTCACGTTATTGACTGCCGAAAGCAGTGGCACGTCCACGCCAAAATCGCTGGCAGTGCGTATCAGGGCCCTGACATCCTTGGGGAAGCAGGATCCGCCAAAGCCGACACCAGGATAGATAAACTGGTATCCTATACGGGAGTCAGAGCCTATGCCGTTGCGCACCTCGCGCACATCTGCTCCTGCTTTCTCGCACAGAGTGGCTATTTCATTGATGAAGCTTATCTTTGTTGCAAGCATGCAGTTGGCTGCATACTTAGTCATCTCGGCACTGTTCACGCTCATGATGATGAGCTTTTCGCGGTCACGGGCAAAGGGCGCATAGAGTTCCCTCATAATGGTGGCAGAACGCTCGTTGTCAGTCCCCACTACCACACGGTCTGGCTTCATAAAGTCATGTATAGCAGCGCCTTCCTTCAAGAACTCAGGATTGGAGACCACGTCAAAAGGAATATCGAGGCCGCGCTTTTTCAGACTCTGTGCCACCATGGCCCTGACACGGCCAGCTGTTCCCACAGGCACAGTGGACTTGTCCACCACAATGAGCTCATTGGTCATGACTTCGCCAATTTCCTTGGCGACAGCTTCCACGTACTGCAAGTCGGCAGATCCGTCCTCGTCAGAGGGCGTGCCCACGCAGATGAATGCCACTTCGCTACCAGGCAGGGCTTCTTTCAGGCTTGTGGTAAAGAAAAGGCGTCCTTCTTTGTATGAATGCTCAACCATATGTGCCAGACCTGGTTCAAAAAAATGGACCTCGCCATTTTTCAGCTTTTCCACGACCTTCTCATTGACATCCACGCAGGTGACGGTATTACCCATTTCAGCAAAGCAGGCTGCCGTCACAAGACCTACATAGCCGGTTCCTATAATACAGATTTTCATAATCTTGCATCCATCAGGTTTTCTAAATAGTTGTTTTGTGTCCTACCAATGAATAAAACGTTTAACTGGTTCCTTTATGCGTTGTGGTATACGGCGCAAGAAAGCTTTAATAGGCGGTTTTGCTCTATTTGGGATAAGAAACTTTGCTATTCTTTTGATGTATCTTTTTGATTCTTGTTTTAAAGTCCACATGCAGTTGTTGGAAATGTCCGCTAAAAACTCCTCGTAAAAACAAGATTGACGAGCATAGTGCCACCATTTATCAGCCAGTTCTAACTCGGGATGCCACCATGGCTTTATGTAGCTTGAATAATGAATAATAGATGGATGTTTTATGGCATTCATATAGTTTGTGTATGCATCCGCATCCAATTGCCAGTCCAAATCTTTGATAAAATAACTCTGCCAGGCTACATTCCAGCGATGATCGAGCATTTTATAGTTACCATTAAAAACAGCGTTCAGAGTACATTGCGCAGCATATATAGGTTTTTTTATACGTATAAGTTCTTTTATACACTTGTTTGTGTAGTTAAATTGTCTCAATTTTTCTATATTTAGCAGAAGTACTCCTGCTTGCAAATATGAGGTAGCATCACTTAGTTTCAATTTATTTTTTAAATAAATAGGTGTATAACCATTTACTCTTTCATCAATTTCAAAAACACGAAGCATTTCAACATTACGAACAGATGCAATAGCATATCCATCGAGATCAGTATTAAAAAGTTTTGCTAAATCATCATTAATAATAATATCACAATCAAGATAAAGTATCTTTTTGTATTCGCTGAATATATCTGCGATAAAAAAACGTGAATATGTGCTTAGAGTAAAGTATCCAGGGACATAAAACATTGCCTCGTCATATTCAGCAAATACACCAGCAACATTGATAAATCTAATAGAGAACGACTTTTCGGACAGGCGTAACAGCCGTTGCCGATGTGTTGCGGATATGCCTTTATCAAGAATGCATATGTCGTATTTGTCAGATGGATTTCTGTTTTCTTTGACAGAGATAAGGGCAACATCAAGATATTTAGCGTATATATCATCCGAAGCAAAACAGACACAGACGCCATTTTGAAAAAGAGGGTGCGGCGGCATAGCAACGGGTATATCTTTGAATTTAACTGTAATTTCTTTTACGGAATATTTTTTTTCTTTACTTTTTATAAATATACCTGTTAGTCTTTCAGCAACAAATGCTGGCATTCTTTTATTATATACAGTATATGTAGAATAATTTATATTTTCATGTATTTTAAATAAAATTGGAAAAATTGTTTCACAATATTCAAAAAACAATTCTTTTTTCATTATAAAAATATTTAAAAAATATCCTTTTTTCTGTGCTAGATATTTTTTTATTACATCATTAAACGATGGATCAAGCATAGAAACAGCATAATTTAAATCATTAGTATGATGAAAATCAATAAATTGCATCCCAAGTTGTAGATGATTTTCCCACACAGAAGCTGTAATATCAAAATTTAAAGCACTTGTACAATCTTCCTTGTTAATAACTCGTCTATAATGACACAATCCTATATAATCTGGATTGCCAAGCAAATCGTAATTCTTCCAGGCCCAGTATATTGCCGTCATTTCAGCAAAAAAGGGGTTAAGTTCAGAGATATTATCTCCTGTGTCATCCCCAATCATATTTTCATGCATCCAAGTCTGTTCTTCTTCTGTCAGAGAGGACGGACAAGCTCTCCCCACATGTATAGGCACATAGATGTCATCTTTATACAACTTTGTCGGCTTGTGATAACAGACAAGGACTTTCATGCTGTTATTTTTCATCCTGTTCTCCGCCCATTTTCAGTCTTCAAAGGAGTAGAGACACAGTTTGTACTCTCATCTCCTTGCAAAGACACAAAAACACCCCAGAGTTCATCATTTCTGCTTCAGTTCCATAAACAGTCGGATTGTAAAAATCACGGACAGGAATGGAAAATTTTTCTTGTGACAGAAAAGAAGAACTACTAGGGCAGATAAAAAAAGTTACTTTATTTATTTTACATGAAAAAAAAAAAAATGCAAGCTCCTGAAATGCTAAACATCATTTTTTCTGGTTTTAGTAGGCTGTCTACAATCTGGCATACATTTAGGAGTTTCCAGAGTCACGGCTCTTAAGTGTCAGCTGTTGCAGAACAAAAAAAAGACCCACGCTTGTAACGCAGGTCTGTTATTTTCCAAATGGTGCCG
>CAVLCT010000040.1:0-13881 GCA_963661665.1 Bulleidia sp. | reverse complement strand
CCCCTATTTCAGCATAGGGGCGCGGCACAATGGGGAAATCGTCCTGGATGATGTCCAGAAGCGCCTTGTCTTGGGCATCCATTTCTCTCATAGCTCTACCCTGTTATGGCCTGTCCTTGCGCAACTTCATGGGAATATAGGAGCACAAAGGCTCTTCTCCCATGTAATTTCCGGTCATGCTGTATGCCCTGGCGCGGCAGCCGCCACAGACCTTGTGGTATTCACACACACCGCACTTGCCTTCATATTCGGCCTGGTTGCGGAACTGCTTAAAGTAGCTGCTCTCGCGCCAGATCTTCGGGAACGGCGTCTTGCGCACATTGCCGCAGTCCAGTTCCAGATAGCCGCATGGCTGCACCTGGCCGGTATGGCTTATAAAGCAGAAGCCTGTTCCGCCAAGACAGCCTCTTGTGTGGGCATCCATACCAAAATTGGCCATATCGACCGGTACGCCCTCTTCACGGGCCATCTGCCGCATAATGCGGTAATAGTGTGGCGCACACGTCGCCTTGAGGTGCATCTTGGTCGTCTTGCGGAACTGGTAGAACCAGTGCAGAACTTCCTCGTACTGGTCTGCTGAGATGACCTGGTCGTTGATTTCTGCACCGCGCCCGGTGGGCACAAGCAGGAAGATATGCCAGGCTGCGGCACCAAGATGCTCGCAAAGCTCAAATATCTTCTTGAAGCTGGCCAGGTTGTTCTTAGTGACGGTTGTATTGATCTGGAAGGGAACGCCGGCCTCTGTCAGGCAGCGCATGCCGCGCACAGAGGCATCAAAGGCACCAGGCACACAACGGAACCCGTCATGGCTTGCCGCATCGGCAGCATCAATAGAGATGGAACAGCGATCGACACCGGCTTCCTTTATCTTCCTTGCCGTCTCAGGCGTAATAAGCGTGCCATTGGGAGAAAAGGCGCATATCAGGCCTTTATCATGGGTGGCCCGGACAAGCTCGTACACGTCAGGACGCATCATGGGCTCGCCGCCGGTGAAGATGACTATGGGTTTGCCCACCTGCGGGAAGGTGTCAATCAGGGCCATGGCCTCTTCATGGCTCAGTTCCCCGGGATAGGGTTCCATATGTGCCTCGGCACGGCAGTGCCTGCAGGCCAGGTTACACGATCTGGTTACTTCCCAGGCAATGAGCCTGCAGGCAGGCGATCCGTCTTCAAGCACCTTGGGGCCCATGGGACCGTGTCCTGTACCGTGTGCGCCATGAGAACCGCCAGGATGACCGGCCCCTTGCATGCCCACAGGTGCGGAATGGCAGTCAGCCCCAAGCGCGCAGGATGCGGGCATGCCGGATGTCATTTCGGCATTCATCGGGCAAGTCCTTTTTCCAGTACGTATTCGGTGAAGTAGGTGATGATGCTGTCGGCACCGGCCCTTTTGAGGCCTGTCAGGGACTCCATGATGACACGCTGCTCGTCCACCCAGCCGTTCAGGCCGGCAGCCCTGATCAGGGCATACTCGCCGCTGACCTGGTAGGCACAGACATGCACGTCAACGTTGTCGCGCACCATGCGCAGGATGTCGCCATAGGGACCGGCCGGCTTGACTATAAGGGCGTCTGCCCCCTCGTCCAGGTCGGCAAAGACCTCGCGCAAAGCCTCGCGGCTGTTGCCGGGATCCATCTGGTAGGTCTTGCGGTCTCCGCAGGCAGGGGCTGACTCGGCGGCATCGCGGAAGGGACCATAGTAGGCAGATGCATACTTTGCGGCATAGGACATAATGGGCGTCATGGAGAGTCCGCTTGCATCAAGGGCTTCCCTTATGGCAGCCACGCGGCCGTCCATCATGTCGGAGGGAGCCACCATGTCAGAACCGGCCTGTGCCTGACTCACTGCTGTTTTGGCAAGATACTCAAGGCTAGGGTCATTCAGCACCGTGCCCTGCTTGGTCAGGATGCCGCAGTGCCCGTGGGACATGTACTCGCAAAGGCAGACGTCCGTGATAATGAAGAGCTTCGGGAAACGTTTTTTGAGCTGGCGCACTGCCTGCTGCACAATGCCGTTTTCGGCATAGGCCTGCGAGGCCTTCTCATCCTTTTCCTTGGGAATGCCAAAGAGAATGACAGAATGCAGCCCGTTGTCCACGGCCTTTGCCACATGCTCTTCCAGCTTGCTTAAAGAGAGCTGGTACTGTCCGGGCATGGAGGCAATCTCCTTTTCCAGGGACTGGTCCTCTGTCTCCACGACAAAGTAGGGCATGATGAGATTCTCCCGCATAACGGGAGCTGTCTCACAGAAGAAAGCACGCATTTCCTCCGTCTGACGCAGACGGCGACCGCGATAAAACGACATCACAAACTGCTCCTTTTCCCTGCCGGTACATTCTGGCCTTCAGGCAGGAAACATATGCAAGCCCCCGGGCCGGGGCACTGCTCCGGTCCAGGGGGAAATATTCTTCTTCAAAGGCTGCGGACAAGGCCGCAGGCAGAATGCCTACTTGATGCCTATTTCCTCGTCCGTGAGGTAACAGGCCGGATCCTCGGCCCACTCGTCGCCGTAATAGGCTTCGGCACGGGCGCGGAAGTTGCCGCCGCAGATATTGAGGAACTGGCACTTCTTGCAGCGCCCGCCCACATGCTCCTTCTTGGACTTCATCTTGTGCAGAAGCTCGATGGAAGGATCGTCCCAGATCTGGGAGAAGGGACGCTCAAGCACATTGCCAAAGACATGCTGGCGCCAGAACTGGTCGGCATGCACCTTGCCGTCCCAGGAAATACAGCCTATGCCGCGGCCGGAATTGTTGCCTTCATTGTACTGCAAAAGCCTGAAGACTTCCTCGGCACGCTTGGGATCCTCGCGTTTCAGGCGCATCCACAGATAGGGGCCGTCGGCATGGTTATCGACAGTGAGGATTTCCTTGGGCTTGCCCTCGTCAAAGCAGCGCCTGGTCTCGTCTATAATGAGATCGACGCAGGCCCTGGTTTCCTCGTGGTTCAGGTCTTCCTTGATAAGTTCGGAACCACGGCCTGAGTACACGAGATGGTAGAAACAGGCACGGGGCACTTCCAGGTCGCGCAGCAGGCTGAATATGCCGGGGATTTCAGCCACGTTCTTCTTGTTGATGGTAAAGCGCAGCCCCACCTTGAGGCCTTCTGCCTTGCAGTTTTCCAGGCCTTCCAGAGCCTTGCGGAAGGCTCCCTTAACGCCGCGGAAGTGATCATGCACTTCTTCCATGCCGTCTAGGGAAATACCTACGTAGGAAAGCCCCACATCGGCCAGCTCCTTCGCCTTGGACTTGGTGATCAGGGTGCCGTTTGTGGAGATGACGGCACGCATGCCACGGGCCTTGGCATGGCTTGCCAGCTCAATCAGATCCTGCCTGACCAGCGGTTCGCCGCCTGAAAAGAGCATGACAGGACAGCCGTAGGCAGCCAGGTCGTCAATCATGGCCTTGGCTGTCTTTGTGTCAATGTCATCCACGCCGTCCAGGCTCACGGCCTGTGCGTAGCAGTGCACGCAGCGCAGGTTGCAGCGCTTGGTCATATTCCAGACCACCACGGGCTTCTTGTCCTTGGAAAACTGCAGAAGATGGGAAGGAAGCTGGCCCGACTGGCGTCCGTAGCGCAGTACGTCGGCTTCTTCGGCCTGACCGCAATAGAGTTTGGAGATACCTATCATATCTGTATATCTCACCCGCCTCCCGCAGGAAACGGGTGGAGTCCTCCTTAAACTGTTCTTTCAGGGGGCAGGAACATGCCCTGCCACACCGCTGTATTCCGGAGTCCGGAACTTGTACCAGGGCTAGCCTAGCAGAATTTCCTTTATCCTGGCTATTGCATTTGTCACACCGGAGAAATCTGATCCGCCGGCCTGGGCCATGTCGGGACGGCCGCCGCCGCCCTTGCCGCCCATAAGGGGAGAAATCTCGCGGACAAGGGCCGGGGCATCATGCCCCTGCTGGGCTTCCTTGGAGACAAAGACCAGGATGGACACCTTTTCGCCGTCAGATCCGAACAGGGCGCACACGGCAGGGCCTGTAATACGGGAACGGATGTCGTCCATCAGCGAGCGCATGGCCTTCACATTGACGTTGTTCAGCCCTGCACTCATGAAGGCGATTCCGTTGACAGTCTCGGCGTCCTTGACAATCTGCTCCGCAGAAACAGGGGCTGCCTGGGCTTTCTCGCTGGCCTTTTCCAGCTTGCGCACCTTTGCCTGCAAGGCTTCCAGGCGCTCTTCCAGCTGCTCGGGCTTTGCCTTGAGAGCATGGGACAGCTTGTCCAGCACATGGCGCTGCGAGGCAACAAGTTCCAGGGCAGCAAGTCCTGTAACCGCCTCGATACGGCGCACGCCGGCAGCCACGCCGCTTTCGGCCACGATAAGGAACTGTCCTGCCTCGCCTGTCCTCTTAAGATGCGTGCCGCCGCAGAGCTCCTTGGAGAAGACGCCTTCGTCATTGCCCATGCTGACCACGCGCACGCTGTCGCCGTATTTTTCCTCAAAAAGATGGATGGCGCCGGAGGCTACGGCCTCGTCATGCGCCATGACCTGGGTGGTCACAGGCATGTCGGCCAGTATGGCCTTGTTGACCGTCTGCTCGACCAGGGCAATTTCCTCGGGCGTCATGGCGGCAATATGGCTGAAGTCAAAGCGCAGGCGCTCTGGCGTCACCAGTGAGCCCTTCTGATGGACATGGCTTCCAAGGACGGAGCGCAGTGCCGCATGCAGAAGATGCGTTGCAGAATGGTTGCGTGCCGTTGCCAGGCGGTGCTCCTTGTCAACGGTGAGCATGACCTCGCGGTCCAGGCTCAGGGTGCCTTTTGTCACCTCAACCACATGCACATAGAGCGCAGGCTGTGGCTTTACCGTATTGAGGACCTTTGCTTCCATGCCGACTTCCTCGTCGGACATGGTTCCTGTGTCGCCTGTCTGGCCGCCGCCTTCTCCATAGAAGGGAGTGACGTTGGTAACTACGTAGCCCTTTTTGCCTTCGGGAAGGGAAGGAATGCTCATCCCTTCCTCGTCAAGCAGAGCCACGACCCTGCCCTCTGCAGACAGGGTGTCATAGCCCACAAAGCGGCTTTCCATGCCGTCTTCGGCCAGCCTGGCAAATACGGACTGGCCGTCGTCTGCCCCCTGGCCCAGCAGGCCGCCCTTCTTCAGGCTTTCCTTGGCCCTGGCGCGCTGGGCTTCCATAAGCCTTGCAAAGCCTTCTTCATCAACGGCAAAGCCCTGTTTGAAGGCAACGTCGCTCACGATGTCCAGGGGGAAGCCGTAGGTATCGGCCAGCTGGAAGCAGACCTCACCGGGAATGGTCTTCTCTCCCTTTGCTTTCAGTTCCTCGATTTCACCCTCAAGCAGGCGGAGGCCCTTGGCCAGGGTACGGGAGAAGCGCACTTCTTCCTGATGGACAACGCGGGCGATGAAGTCCGCATTTTCCTTCAGTTCGGGGTAGTCATCCCCCATGGTCTCAACGACCTTGCCCACGATCTTGTACAAAATGGGCTCATCCACGCCCATGAGCGTGGCAAAGCGCAGGGCACGGCGCAGAAGGCGGCGCAGCACGTAACCCCTGCCCTCGTTGGAAGGCAGCGTGCCGTCAGTAATAAGGAAGGCCGCGGCACGGCTGTGGTCGGCGATAACGCGCAGGGCAGTATCGACGTCGTTGGTGTCAGGGTCGCTGAAGGAGTAGGTCACATTGGCCAGACTGGCCGCATACTGGATAATGTCCTGGAAGAGGTCGGAGTCAAAGTTGGACTTCTTGCCCTGGCAGACGGCAGCTATGCGCTCAAGGCCCATGCCTGTATCAATATTGGGCTTGGCAAGAGGAATGCGCGTGCCGTCAGGCTGCTGGTCGTACTGCGTAAAAACCAGGTTCCAGATTTCCAGGAAGCGGTCGCAGTCGCATTTGCCGATGCCGCAGTCAGGGCCGCAGGACAGGCTTTCGCCCTGGTCTATGTAAATTTCGGAACAGGGACCACAAGGGCCGGTGTCGCCCATTGTCCAGAAATTGTCCTTTTCACCCATGCGCACAATGCGGCTGTCTGGCAGTCCGGCAACTTCCTTCCAGATGGCGGCGGCTTCGTCGTCATCCCTGAAAACGGTCACCCACAGCTTGTCCTTGGGCAGTTCCAGTTCCTTGGTGCAGAATTCCCAGGCCCAGGTAATGGCTTCCTTCTTGAAGTAGTCGCCGAAGGAGAAGTTCCCCAGCATTTCAAAGAAGGTGTGGTGCCTTGCGGTGCGGCCCACGTTCTCAAGGTCATTGTGCTTGCCGGAGACGCGCAGGCACTTCTGCGACGTGGTTGCGCGCGTGTAGCCGCGCTGCTCCTCGCCGGTGAAGCACTTCTTGAACTGTACCATGCCGGCATTGGTGAAAAGCAGGGTCGGGTCATTCGGGGGAATGAGAGGAGCGGACGGAACAATTTCATGCCCGTGTTTTTTGAAAAACTCTAAATAACGACGACGTATTTCCTTAGGACTAAGCATATAAATGTGCTCCGTACAACGCTGGCTGCCGTGAACCCTGAGCCGGCACCAGACGGCACCGGCTCAGGGAAATTTGCGGCACTATTTTTTTTACTCACTGAACTCGCTGAAATCCTGCGGCCCTTCCGGGGCTGCAAAGGACTTGTCTGCCGGTTCCACGATGTTCTCCGTATCCATTGGCTGCGGTTCGCCCAGCGGTGCGACAGTGTTCGCTTCAGCTTCATTTATGGACGGCATTCCCAGGAAGGCACGTACATCGTTTTCGATGCGGTTTCTGAGCTCGACGTCCTCGTTCAGGAGTTCGCGCACCCGTTCGCGTCCCTGCCCCAGCTTCTCGCCCTTGTAGGCAAACCAGGAGCCGCTCTTGTCTACGATATCCCCGGCTATGCCGAGATCGATAAGCTCGCCGGCACGGGAAATGCCGGTGCCGTACATAATGTCAAAGTTGGCCGTCCTGAACGGCGGCGCGACCTTGTTCTTGACAACCTTTACCTTGGTAAGGCTGCCCATGGGATTATCCTTGCTGTCCTTGATGGTTCCGACACGCCTGATGTCGATACGGACAGAGGAGTAGAACTTGAGCGCATTGCCGCCCGTGGTGGTCTCGGGATTGCCCACATAGGGACCGTTGCCGATCTTCATGCGGATCTGGTTGATGAAGACGACGGCGGTATTCGAGCGGTGGATGGTGCCTGTCAGGCGGCGCATGGCATGGGACATGAGGCGGGCATGGCCGCCGACCTGCATGTTGCCAAGGTCTCCGTTCAGCTCGCTCTGGGGCACAAGGGCTGCCACCGAGTCGATGACGACCAGTTCCACGGCAGCCGAGCGGACAAGCATGTCCGCTATCTGCAGGGCCTGCTCGCCGTAGTCAGGCTGGGACACAAGGAGCTCGTCGGTATTGACGCCCAGGGCCTTGGCATAGGACACGTCAAGGGCATGCTCGGCATCAATGAAGGCGCAGGTGCCGCCGCGCTTCTGGCACTCGGCAATAAGGTGCAGGGTAAGCGTTGTCTTGCCCGAGGACTCGGGGCCGAATATTTCGGTCACCCTGCCGCGCGGAATGCCACCGACGCCAAGGGCCTGATCAAGTCCTATGGAGCCTGTGGGAATGACGGGGATGCTGGCCACGCTGTTGTCTGACAGGCGCATGACCGACCCTTTGCCAAACTTCCTCTCAATAGTGGTCAGAGCTGTGGCAAGGGCGTTACTTCTGGCGTCATCAGCTGCGGAAACGGCTTTTTTCGTTGCCATAAATAACTCCGTATTTAGTTGTGAAAATAACTGTCATAGACAATTCTAAACAATAAATTTTATCATTCCTTTTATGGCAAGGCAAGCACGCTGTCAGCTATCCATCAGCCATGCACTGCCACTGAAATACAGGGAAAATACGCACAAATCCTTCCTTTCTCAGTTCTGTCCTGTGCTGTTTTGCGCAGGATGCGGCTATTTTTGTTCTTGAGGGCTTTGGCTAATACAGTTACAAGTTGCTTTTCGCATAAGGCAGGGGCGCATGCCCCTCGTCCTTCCCGGTACGCATTTTCCAGTTTTGCAACTTTCCAGCTTTCCCATGATAGACGGTGTTGTTCTTTTTTCAGGCGGCCTTGACAGCCTGCTCACAGCCAGGCTGCTGATGGAGCAGGGGCTGAACGTGCGCTGCCTGCACTATGTTTCGCCCTTTTTCGGTTCCCCTAATGCACGGTCACGCTGGCAACGCCTATACGGCGTCGATGTAGAGATTGCCGATGCAGGGCCGGAGATAGTCAGCCAGATTAACCACTGGCCGGATCACGGCTTTGGCAAGGTCATGAACCCCTGCGTTGACTGCAAGATCCTTCTTCTCCGCCTGGCCAGGCTGCGCATGGAGGAGCTGGGGGGCAAGTTTGTCGCTACAGGAGAAGTCCTGGGGCAGCGCCCCATGTCCCAGCGCAGGGACATCATGAACCGCATCATGCACGAGGCAGGAGTGGATGACCTGCTTTTAAGGCCCCTTTGTGCCCAGCATCTTGCGCCTACTCCCTGCGAGCTTTCAGGGCAGGTTGACCGCAGCCGCCTTCTGGCCATTCACGGCAGGGGACGCCTGGAACAGCTGGCCCTGGCCGAAAAATATGGCTTCACTGAAATTCCTTCCCCGGGCGGCGGCTGCCGCCTGACAGAACGGGAAAATGCACGCCACTACTGGCCCTTGCGCATGCACAGGGCAGATGCCTCTGTTGATGACTATATGCTGACCGGCTTCGGGCGGCAGCTGTGGCATACAGAGGATACTTCCGCCTTCTGGATGGTGTGCGCACGCAACAACAGGGACAATGAGCGCCTGCGCGAGGCGCAAAAGCCGGGAGACCTTCTGATCGGCCTCTGCGATCTGCCAGGGCCCCTTGCCCTGCTGAGGGACGGGGCAGCCTGGCCGGCTGACATCATCCGGAAAGCCTCATGCCAGTTCCTCTCCTATGCGCCCAAGGCGGCAAAGCTTGAGTCCGCCAGGGTATGGCTGAAAGCAGCAGACGGCACGCAGGAAATCCTGACCTGCCAGCCAGATCTCTCACGCACCCTCTTCAGCCGCCCGACGTGGGAGGAAATCAAGGCTGAAAAGCACGCCCTGGCCAGCCAGAAAGAGGCCGAGCGCCTGGAACAGAGGCAAAAGGAAAAGGAAGAACGCTACAGGCAAAGATGCCTTCTGAAGGATCAGGAAAAAGCCCGGGAGCAGTCCACGGAACAATCCACGGAGCAATCCCCGGACAAGTGCCAGCACTTTGACGCAGAACAAGGATAGAGGACCAGAGCTATGGATACAAAGTATATCGTCATCAAGTTCGGCGGCCACACCATGACGGACCCTGCCTTAAGGGATGCCTTTTGCCACGATCTTGCCCCCCTGGCAGCAGACGGGCGCAAGTGCGTTGTTGTTCACGGGGGCGGCCCGCAGATTTCTTCCCTGCTTGAAAGGCTTTCCATACCGTCACGCTTTGAACAGGGCCTGCGTGTCACGGACGATGCGGCCATGGAAGCCGTGGAAATGGCGCTCTCAGCCCAGGTCAACAAGGAACTTGTCTCTGCCATGACGGCTGCAGGAGCTGCAGCCTGCGGCATCAGCGGCCGTGACGGATCTCCTTTGCTCAAAGCAAGGGTCAGGGACCCGCAGCTTGGCCGCGTGGGCGATGTCACGCACGTCAGCCCCGACATTATTTCCTGCCTTGTCAGGGGCGGCTTTGTGCCTGTTGTCTCCCCCATTGCCGAAGATGAGCAGGGGGGAGCCCTCAATATCAATGCCGACACTGCGGCAGGCGCCATTGCCGGTGCCCTTCAGGCAGAATTCTTTGTTCTTATGAGCAACGTGCCAGGCGTTCTGGATGCCGGCAAAAACCTCCTGCGCGAACTGACTGTCTCTGACATCCAGGCTCTGAAAGACGACGGCACCATTGCGGGCGGCATGATTCCCAAGGTGGATTCCTGCCTGCATGCACTGGGCATGGGCTGCCGCAAGGCGCTTATCCTGAACGGTGCCGAAAAATCGGCATTGCGCCGCCTGCTGGAAGGCGAGACAGATCTTGGCACTGTCATCCGGGCCTGATCCGGACATAAGGCTGCTTCTCTTTTGGAGCCTGTCCCCGTGCACCAGTGTCAGGGTATCTGCATCAGGATATCAGAAATAGTTTACCTTTTGCGGGGACAGGCCTCTGTCCACTAATTGCACAAGCCAGTCCCAGGCTTCATCCATGGCATAAAAGCGCAGGGCATTGTCCCTGGCCAGAAGGGCTTCATCCACAAAGGACGCAAACTTTCCCTGAAGCATTGTGTCTATGCTCCTGGTCATCTTAAGGGCATCGGGCTTTCCTTTGGACAAAAAGCCGGCCAGCAAGTTCCGGAAGGAATGCAGGCTTACATCACGGACGTCCACAATGCCGGCCATGGTATCGGCATTCATGCCTGCCATGCGCAAAAACGCAACAACAGTGCGGCAGAAGGTGTCCCCGCGCCAGGGGAAAAGATACAGGGTGCTGCTGGATATGAGCACATGCGTTGAACCAAGCTCCAGGTTCAGGAAGGTTCTGCGCCCTTCCTTCATCATGTTTCTCGCCATGTAGGAACAATAGACATCAGGTACCTTGCCGCTTACGTACAGCTCGCGCATTACCTGACGCACGCGGTCGTGCACGCTTTTTCCAAACCCGCCGAACTTTGGTGCCTCGCCGTCCGTGTCCCTGGCAAGCTGTATGGTCATAGATGACAGATCAGTGCCTGTAACGCGCCAGGCCCTGCCCGCAAAGAGAATGCGCTGTCCCTCTTCAAGCGGTTCGTCCATGGGCAGCCTTCCCAGGGTGCTGCCGTTATTTACCAGCGTATACTCCGGGGCCTGCCTGAAGGCTGTCAGAAAATCAAGGGAAGAGACAATCTGCTGGCCTTTTTCAGTCAGGCGGATCTCCCTGTTTTCATCCCGCAGGACAAGGTTTCTCTGGTGAAGCCCCCTGAGAAAAACCATAAAATCGTCCTGAGTCACGGCAAAGGGGCCTGTCGTGCACAAAAGCCCGTACAATGCCGACGGCCTGACCCCGTTATACTGCGAAATCACGGACATAACCTGCTGGGCCAGCGTGGAATAGTGCGGCCTTCCAGCTCCCACAGGCTCGTTCCAGCCCTCACGGATAAGGCGCAGCACAGCCAGAGTCTGGAAAAGCCCCATGCGGAGCTTGTCCTGGATTGCAGCCTGGGCGTTAATACGTCCTTCAAGCAGGAAGAGGCGCAGCAGGGGCGTTTCCCCGCGCCGTCCGGTACGGCCCAGCCTCTGTCGCATGCTGGCTACGGAACCGGGCGCATCCAGCTGGGCAATGCTGTCCATGTTGCCAATGTCTATGCCCAGCTCTAACGTCATGGTGCAGACGGCAGTTGCCGGCTTCTCGCTTTGCAGTCGCTGTTCCAGGCTCTGGCGCAGGGACTGCGAGAGGCTGCCGTGATGCGGAAAAAATTCGTTTTCGCGGCCTTCTTCACGGCACAATTTTGCCAGGGCCGCGGCAATCTGCTCCGTCCTTCTGCGCGAGTTGGTAAAAACAAGGTTATGCCCGCCGCAAAGCAGCTGGTACAGATCGCGGATAAGGTATTCCAGCCCTTTTTCCTGTACGTACTTGCGCATATAGGGCGGCACGTCAACGTAGGTACGCACCTCAAACCTGGCACGGCACTCGTCCTGGGTGCTCACAACCGTACAGGGATAGCCGTTCCGGTGCGGGCGCAGGCGCTCCACCATTTCATCGGCACTGCCGAAGGTGGCGCTTAAGGCAATTCTCGGCACAGTCCGCCTGAGCATGACTTCAAGGCGGCGCAAAAGGGAAAGTAGCTGAAAGCCGCGCTCGCTGTCAGCCAGCGAATGAAATTCGTCAATAATGACGTACTCAAGATCGGCAAATATCGTGTAGCAGAGAGACGTATGCCTGAGCAGAAAGCCCTCAAGTGACTCAGGCGTTGTCATGAGCACGCCGCGGGGATCGGCAAAATAGGCGCTCCTGTCTTCCCGGGACATGTCTCCGTGCCATGCCGTAACAGGAAGGCGCAGGGACTGCGCAAGACCTGAGAGTCGCCTTCTCTGGTCGTTAATCAGGGCCTTGAGAGGACTTATATAGAGAATGGACGTGCTCCTGGCCCCGGGACGTATGGCAGAAAAGGCTGGCAGAAAGGCGGCCTCTGTCTTGCCTGACGCGGTGGCTGCGGAAATAATGACGTCCCTGTTCTTTGCCAGGACAGCAGGCAGGCTCTGCTCCTGTATGGGGCGTAGCCTGGCCCAGCCCTTCTGGTTGACCCAGCTGCGCACCCCGTCAGAGAGCAATAAAAAAGGAGACTGCACAGACTGTTCATCCATTGCCGCCTCCTCTTTATTGTTCACAAAAAAAGACCAGCCTGTGTCAGGCTAGAACTGCAGGGTACGATCGATTCTGGCCAAAGTCTCTTCCCTGCCAAGGAAAGCCATGATGTCATGCAGGTGTGAACCGCCCATAAAGCCCACAAGAGCCGTGCGCAGGGCAGGAGCGATCTGCTTGAAGGTAAGGCCGTTGGCAGCGACAAACTCGTTGAAGGTCTTTTCCAGGGAAGGACCATCAAAAGCGGCGCAGTCAGCCAGGACAGGCTTCAGCAGGGCCAGCCGCTCCTTGGTCTCGTCAGTAATCTGCTTGGCAACAACCTTTTCGTCGTATTCAAGCTCGGCTGCTTTGGCGAGCATGGGCTTAAAGCTGGCTGCCAGTTCCACCAGGGTCTTGGCCCTGTCGCGGAAGAGCACGCACAGGCCTTCCAGGCGCTCCTGGGCAATCTCGCCATAGCCGCAGTCAAGCACAAAGGGCCTGACCAGCCTGGCCAGTTCGGCAACAGGCAGGTTGCGCATGTAGTGGGCATTGAGCCACTGCAGCTTGTTGACGTCAAAGCGGGCAGCCGACGGATTAAGATGCGTGCCGTCAAAGAGATCTACCAGCTCTTCCAGGCTGAAAATTTCCTGATCACCGTGGGACCAGCCTAAGCGGACAAGGTAGTTTACCAGGGCCTGGGGCAGCAGGCCGTCCTTCTCATACTCGATGACTGCCCTGGCGCCGTGACGCTTGGAGAGCTTTGCGCCGTCCTGTCCCAGAATCATGGGCACATGGCCGAAAACAGGTTCCTTCAGGCCAAGGGCGCGGTAGATTAAAATCTGACGGGGCGTGTTGGAAACATGGTCATCGCCCCTGATGACGTGGGTAATACCCATTTCATAGTCGTCCACCACGACGGCCATATTATAGGTGGGGGTGCCATCGGCACGCTGGATCACCATGTCGTCTAGTTCGGAGACATCCACGCTGATGCGGCCCTTGACCATGTCATCAAAGACAATCTTTCCCTCAGCCGGGCATTTCAGGCGCACGCAGGCACCTTCGGCAGGACCATGCCCCAGTTCGCGGCAGTGTCCGTTGTAGCGGGGCTTTAAGCCCATCTGCTTGGCCTTCTCGCGCATGGCATCCACTTCTTCGGGAGTGCAGGTGCACCAGTAGGCCTGGCCTGTATCAAGCAGTTTCTGCACGTATTTCCTGTAAAGGTCCATGCGCTGCGTCTGGTAGTTGAGTTCCCCGTCCCATGAAAGACCGAGCCAGCGCATGGAAGCCAGGATGGAATCCGTGTATTCCTGCTTGGAGCGCAGAAGATCGGTATCCTCTATGCGCAGATGAAACTGGCCCTTGAAATGACGGGCCATCAGCCAGCAGAAAATAGCTGTACGGGCGCCGCCTATATGCAGATGCCCTGTAGGGCTCGGAGCAAAACGGGTTACAACGTTCATGATATATGTACCTTTAAAATTGGGCTGAAAGCAAAAAAAAATCCCGCCGGGATACTTCGGGCTGTGACAGAGTATTTCCCCGCCAGATGCCCTGAACTATAACCTTATATTTATAGCTGATCTTTTCTGTTTTCGCAACGTGCGAAAAA
>CAVLCT010000039.1:0-18528 GCA_963661665.1 Bulleidia sp. | reverse complement strand
CAAAGACTCTTGATGCACACGGAATAGCCAGGGCCTGCGTGGAATCCATTGCCGAAAACTGCACGGACTCTACGCTTGCCACGCTCTTCTGGGGGGCAACAGGCTTTCTTCTGGCCGGCTTCCCGGGAGTAGTAGCCCTTGCCGTTGCCCAGAGAGCGGCCAATACTCTGGACGCCATGTGGGGACACAAATCTGCATACTGGCTGTATTTTGGCAGGACAGCAGCCCGCCTGGATGACTGCTTCAATTACCTTCCTGCCAGGCTCTCCCTTTTGTGCATCAGCCTTGCCGCTCTTTTTGTGCCTGGCACCTCGGCCAGGCAGGCCTTTAAGGCAGGCATACAGTATCATGCAGCCCATGAAAGCCCCAACAGCGCATGGAGCGAGGCAGCCTTTGCAGGCGCTCTGTCCCTTCGTCTTGGCGGACCTGCCAGCTACCCTGGCATTGACGTCAATCACCCCTGGCTTGGCGACGGCACGCCATCTGCCACAGAAAGGCACATATCCCTGGCCATACGGCTCATGTGGGGCACTGTCTGGACCGGAGCGATCCTTCTGGGCACAATCCTCCTCTTCGCCTGATTTTGAGAGAAACAGGCAACTTTTTGCACCATTTCCGGCTTGTCAGCAAAAGGATGAAAACGCTAACTAAAAGGAACGTCAGCCAGTACAGGCTCAAAGCAAACGCTTTCTCATCAGGAGCAGACACATTGAATCACGGCATTCTTTTCGATCACGCCCGCACAGCGCGCATAGGCCTTCCTGAAGCCGTTTTTTGCGAAGGAAAGCCAAGGGAAGCTCTTCTAAGCCTGCTGGAGGCCTTTGCCGCCCCCAACGGCAGGCCGATATTGTTTACCCGCCTGGCTCCGGAAATTTTCTTAAGCCTGCCTGAATCCCTGCAAAAAGGCTATGACTACCACCCTCTCTCGCGCACGGCCTTCGGCACAAGGCTGCCGGACTATGAGCATGGCTCAGTTGCCGTTGTCTCGGCAGGAACGGCAGACGGATCGGTTACCTGGGAAGCGGCCAGGACATTAACGTATCTTGGCATCAGGCACACAGTCTTTGAAGACTGCGGCGTAGCAGGGCTGTGGCGCCTGGCTGACCGCATACCAGAAATTAATGCTCACGATGCTGTCATTGTCGTAGCCGGGCTTGATGCCGCCCTGGCCAGCGTACTGGGCGGGCTTACGGCAAAGCCTGTGTTTGCTGTTCCCACCTCTGTGGGCTACGGGGCCGCACGCCATGGAGAAACAGCCCTGTCCAGCATGCTGTCGTCCTGTGCCCCGGGCATAGGCGTCCTGAATATCGACAACGGCTACGGGGCAGCCTGTGCCGCAGCCAGGGTATTGCACGCCATCTTCGGGATGGCACACGCCGGCAAGGCTTCAGAGCAAGAGGACTAACAGCAATGACTGCAGAAAAAACAATTGCCGCCCAGGCAGCCCTGGACAAACATGACAGCAGCGGACATGCACACAGCCATGAAAACCACGATCACAGCCACGATGCGCACGGGCCCAGGCATCAGCCTGAACAGAATACGCAAAAGAGTATAGTAACCATACGCTGCCACAGCGGCCTGGCAGGCGACATCCTGCTCACCGGATTTTCCAGGCTGCTGGGAAAAGACAACACCGAACTCAATGCCCTTGCAACCAAAATCATGCCGGAACTGGACAATGCCCTGCACCTCGAGCCCTGCCAGGTCCGTGCCATAGGCGGATTCAGGGCAAGGGTTGACCTGCCGCACCAGCATGAGCACAGGACGCTTGCCGATATAGTGCGCCTGCTTGAAAAGGCAGACGTAACAGAAACAGCCAGGGACATGGCCATTAAAACCTTTACCCTGCTTGCCCAAGCAGAAGGCCGTGTCCATGGGAAAAAGCCTGAAGAAGTGCATTTTCATGAAGTCGGCGCACTGGACAGCATTCTGGACATAACACTGGCATGCGTGCTTTTTGACGAACTGCATCCTGACCTTTTCCAGGTCAGCCCCCTGCCTCTTGCAGACGGCTCTGTCACCTGCCAGCACGGCATCCTGCCTGTCCCTGCCCCTGCAGTCCTCGAACTTCTGGACGGCATTCCGGTTGTTCCCTTTGCCGGGAAAGGAGAAACAGTGACTCCGACGGCAATTGCCCTTTTGAAAAGCCTTGGAGCCAGCTTTGGCCCATGGCCTGCCATGCGCATAGAAAAGCACGTCCTGGCCTTTGGCACAAAAATCTTTGACAATGCGCCTAACGGCGCCATCTTTGCCCTGGGCACAGCCATCAGTGGCTGCTGACAGGCTGCTCCTGAGGAGGCAGGCTTTTTTCTGCCGGCTCTTCGCTTTTGCCCTGCTTCTCAGGATCCTGGCGGGCAACATCCGCCTCTGTTCCGTCTACCAGCTCAATGTAATAGACATACTTGGGCGGAACCGGCCTGTCCAGATACATGATAAGCGCAAAAAAAAGGACAAGCAGGCCGTTGACAGCGAGAGCCAGAGCCAGAATGCGGCCGCGGCAGAGGCTCCTGAGCGAGGACAAAAATCCCGTGCCCTTTCCGTCTGCCTGTACGGCACAGGAACGGTCTTCCAGAGGCAGGACCTCATGCACTGCATCATCACGACTCTCAAAATCAGCCTGTGCAGGATCTGACAGCTTCCTTGCAGACAGGGATGCCCCATACGGCGTTGGTACCGTATCGTGCTCAGAGGCAGCCGGAGTGTCGGAAAGAATCCCGTCCCTTGACGGCGAGACATACCCTTTGTAACCGCGCATGCACTGTTCTCCTTTGCCAGACTATGCCCTTTTTTTCAGGAAAGACCACGAAAAATGCGATGAAACTCTGTATACGTGCTTCCTTTGCGGCGGGCAAGGCTGTGCCGGCAGATGCCGTTTTCAAAAAAAATGCCTCTTTGACGGCATTTTTTTTATGTGCTATCAGGTCATGTTTCTAAGGATTATCAGAATACTTTGCCCAGAAGCATAAATTCTGTTGCTATCCGTCAACAGTTTCTCTATACTGTTGCCTCGAAAAGTTTCAACCAATTCACTTCCTAAAGGAGAATACATATGGCCAGCCTGTTCGGCAGCACCTCTGATATGGTTATCCAGCCCGTTGTTGAGAATGGCACTGAGTTACTGCTCGCCATCGACGAAAAGGGCCTTTATTTTACCACAGCCAAATATGTCGATTCCAATCTCGCCGATCCGAATCGCTACACCGGCGCCCGCACCAACATGGCTGAACGCCTTGCCGCCCTGAATCTTGATGCCGCCGCCCTGACCGAAGCCAACAAGGACAAGATCAAGAAGGCCGGCGAAGGCGCAGACAAGAAGAAGATTAACCCTCTGAAGGCTTCCAAGCGTGCCATGCGCGGCTAGTGTATCCTGCAAAGATATCTTTCTTCTTAGAAAAAAATTTCCGTGCCGAAAGCACAAAAAAAAGCGGATCCTTTAGGATTCGCTTTTTTTTGTGCCCTGCCGGTTCTGTCATGACAGAAGCAGGGCCGCCTCAAATCTGCATAAACTTATTTTCTGCCCTTGGGAGCAAAAAGCGCTTCCAGGGAACCAGGCCCTGGCCTGTTATCAAAGAGGACGGAACAGGCCACACGGTTAAAGGAGGCAGTCCTCTTTATCTCGCGGATACGCTCGCTTGTATCCATCTTCATGATGGCAACCTGCAAGAACTGCAGAAGGCCCTTCCTGTCCTGGCCTTCCAGGGCTGCCCCTTCCCTTTTCAGGACAGCAAGGACGTCTTCGGGCAGAAGAGACACATCAAGAAGTGCACCCGTGCCGTCCTTAAAGACAGAAGCATCGCCGTCCATGCCTTCTAAGACTTTGATGGCAGCCTCGACGGCGCGCTTTCTCTCAAGCACCTCTTCCTTGGGCATATCCAGATAGGATATTTTCTGCTTTTCCATAAAATTCTCCCTGGCTCTTTTTGCCATTCCTCCCCGCATTCTTCTTTCAGCAGGGGAATGCAGGCCTTAGGACAATACTTTTTGCAACGAAAAATCTTCCTACTCTACTGACCGCAGTCTGTACAGAGGAAAATAGACCTGCTATTCTGTATACAGGCGGCAGTATCCATGACAGCATGCTTTGCCGCCAGCAAAAAAAACAATGCAGAGGAGGTTTCTATGCAGTATTTTGTAAACAAAGGACCTGCCAATACAGCAGAAACGGTCCGTCTGGCAAAAAAAGCAGCCCTGGAAAAGAACATACAGCATATTGTCGTGGCCAGTAACCATGGCGATACGGCATCCCTTTTCCTGGATATCGCTGACAAGACACACATTGTCTGCGTAACACATGCCGCAGGCTATGCAGGGCATGAGCCGTGCGAGATGGCAAAGGAAACACGGGAACATCTTGTATCTGCCGGAATGGATGTCCTGACGACCACCCATGTCCTGAGCGGGGCCGAACGGGGCTTAAGTTCTGCCTATCAGGGAATAGGGCCTGTCGAGGTCATGGCCAAGACGCTGTACATGTTCGGGCAGGGCCCGAAAGTCTGCGTGGAAGTTGCCGTCATGGCACTTGATGCAGGGCTTATTCCCCATGGCGAAGACATTATCGCCGTGGGCGGAACAGGACGCGGTGCCGACACAGCCCTCATTCTGACACCGGAACATGCCTCAGCCATTCTCAAGACAAAGATTCGCGGCTTCATCTGCAAGCCCTGGGATTTTTAGCCTTTTCCTGCCCGGGCAGGCCGGCAAAGCAAAAAAAATAAGCTCAGGTGCTTTTATTTCTTGACAAGCCAAGGCTGTTTCTATAATTTCCCTTTTTGCGTGAAGGGAACTTCACCGCTAACAGGCCATTGTAGCTCAGTCGGCAGAGCGCGTCCTTGGTAAGGACGAGGTCTCCAGTTCAATCCTGGACAATGGCTCCACGGCTATAACAGGGAACCGCAAGAAATTGTGGTTCCCTTTTTTATTTTCTTTTGCAGCTGCCGCCCCAGTTCCGGCCCCGGCATTCAGTGCAAAGAGGCGTTACAGCCCGTGCTGACGCAGTCTCCTGCTGCTTGTGCAAAAAAGAACTGGAACAGGCGTTTTAGCAGAACAGCAAACAGAGGCTTTGACATATTCGGCATACAAGCGCTATAAGAACAGTTTGTAGTGGAGTGAAAGTGTCCGTTACCGCATCATGCGCATTCCGTTTTCCGCAAAGAGGCTCTGTCCTGCTTTCAGGCAGGCATGCCTGAAAAGATCAGGAAGACAGATGCCTGATGCCAGGTCGTGTCACACGCCAGAGCAAACGCCAGGCGGTTATATCAGGCATGCCATTCCCCTTCCCCGAGGCACAATACATTTTCACGCCTTTCCGACAGCTTCCCTGTCACATTCAAGACGGACCGGCGCAAGGCACAGCTTCCCCCTTCTGATACCTGAAGTCCGTGTTCTGATTCTGCGAGGACGGAGATCGCGTAATGATTAAACTCTGCCATGTCCACAAATTCTTCGGTGCCCATGAGGTCCTGAAAGACGTCAATTTGCAAGTAAAGGAAGGCGAAAAGCTGGTTATCATCGGTCCTTCCGGATCCGGCAAGTCTACGACTGTCCGCTGCATGAACGGCCTGGAACTTGTCACCTCAGGACAGGTGTTTGTGGACGGCGTCGAGCTCACCAGGATGAACCGCACCCAGGTTGTACGCAATACATCGGCCATGGTGTTCCAGCAGTTTAACCTGTATCCGCATCTCAATGTCCTTGGCAACCTTACCCTGGCTCCGATCAAGCTGTTCAACAAGACACGAAAGGAAGCAGAAGAGCTGGCATACCACTTCCTTGAAGTGGTGGGCCTGACTGAAAAGGCGCTTGTCTACCCGACTACCCTTTCAGGCGGCCAGCAGCAGCGCGTGGCCATTGCCAGGGCCCTCTGCAGCCAGACAAAAATCATCCTTTTTGACGAACCGACCTCTGCCCTTGATCCGGAAACAGTGCAGGAAGTGCTCAATGTCATGACCAAGCTGGCACAGGAAAGCATCACCATGGTCATTGTCACGCACGAAATGGGCTTTGCCCGCGAGGTGGCAGACCGCGTTATCTTTATGGATCAGGGCACCATACTTGAAGAAGGCACACCCGATCACTTCTTCGTCAACCCCTACCACGACCGCGTCAAGCAGTTCCTGGGCAAGATTATCCACTAGCAGAAAGGCTCTCTGTCCCCTTGTTTCAGGGAAAGCCCGCCTGCCGGAAACATATTTGCAGGCAAAGCGTATTATAACAGAATACGCCATCTGCCTGCTTTCCCCCGCAATCTGTTCTTTTATCACCCAAGAGCCAACCGAGAAATTCGGTGAGCCACCTGTCTCTCATAGAAGAGACGGGCATCCAACAGGAGATTGCCATGGCTTTTTTAAAAAAACTCAGTTCCCTTTTCCTCGTCGCAGGCATTATGCTTGGCGTAACTGCCGCTAATGTCTCTGCCGCCGACCTCCCCGAAGACGTGCAGAAAATCGTCAAGCGCGGCAAGCTGCATGTCGGCGTCAAGACCGACGTGCCCGGATTCGGCATTCAGGATCTCTCCGGCGAATACAAAGGCATGGAAATCGATCTTTCCAAGAAGATTGCCGAAGCCATGGGCCTGAAAGCATCTGACATCGTCTTTACCGGCGTGACTGCCAAAACCCGCGGCCAGCTGCTTGACTCCGGCGACATCGACATGGTCATCGCCACCTTCACCATCACTGAAGAGCGCAAGAACACCTGGAACTTCTCTACCCCCTACTACACGGACGCCATTTCCCTGCTCGTGAAGAAGTCCAGCAAGATCGAGAGCTACAAGGATCTGACTGACAAGATTGTGGGCGTGGCTGAAGGCGCCACCTCCAAGGCCCAGCTCATTGCTGCCGCCGCCAAGGCCGGCGTAACGCTGACAGAGAGCAAAAACACCCAGACCTTCCCCGACTATCCCTCCATCAAGGCCGCCCTTGACTCCGGCCAGATTCAGGCTTTCTGCGTGGACGGCTCCATCCTCACCGGCTACCTTGACGCAAGCACTGTCCTCGTGAACAAGGTCCGCTTTGCTCCCCAGCAGTACGGCATTGCCACCAAGCTCTCCAACAAGGGCCTGGCCGGCTTCGTAGATGCCCTCGTTGTCAAGTGGCTCAAGGACGGCACCATTGACGGCTTCCTGAAGGCTCACAACGTTCCCCCGTCATTCACCGAATAATCACAGTTTCTGTTTTTTAAGGAGGGGGAGCATTCCCCCTCCCCAGCCTCTCTTGCCAGGGGGTTCTCTTGTTTGAGCAAATCTTTTCTCTGGAGTGCTGGAAGCTTTTTCTGGCTGACTGGCACTTATTCGGACAGGCCTTTGGCGTAACTGTCATGGTCTCCATTCTGGCCCTCCTGCTGGCCCTGGCCCTGGGGATAGTGTTCGGTGTCATGTCCACATCGACACACGCCATCCCAAGGTTCATAGCCAGAGGCTATGTGGAAACCCTGCAAAATACCCCCCTGGTTCTTCAGGCCTACGTCTTTTATCTGGCTCTCCCCTATATCGGCTTTTACATGGGACAGGTTTCCGTCGGCATCTACGCCGTCGGCATTTACCACGGTGCCTACATAGCCGAGGTGGTCCGCGCCGGCATTGAATCCATACCGCATGGCCAGACTGAGGCGGCAGCGTCCCAGGGCTTTACCTACATCCAGACCATGCGCTGGATTATCCTGCCCCAGACTGTCAAAATCGTCATGCCTCCCCTGGTCAACCAGATGGTGAACCTTATCAAGAACACCTCTGTTATTGCCCTCATAGGCGGCACTGACCTCATGAACCGCACCAATGACTGGGCGACAACAGGTGCCAGCATCTATGGTCCGCCATTCCTGGTGTGCGGCATCCTGTATTTCATACTCTGCTTCCCCCTGGCTACATGGGGACGCAAGTACGAAGAAAAACTGAAAAAACGCGATATTCAGGTAACGGACAAGCCTGCTGATGGCGGTGCCTTGCAAGAAGCCGAGGTGAAAGCATCATGATAGAAGTCATCAGCAAGACCTTTACCTATGACATTACCATGTACCTTCTGGGCGGTGCCTGGATGGTTATTGAGCTGTCTGCCATCATTGTTGTCCTAAGCCTCTTCTTCGGGCTGATACTTGCCCTTCTGCGTTCCTACGAAAAGTTCATTCTGGGGCGCCTGGCTGGCATCTATATCGAAATTTTCCGCAATACCCCCAACCTTATGTGGGTTTTGATCTGCTATGTCTATGCGCCCATGTCTACGGCATTTTCCCGGTGCGTCTTTGCCTTTGTGCTCTTCACATCGGCTGTCATGGCAGAAATCATCCGCGGCGGCCTCAATTCCATTTCCAAGGGGCAGTTTGAGGCGGCAAGATCCCAGGGATTCAACTTTGTGCAGGCCCTGTGCTACATCATCCTGCCGCAGACCTTCCAGAACATCACGCCTACCCTCTTAAGCCAGGTTATTACGGTCGTGAAGGACACGTCCTTCCTGTCCATGGTCGCCATGGCCGAGCTGATGTTCCGTTCGCGCAACGTGCTCTCCCTTTTGCCCCGCTATACAGGACAAAGCGTCGGCATAGCCCAGGTGGCGGTTATCTTCGGATTTGCCGCCCTGGTCTACTTTGTCATTAACTTTTCCCTGTCCTGCCTGGTCAGGACCATACAAAGACGCCGCCAGGCAAAGATGGCCTGTGTGGACAGTCCTGCAGGCAGTAGCCACGCCGCCTAAAACAGCATCTGCAAAGGAAAATCAAAGCCGCCGCTTCCAGTATAGGGGGAACGGCGGCTTTATTGTTTCCCGGTTTGAGGCGGCACTACCAGTATTCGCCAGCTATCCTGTCCAGCAGGATGGTCAGGCAGTCACGGGCACAGAGCCTGCCTCCCTTAAGCGAGTGCGGAAGCCTGGCATAAGAAGAGCACAGCCGCAACACCGGCTTTGAAAGATAGCCGTGCCTGCCGGCAACGAGGACAAGCGGGCGCTCCTGCGCCACTGCCCTCAGATGCAGGCCGCTCAGGGTCTCTTCCTTTTCAGGCCAGGGAGCAACTGCCGCAATATGGGGTTCCTTCCCTGCCTGCAAGGCCGTCTCCCGGAAAATTGTAGCAAGATCCTCTTCTGAGGCTGCTTTTTTTACGCCGGCCAGGCCCAGCTGCCTGCAAAAGTCACAAAGAGCCGCCATATCCTGCTCTGAAAGGCAGTCAAAGGCTGTTTTCTGCCACTTCTTAGGCTCGGCCTGTTCCAGCAGGCAGAGCCATATATTGGAAGTAACGCCGTATCTCTCCATGCCTTTCAGGACATCCCTGTCCTTTGCAGTCAGCCTTGCCTCGTCAAGCAGGTCAGGACGGCGCTCAAAGGTTGTGGCAACAGACCTGGCCCTGCGCCAGGCAGCAATGGATGCGTGATTCCCCTGCAGGAGTACTTCCGGAACCGCATGCCCTTCAAAGAGCGGCGGCCTTGTGAAGTGCGGATACTCCAGAAGGCCGCAGGAATAGCTCTCATCGTCTCCTGATTCCTCCTTGCCCATAAAGCCTGGGACCAGCCTTGACACAGCCTCAAGCAGGGCAAGGGCCGCTGTCTCGCCGCCGTTCAGGACGATATCGCCGACACTGACAGGCTCCAGGGGGAACAAATCGTAGAGACGGGCATCAAAGCCTTCGTAGCGCCCGCACAAGATGGTAATGTCTTTCTCCTTTGCCAGTTCCCGCATCATGCTCTGGCTGGCGGCATATCCGCTGGGAGCCATGGCCAGCATGCGTCCGGGGGAGGCAATAGAGCGCAGGGCGCTGCATACAGGAGCAGGCTGCATGACCATGCCGGGGCTTCCGCCATAGGGCCTGTCGTCCACATGCCTGTGCCTGTCTTTTGAAAACGTCCTGGGGTCAACCAGTTCCACAGACAGAAGCCCCTTCTCAATGGCTTTTGCCATCAGTCCCTGCCTGAGGACAGAGTCAAAGAAATCAGGGAAAAGCGTGACTATATGAAATCTGATCAAAGACTCTCCTCCTTAAGGGGATCCTGACGGGAATCCTGGCATTTCCGGACAGCATGTCCGCACAGGACAAAATGCTATCACACAAAGTACATACGTCAAAACAGCAGGCAAAGCCCCGCATACAAAGGGCATATGTGCTTTTTTGGGCCTTTTCTTAGCATTTTACTTGCCTTTTTGATTATTTTGTGTTTTCAAAGACGTGTTGTGTTTCGTACATGACATACATCATAAATCATGTCGCAAAACCGAGTCCATGATTTGTTTCTACCTCTGCATCTGAGCAGGTTATTGCGTTAGTATGCTGTTTGCGGCACAGAGGCTTTCAACAAGGCCTTTGCGCTTCCGGGCGGATGTACATAAACTGCATTACGTATCCGGGGCAACCAGCAATTTTCCTTCTATCATCCTCCTGATTGTCAACAGGAGACTGCTGGTAGATACTAACGGGATGGCAACTCCTGCCATCCTTCGCAAAAGGGAAAATACTACTTGCGCATGACCTGCAAAAAAACACATCTATGAATGAGCCTGATACTATGAAAAACAGATGAATTAAAATCCCGGCTTGCTTCCAAACCCGTCATCTACATATATCCCAGCAAACCAAACAGGCATAACCAGACACTGCCGCCTGTTTAAGGAAAAACATCCATGGCAAGAAAAATCAGTGCCGACGCTACTCCCAAAGTGACTTCAGCCAAGGGCAAAGCCCGCACGGCACAGGAAAAACAAGATGCCGCCGCTGAAGCCCTGGACCTGCAGGTGCAGGATACGCAGACTGCAGAAGAGGCCGCTCCCGAAGCAAAACCGGCCAGAAGAAGAAAAACAGCTGCCGAGGGGGCTGTAAAAACTAAAACACGTACCACAAGGACACGCACCAAAAAAAGTGCTGAAAACCAGGACGAGGCCGCTCCCGCAGAGGATGAGGCTCAGCCTGCAGAAAAACGCAAGACAACCAGGACAAGGACAACAACCAGGAAAAAGGCTGCCGCCGGGGCCGGCAAGCTTCCTTCCATCTTCTTTGAACAGAAGGACGGCAATGAAGAGCCCCTGCTGCTGAATGCGGAAACAGTTCCTGCAGTCACCATGGAAGTCGATGAAATGCTCTCTGCCCAGGCCGATACGGATGAAGCACAGAATACGGCTTCAGCAGGCAATGCTCCTGAAGAACATGCCCAAGCCGCTGAAAAGCCTGCGGAAGAAAACAGCCAGGACAATGAAGACGCCACTGAGGCAAAGTGCACTGCTGACGAATGTGCCACAGCTACGCATAACGGCTTTGCTTCCTTCTCCTCGCTCATCAAGACACTCAGCCATGTAGCACAGGAACATCCGGGCTTTGACAGCCAGAGCCAGGAACAGCCGGCCGCAGAAGCCGTACAGGAAGCTGCCGCAGTGGCTGAAAGCGAATCTGATATTTCTGCCGCTGATACTGCCAGCAGCCCTGCCGGAGCAGAAGAGGCAGTCGCCCCGGCAGAAGAACAGCCGGCAGCCAGTGCCGGAGCAATGCCGCAGGCTCCTGTTGCCAGCCCGGCGCAGCCAGCCTTTGCTGCAGCCACCATGGGAACTGCACCTGCAATGCCCGTGGTAATTACAACCGGCCTGGCCGGCGAAGAGATACAGCTGAGCGAACTGGAATACAACGTCAACGAGCATGTGGCCTGCGATGAAATGCACGCTGTCCACCTGGGCGATCCGTCCTCCTTCACAATCCACTGCCAGTATGGCGATGGCAAAGTAGAAAAACAGGTCATTGGCGAGAACACCGGAGCCCTGGAAACCAGGCCTTCAGAGCCGGAATACGCCAGCAAGTTCTTCCGTTCCTGCCGCAGCGTCGTATCATCTTCCAAAATCTCCACGCCAATGCCGGAAGAAGGGTACTGGGTACCATGCCATCCTGCCCACCGCAGCAACCATTTTGCACAGTACAGGCCGGCTCCCATGCCTGTCATGCATTCTCCTGAAGCTCCCGCTGTGCAGCCTGATACGACAGGCTCCATGCTTGCAGGAGCACCCTATTCCGCACTGCCGGCTACAGCTGCAGCTGCAGCTGCGCCAGTTCAGGGCAGTGCAGAAGGGGTCGCTGCCGAAGCAGGCGTCCTGGCAGCCCCGCAGACGGAACAGGGGGCCCAGGCAGGCACTACCCACAACGTCCTTATCTGCTGGGTAGGCAAGGTCGATATCAGCGCAGCCCTGAGACATGACAATATCAATCCCGGCCCCATCCGCATGCTGCTGGAGCATGAGCCGACCTTTGACCATGTCCTTTTGCTGACCACGCTGAACCAGAGCGTCCTCGACACACTGAGCGCATGGCTTGCCCCCTGCCTTGTCGGCAAGACGCTCGACATCCAGCACACCAAGGTGCCGGATCTTTCAGACCACATGCTGGTCTGCCAGGCCACAGTGGAAGCCGTGGAAGGCGTTATAAAGCATTACGGCCTTGCCGATGACGGCACAGGCATCACCTTCCACCTTTCTCCCGGCTCTCCTGTCACCCATGCCATCCTGCTTCTCCTGTCAACCATACGCTACAAAGGCATCCGCCTTATGCAGACCCGCCTGACAGGACTGGGCAAGGCCCCGGATATCCTTACCATCTCCATACCGGACATTCTGAACGGCCCTGGCATCAGCATGACCGAAATCCCTGAAATAGAAATGCCGGTTGCCGACAATGCCGAACCAGCCCCCATTTCTTCCACGCCCATATCCCAGGCCGTCCTGCAGGAGCAGCAGGAAGAAGATCCGGCAAAATATGTTCCCAAAGGCCGTTTTGGCCACAAGTACGGGTCCCTTGCGACAAAAGCCAAGGGGAGCGCCCTGCGCGGCGAGGATCTGCTGAGCCGCTTCAAGCCCACGCACAGGGCCCAGCCTGCCAAAACGCCTCATGGCAGGATTCAGCGCCCTGCCCCGCAGCAGGCAGCAGCCCAGCAGGAAGCACTGCCCCTGGAACTGGAAATCCCGGTAACACCGCAGGAAGACAATGCCCTGCGTGCCCCGGCAGGCAACATAGGCAAGCCCTCGCGCATTTCCCCGACTGCCATGCAGCCCAAGGAAGGCGAGCCGCCTATGATTTCCGCAGCGCTTGGCAGCGTCTACAAAAAGATGCAGCGCGTGGCGACCATGCTTCTGCCCATCCTGCTTCTCGGCGAATCCGGCTGCGGCAAGAGCCGTCTTGCCAGCTACATCCATGAATGGAGCGGCCGCGGAGGCAAGTTTGTCAGCCTTGACTGTGCCGGCCTCACGGACGAAATGTTCATCTGCGAGCTCTTCGGGCACAGCGGCGGGCACGGCCAGCCCCGCGAGGGCGCCTTCCGCAGGGCGCGTTCCGGCACCCTGTTCCTGGAGAACGTCAACCTCCTGACGCCCACGCAGCAGAGCATGCTTTTGCGCATTCTGGCTCCGGTAGGCGAGACCAAGCTCACGCTGCCTGCCAGGCCCCCGTTCCCGGCCTGCACTGTCCGCGTGCGCATTATAGCCTCTGCAGACGCCTCCATTGCCGATGATATTCGCGAAGGCCGCTTCAGGACCGATCTGTACTACCGCCTGGCCGGCGTCAGCACCACGCTGCCCCCTGTCAGGGAGTACACCTACACAGAGCGTGAAAACCTGCTGCGCAGCTTCCTGGTGTCGTTGCAGCAGAAGCTTGGGCAGTGCTGGAACTTCAGCGGCGATGCCTGGCAGACGCTGCTTGATGAAAAATGGCCCGGCAACCTGCGCGAGGTGACGCGCATCCTGCAGCAGGTCTGCCTGCTCTCTGACTCAAGCGCCACCATCACCAGGGAAGACGTGCTGCAGCAGCTGCGCCAGGGACGTTTCCTCAACACTGTCCACAGCCACGCAGAGCCGGCAGGCACAGCGGCCGACTCCTTTGAGGCCCAGTTTGTGCAGACAGCACAGGACCAGCCCTTCTCTCCGGATGCAGCCAGCTTCGGCCCTGTCATTGCAGGTGACGACGACATGATCGACGCTCCTCTGGACAAAGAGGCCGATACTGCCTCTGCCCAGCACAGCGAGGACTTCTTTGAACTTGGTTCAGGACAAAACCTGGACAAGGCCCTTGAACAGGCCCGCAACAGCAAAATCCTTGAAGCCATGGAACGGGCCAAGGGCAGCCGCAACGAAGCGGCAGCTTTGCTCGGCATGACGGCAGGCCAGCTGAACTACGCGCTGCAGCGCATCCGCAAGAACGAGGCAGCCGAATAAGCAGCAGATAAAAAACGTCAGACTGAAGGCAGTGCCTCAGGCTGGCGCAAGATTATACAGGGCTTTGGGGGCAGAATGCTCCCGAAGCCCTTTTTGCGGCATAAGGGATGGCAGAAGCGATGATTGAAAACATGCTCGTCCGCGGTGCAAGGGTCCACAACCTGAAAAATATTGATGTGGCTGTTCCGCTTGGCAAAATTACAGGGATTGCCGGCGTTTCCGGATCAGGCAAGTCCTCGCTGGCACTGAGCGTCCTCTATGCAGAGGGATCACGGCGCTACCTGGAAGCGCTCTCCACCTATACGCGGCGACGCATGACTCAGGCAGCCAGGGCAGACGTAGACGAGGTTCTCTATGTCCCGGCAGCCCTGGCATTGCACCAGCGCCCTGGCGTACCTGGCATACGCAGCACCTTTGGAACCGGGACAGAGCTTCTGAACAGCCTGCGCCTTATGTTTTCCCGCCTGGCATGCCATAGGTGCCCCAACGGCCATTATCTGGAACCGTCCCTGGCTGTAGCCCGGGAAAAAGAACTTGTCTGCCCTGAGTGCGGCTCACACTTTTACGGTCCCTCAGCAGAAGAGCTGGCGTTCAATTCCCAGGGAGCCTGCCCCAGATGCGGAGGCATGGGCACAGTCCGCACCGTAGACATGGCGTCGCTTGTGCCCGATGAATCGCTCAGCATCGACGAAGGAGCCGTTGCTCCGTGGAACAGCCTTATGTGGTCCCTTATGACCGATGTATGCCGTGCCATGGGCGTGCGTACCGATGTTCCTTTTTGCGAGCTTTCAGCAGAGGAGAAAGACATCGTCTATCACGGGCCGGCTGTCAAAAAGCATATCTTCTACAAGGCCAAAAGCTCTAATCAGGCAGGGGAACTGGACTTCACTTATTACAACGCCGTCTACACCGTGGAAAATGCGCTTGCCAAGGTGAAGGACGAAAAGGGCATGGCCCGCGTCGAAAAATTCCTGAAGGAAGACGTTTGCCCTGAGTGCCATGGCACGCGCCTGTCAAACGCTGCCAAGGTGAAGGACGAAAAGGGCATGGCCCGCGTCGAAAAATTCCTGAAGGAAGACGTTTGCCCTGAGTGCCATGGCACGCGCCTGTCAAACGCTGCCAAGGTGAAGGACGAAAAGGGCATGGCCCGCGTCGAAAAATTCCTGAAGGAAGACGTTTGCCCTGAGTGCCATGGCACGCGCCTGTCAAACGCTGCCAAGGTGAAGGACGAAAAGGGCATGGCCCGCGTCGAAAAATTCCTGAAGGAAGACGTTTGCCCTGAGTGCCATGGCACGCGCCTGTCAAACGCTGCCCGTGCGCCGAAGCTTTTGGGGATTTCCCTGGACCAGGCCTGCGCTATGCCCCTCTCGGACCTTGCCGCATGGGTCAGGCAAGTTCCGCAGGGCCTGCCTGACAAGATGCGCCCCATGGCCCAAAGCATCTGTGGCGCTTTTGAAGATACGGCCAGGAGGCTGCTGGATTTAGGGCTTGGCTACCTTGCCATAGACAGGGCGGCCTCCACCCTTTCCACCGGTGAACGCCAGAGGATGCAGCTTGCCCGTGCCGTCCGCAACCGCACCACAGGCGTCCTCTATGTGCTGGATGAGCCTTCCATAGGCCTGCACCCCGCCAACATTGCTGGGCTTGCAGGCGTCATGCACGATCTGACGGCCGACGGCAATTCCGTCATACTGGTGGATCATGACACGCAGATTTTAAAAGAAGCGGACTGGGTCATAGAAATGGGGCCAAAGGCCGGTGCAAAGGGAGGATATGTCATTGCCCAGGGCACAATCCAGGCCATTGAAGAGAATGCGGCTTCGCAAATCGGCCCCTTTCTCTCAGGCAGGGCTGAAACAGGGATAAGAAAATGTGCCGCACGGGAAGAGATGTTTGCCAAAGGCACCATCCGCCTCTCCACTGCGCAAATCCACACAGTCAGGCCGATTGAGGCAGAGTTCCCCAAAGGACGGCTTACCGTTGTGACTGGCGTATCGGGATCAGGCAAGACCACCATGGTACTTGAAAGCCTTGTCCCGGCGCTGAATGCCCGTATTGTCGGACACAGGCTTCCTGAACATATACGGCAGGTTGCCTGCGACGGCATACAGCATGTGAAGCTTATTGACGCAACACCCATAGGGATCAATATCCGGTCCACCGTAGCCACCTATGCCGGCATCCACGATGAACTGAGGAAGGTCTATGCAAAAACTGCTACCGCAAAGGAATACGGCTGCAAGGCAGGGGATTTTTCCTACAATACAGGCTCCCTGCGCTGTCCTGGGTGTGACGGTACAGGCGTTGTCAGCCTGGACGTCCAGTTCCTTCCGGACGTTACTGTTCCCTGCCCTGACTGCAAGGGATCCCGTTACGCAAAAAAGGCCTGTGATGTGCCGCTCACAAACAAGGCTGGTGCAAGCCTCTCCCTCCCTGAGCTGATGAACATGGACGTAAGCTCGGCCATTGCCTTCTGCAAGGATATGAAATCCGTCAGCCAGAAGCTGGGCATTCTACAGGATCTGGGGCTTGGCTACCTCACGCTTGGCGAGGAAACGCCGGGGCTTTCAGGCGGAGAGGCCCAGCGCCTGAAGCTGGCAGGCGAGATAGGAAAAACGCAGGATGATTCCGTGTTTGTTTTCGACGAACCGTCCATAGGCCTGCATCCTCTGGATGTAGAGACACTGATCGGTGTTTTTCAGGCTCTTCTGGACAAGGGGGCAACCGTTGTCGTCATCGAGCACGACCTTACCATAATCCGCAATGCCGACTATGTAATCGACATGGGGCCAGGAGGAGGAGAAGCAGGCGGCCAGATTGTGGCAAGGGGAACGCCGCAGGAAATTGCGGAAAATACGGCCAGTATCACCGGCAGATATCTGTGACAGGCGGCACAAAAAACGCCTGCCTGCCCTGGCTCATGCCGGAAAAGCAGGCCAGCAACAAAAAGCCGGACGTTTTGAAAACACCCGGCTTTTCTTTCCTGCGAAAAGGCAGGATGCTTTTTGCGTATGATGGCTGCGTATGAGACGGCTACTATTTCTACTGCTGGGTGAATGCCAGGGCGGGATTGGTCATGACAAGGCTACGCACTATGCCCCTGGTCTCCTCATTTTCGCCAACCATGAGCAATATACCCACCTGCTGGGCCTTTTCGTCAAAGGTTGCGATGAGGCGTGCAGGACTCTCCTTGATAGTACCCTCATATTCGACACATGTGTCCGTCCGCATCGTTTCCTTCATGACTGCGTCATGGGCAGTCATGTTCTGGCGGCTCTCTTCGGCTATTTCAGCCAGGCTCTTCCCCAGGTTGGGAACAACGGAAACCGTGATGGCAGAACGGGAGCCAGAGGGCACATGAGCAAAGCCTGCCACGCAACGGCTGGCAGTGCATTCCATGCCGTCAGGAATATTCGTGCTCCAGCCTTCAGGCAGGGTTATGCTGAAAGCTGCCAGTTTTTCTGTCCTTGCAGACAGGTTCTTCTCATCCGAACAGGCGGACAGAGTGAACAAGAGGAGAAGAGCCAGTACCAATAGGGAAACTTTGCGCATTCCGTGTACTCCATTTTATATGCAACTTTATCGGGACTTACCTGGACAAAGGATAGCTGACAAGCTCTTTATGGACGGCGCCTTCAGGCGTCAGCGTGCTCTGTATGAGCGAGAATGATCTGACAGGCAGGCAGACAGGCGGCAGTTTGTCCATAGCAGACACATAGGCCTGCAGTTCGGGCGTCTCAGGATTCTGCCCTCTCAGGGCACGCCCCAGGGTAATGTGCGGCGTAAAAATGCCGGCCCCTGGATGAAGCACCGGATCAAGACTCTGCACAACCTGCTTTTGCAGGGCGCTCAGTTCGTAAGATGCTTCGACGCCTGCATAGAGCACATGTCGTTTGCCATGCGAATACCAGCCCAGGGGCCCCTGGGAAAGGTCCATGGATTTTGCCTGCACGGTGCCCAGGGCCTTCTTTACAGAATCAAGCTTGTCCACCGGAATCTTGCCTATAAAGCGCAGGGTGATATGAAAATTCTCAGGCTGCATCCAGCGGATGCCTGACAAGTCTCTTTGATACGCCTGAAGAGCGGCATTTGTTGCAGGATCGAAACGGCAGGCGACAAAGAGACGAATAACAGCGGACTTTGTGCCGTCACCCTGGACACCGTTTCTGCCTGTACACTGATTGCAGCTGTCACACTGGCTTGCCATAAGTTTCCCCCAAAAAAGTAGTTCTGCCTTCCATCCCTGCGAAGCCAGGCACTTTCCTGTCAGGCCAGGCAGCAATCATATTTTCTATCTAAAAAGTGAGGCAAAAATACCAGTATGTTTTCACATAACAGGCGTACAACTATGCTCACTTGTTTATTTCTACA
>CAVLCT010000038.1:0-19598 GCA_963661665.1 Bulleidia sp. | reverse complement strand
CTATCACCGCGGTGATAGTTTTTCGCCATTAAAGCTTTTCCGCAGGAAACCGTTTCATCCGTTGCTCTTTGCCAGACAGAGCTTTCTGCAAAAAGCCATGCCCCAATGAAGAACTGTTTCATACTTGTCTTGCAGCCGTATGTCATATTTCCTGTCATTGATTTGTTTGAGGGCACCATCTGCTACCATTAGCAAGTCACCGCTGACAGATGTACGCTTAAATTCTATGACTGCGGCACGGCCATTTTCTTCATCCATAACAAGCAAGTCAGAAAAGCCATATCCGCATTCAGTATTGTAAACTACTTCATATTCCTGGCTGTAAAAAATGCTTGTCAGCAACGTATGATAATATTGTTCCTTGTATAGTTCAAAGCAGCTGACTGTTTTTAAGATAATTGCAGACAGGCTCTCAGTCACCTGCTTCCCGTCTCCCTTCCAGAAAGCATCCAGGAAAGAAGACAGATCCAGTTTGGCAATGCACTTATCCCACCACTCATCAATCATCTGTGTAAAAAATCTCCGTATTTCGTTATTAGGAATACGGAGAAGAGTTTTGTTCCTGCAAACGTCAGACTGTGTACAAGGCGTTTCCCTGTCCTGGTTCTGAACACAGTCAGGATTCTTTGCAGGACTCTTTGTCAGATAGCCTGTCAGGAAAAGCAGTGTCCAGAGGTTGTCTTCTGATGTACCAATGAGATCATACGTCAAAGCTTCATTTACTTTTGCTGTAATTGATCCTTTGTTAAGGAGATCATGCAGCTTGTTGCCAATGCTTTTATTCATATGCTCAATGCACCATCTGACACATTCATTTTTGCTCGTGTCAAGCCAGTAGGCGCGAGGCTGTGCATTGTGATCTGATTTCAAGTCTGCTACATACCGTAAAATATCCCATGGACAGTACATGTCCTGATTGTTTCCAAAACAGTATCCGTCATACCATTCCCTTATCACATCTTTTTTATAAGACAAGCCTGTCTCTTCAAGAAGCTTTTCTACATCTTCAGAAGTAAAGCCTATCTTGTCAGCAAACAGGTGATGCATTATGTCAAAACATTGAATATTGTTAAGACCAGTATATGCACTCTCTTTTAAAATACTTAAGCACCCTGTCAGAATACCAAATTTAAGAACAGAATTATCCTTCAGCACTGTTGATAGCATAGACTGTACAAGGTCATACATGTCCTCATAATAGCCATTGGCATGTGCTTTTGCTATGGGAACGTCATATTCATCAATAAGGACTAGTACTTTTTTGCCATAATGCTGAGACAAAGCATGACAGAGAATTGACAAAACAGTGCTTTGCTCATCTTCATTTGCCTTGCCCTCATAAATGGATGCTATCCGACTTTTTTCACGTTCCCCTACCCTTGGACTTTGCAACAAAAACAAATACTCACCGCACAAAGATGCCGCAAACTCAGAAAGGCGAAACAGTGCTTTTGCATAGTTTTTTCCATGGATATCACGGAAACTGGCCGCAAGGACAGGCCACTTGTTCATCCATGCAGCACACAATTTTTCGTTCTCTGACACATGCAGGCCGGAAAACAGGGCACGGCTGTCCTTTCTGATATCAAAGAATTCAGCCAGCATGCTCATAGTCAGGCTTTTGCCAAAGCGCCTGGGACGGGTGATGAGCGACACAGAAGCCCCCCTGCTGCTTAAAAACTCCTCTATGAAGGCTGTCTTATCAACGTAGCAGAGGTTTTCTTCCCGTAGTGTTCTGAATGAAGATATGCCAACTGTGACGTTTACCATATCCGGCCGTCCTTTTCTGCCAGAAAAGGCTTAAGCTGCCGTTGCCCTATTCTGAGAACTCAGTATGCAGGCGGACAATTGCCCAGGTTTTCTTGCCCTTCCAGGTATGCGGCCTGGCAAGTGCCGTAAAGGTTGCCGGACAGTCGTCCATATCATCTGCCAGGCACATCCTTCCCTGCATTTCAAAGAGGCCGTCCTCACGCTGCCAGGCCCTGTCTACCTTTGCATGATAGACAGCCTCGCCTGCGGCTCCTTCAAAATGGTACACTTTGCCGTCAAAGTGGTAGCTGTCCGCCGGTGTCGGAGCCTTGCTTCCCTCAACAGAGGGGCATTCTTTCAGGGTATAGCCAAAGTAGCGCTCTATGCTCTCCTTAACATAGCGCCCTTCAATGGTCAGGGATCCCCATCTGCACCCTGCATCAGTGCAGTTTCTGATCCGCTTTTTATAGTTGTTCAGATAGTTGTGCCAGATGCCAAAGTGGATCATGGCATAGGGCTTTTCTATATTCAGGACATCGGCAGCATCAAAGTTCATCATGCCAACTTCTGAGAAATTTGAAAGAAAGACGCCCATGCCGGCACGTTCCTTTGCACCAGCATCCCGCGCAAAGCCAGGCTCAGCAAAAAGAAAGCCAAACACAAGGAAAAGGACGGCTGCAAAAGACAGATACCGTGCACCCTTAAAACGTGTACCACAACGCATATTTGCCTCCTTTTTTCCCAGTCCCGGCTTGCTTCCCTGCCAGGGAAACGCCTTTTATATTTTCTGATAATGCCAGGCTTCCCAGCAGAGCACCCTGTGCCCGTCACGGACAGACTCTCTTGGGAAAAGCTTGCGGCAACACTCCGTGGCTTTATGACAGCGCGGATGGAAGGGACATCCCTTGGGCATGTCTCCCAGTGCAGGCACAGATCCGGCTATGGCAGGCAGGCGGTCTGCCTGAGAGGCAACACGGGCCGGCTCGCACGCCATAAGCCCCCTTGTGTAGGGATGTTCCGGCCTCTCAAGGACCTGTTCGGCACTGCCCCATTCCACCAGGCGTCCTGCATACATAACGCCGACCATGTCTGCCATCTGGGCAACGACCCCTAAGTCATGCGTTATCAGAAGGACAGACATGCCGCGCAGGCGCCGCTGCTCGTCAATAATGGATAAAATCTGCCCCTGTATGGTTGTGTCCAGCGCTGTTGTCGGCTCATCGGCAAGCAGGATGCGCGGCTCGCAGCTCATGGCCATGGCTATCATGACACGCTGCCGCATGCCGCCTGAGAGCTGATGGGGATAGTCGTCATAGCGGCTTTCAGCAGAAGGAATGCCTGCCCTGACAAAGAGCTCAATGACCTTCGCTCTGGCCTCTGCCCTGCCAAGCCCCTTATGGGTTATGAGCGGCTCAGCGGTCTGCTCTCCCACCGTGAGCACAGGATTAAGGGCAGTCATGGGCTCCTGGAAAATCATGGCCATGGCCGATCCGCGCAGGGCCCTTAAGTCCTTTTCCTTCAGTCCCAGCAGTTCCCTGCCATCCAGCTTTATGGAGCCATGAGCCTCTGCCCCTCTGGGCAGAAGGGAGAGCACAGCCCTGGCAGTCAGGCTCTTGCCGCAGCCGGATTCCCCGACAAGGCAGGTTATCTTCCCTTCCTCAAGAGGGAAGGAGACATCCCTGACTGCATAAAGCGGCAGCCCGTCCCTGTCCTTAAAGGACACGGAGACATCTGAAAGCTCAAGCACAGTTCCCATATCAGCGGGCTACCTGTACGGCACGATGGCGCACATAGGCCTCGCGCATCATGATATAGGGATCCACTGCCGCATCCTTGAGAGCAATGTAGGTAGGCAGCACGGCATTCAGATCATTGAAGAAGAAGCCTGCCTGGCCGCCTGTGGTGACATACCATGGCTGGGCCAGCAGTATGCCTGCCGCAGTGCCGGGATGGAGCATATAGTCGCCTGCCCAGCCCACGGACTCCCTGAGGGAGCTTGGGCCGATAAAGGGCCATACGAGATAGAAGCCGTGCGGTATGCCCCAGTAGCCAAGGGTCTGCCCGAAGTCCTCGCCCTCGGGATGGACAGGAACAATGGTCTTCTCCCTCTTTGCCACGTCGGCAAAGCCGCCAAGGCCGGCTGTAGAGTTGATAACAAAACGGCCGAACTCCACGCCTGCTTCCAGGAAGCGGAGCTGCAGAAGGTTGTTCACAAAGCGGACAGGGAAGAGGAGGTTGTGCCAGAAATTGCTTATGCCCTGGCGGACCCCGTCAGGCGTTACAAAGGCCCAGGCATCATAGGCTGGCTTGGCTACGTAGAGATACAGGATGTCATTGAAGCCAAACCAGAAGCGGTTCCACTTTTCCAGGGGATCGGCAATGGACTGGACATCCATATCGTCGTCGTAGTTGTCCAGCTCATCGTCAAAGGCCTGGTCTGCAGTCTTCTTCTCCTGCACCACAATGCCGTCCATGGGCAAACGGCTTCCCGCACTGCTTCCGTACACGGAGGAGGGCGGCATGGCAGACGGCTTTGAAGCCACAACATTGCGGCTGGTTACCGATCCGTCCTGCGCAGCATAAGCAGGCACCGTGGAAACGGCAAAAAGACAGACAGCAAAAAGGCAGGCTGCAAGGAGACAGGATGCAGGGTGACAGGCATTGAAAAGCACTGCCCCATGCCCCATCGCTTGTGGCATGGTTCTACTTTGCTGATGCATTGTCCCTGACCTCCCTGGCCTTCTTCTTAACCTGCTTTATCAGCTCGTCCGGCGACGATGAAGACAGTATCTGCTGGAACTGCGTCCTGTAGTTGCGCACCAGGCTGACGCCCTCGACAAAGACATCGTAGACGACCCAGCTTCCGTTCTTGGGCATGAGCCTGTAATTGATGGGGATGACACGCCCGTCCTGCATGGTCAGCTCTGTGGCAATGTCAAAGCGCGTGCCGCTTTCGTTGCTGCGCTCGCTGGTGAAAAAGACCTCTTCCCCGTTGTAGCCGTCAATCTGGCTTAAGTATGTAGAAAAGAGCAGTTCGGCAAAGGCATCGACAAACTGCTGCTTCTGTGACGAAGTGAAGCTCTTCCAGCCCTGGCCTACTGTGCGTGCCGAGAACTCACCAAAATCAAAGATATGGTATACCTCGTCCTCTATCTGCAGGCGCAAGGGCTCGCGGGTCGCAGGATTCACATAGTCAGGGTTCTTTATCAGCGACAGGATGCGCGATACGGAAAGCTGCAGGGTCTGGCGGGCTTCGCTGCCGCCGTTGGCAGCATCAGCCCTGACAGGGCAGAGAAGAAGCACTGCCATAAGGCAGGCCAGAAAGAAACGGACAGGACCAGCTGTCCTTTGGGATGCGCACTCAGACATTGCTTTCTCCTGGCGGGCTTTCAGGCGCCTGCGCCATGTAATCCGCCATACAGAAATGATATCCCGGGATATACCCCGGCCAGAAGCCAGGGGCTACGCTATTTGACACTGCCAAAAGCGTACTTGCTGATAAGCATGCCGATGTCCACGGCAGGCTCTGTATCTGTAATCGTGTCGCCGGCTTTCAGGAGATCCGGCGATCCGCCAGGTGCCAAGTCGATAAACTTGTCGCCAATAAGGCCTGACGTGCGGACAGAGGCTATAGTGTCGTCGGAGAGCTTCATGTCCTGGTTCAAGCGCAGGGTGACAATGGCGGATGTTTCCTGGTCCGTGCGTTTCAGGTCAATGGCGGACACCTTGCCGACAGGCACGCCGGCAACTTCGATGTCAGCCCCGACCCTCAGGCCGGACACGCTGGTAAAGCTGGCCTTCAGCTCAAAGCCCTGGCTGGAAAAAAGTTCCATGCGGCCCAGCTTGATTGTCATATAGCCAACGCAGATGAGCCCTATTAAGACAAAGATACCGACAGCGATGCTACGAGATGTATTCATGCAACTTCCATACAGCCTGCCCTGTGCAGGCAGCTTGTACAAGGGATGAACTTACAAGGGATGAATTAAGGATGAACTTACGGATGCAGGGCAAATGCCAGCCCCGCTCAGCTCCCCAGCCAGCAGTCCAGTTCTGCCCTGACCTTGGATGCCATCCTGGCGTGGCCTTCAAGGCCCCCGCCGTCTGACTGCCTGCGCAAAAACTGCATAAGGTAGGGGTCAGGGCTTTTTTTGAGCTCTTCAGGAGAGCCGCAGAAAACAGACCGGCCGTCCCGTATCACCAGGACATTGTCCGCTATTGTCCACACGCTGGCAAGATCATGACTGACAACGACGCAGGTCATATCAGGAAAATGCCTGTTCATGGCAAGAAGGAGCTCGTCCATGCGGGCTGCCGTAATGGGGTCCAGGCCTGAGGTGGGCTCATCGCAGAGCAGAATTTTGGGCTCGGTAATAATGGCCCTGGCAAGACCTGCCCTCTTGCGCATGCCGCCTGAGAGCTCATTGGGATAAAAATCCGCAAAATCGGCAAGGCCGACCATCTCAAGCACGCGCATGGCCTCGTCCCTGAGCTCGGCCTTTGAGAGGGATAGGTGCTCTGACAATGGCAGGGCCACGTTCTGCGCAAGCGTCAGGGCGCCAAGCAGGGCGCCGTCCTGGAAAAGGACGCCCATGTTGCGGCGCAGCTTGCAAAACTCCCTTGCAGGAAGGGTGACTATGTCCTTGTCCCCAACAATGAGCTCGCCTGCCATGGGCTGGGAAAGCCCTATGATCTGGCGCAGCAGGGTGGACTTGCCGCAGCCAGAGCCGCCCATGATGACGGAAACGGCACCGGCAGGAAGAGTGCCTGTCACCGTATTGAGAACAACATGGTCGCCGTACCCTGCCTTGAGGCCCCTGATTGTTATGTCCCAGCCTGATGCCATAAAGGATCCCCTTTCCTCTCTCACTAGAGGTAAATGCTTGTCAGCACATAGTCGGCTGCCAGGATGAGTATGCAGGCTGTGACAACGGCGCTGGTGGTTGCATTGCCCACGGCCTCGGGGCCGACGCTGTCACGGCGCCTGTTGGCATAATAGCCCTGGTGGCAGCAGATGGTGACAACCACTATCCCGAAGACAAGGGACTTCACAAAGCCGCAGGCGACGTCGTTCATGGTCACGGAAGAGGCAATGCGGTAAAAATACGTCCCCTGGTTCATGTCAAGCAGGGCTACTGCCGTCATATAGCCGCCAATGATGCCCACCACGTCAAAGATGGCAGTGAGCAGGGGGAAGGCCACCAGGGAGGCAACAAGCCTGGGAGAGACCAGGTAGGAGACGGAATTGATGTCCATGACATCAAGGGCGTCTATCTGGTCTGTTATGCGCATGACGCCGATTTCGGCAGTCATGCTGGATCCGGCCCTGCCAGTGAGCATGATGGCTGTGAGCACGGGCCCGAGCTCGCGGATAAGCGAGAGCGACACCACGGCCCCCAGAAAGCCCACGGCACCAAAACGGGTCAGGGTATAATAGCCCTGCAGCCCCAGCACCATGCCGCAGAAAAGCGAAATCAGGGCAATGAGAAAGAGCGACTGATAGCCTATGACGTACACCTGGCGCACTGTGCGGCTGAAGATGCGCACAGAGGTAAAGATGCGGCGCACCCCTTCGGCAAAAAACAGCGCCACAGAGCCCATAAAGCCCAGCATTTCCAGAAAGGGATTTCCTATTGCCTCTAGTATGTTTGCTGCTTTCATCGTCTACGCCGCAAAGTCATGCACCTGAGCCTGCAAAAGACGCAGGAAGTGCAGGATTATCGGACTAATTTGCCTTTTTGCTCACCCTGACAGGCTGGGAGAGGCCTGCCTTCTTCACATCGCGCAAAAACTGGTCTGCATCGCTGTCCGTGCCCTTGAGCGTATAGAAGAGGGTCCAGGTCTTGCCGGAGGAGCGGATGCTGGTGCGGAAGCCCTTCTTTTCATAGCGCTCCTGCTCCTTGCGGGCATCTTCCCTGGTGCGCACCGTAGCCATGCGGTACGAGAAGGTATAGGGAGCCTTGGGCTTTTCCTGGACTTGCTGCGCTTCCGGCTTTTTCTGGTCAGCAGGCTGTGCTGCCTGAACGGCATTCTGGCCTGCGCCCTGCGTTCCCTGCTGGAAGGCAGGGAAGCCCGGGACGGGAGAAGCCCCAGCCTGGCCTGCTTGATCCGGCTGACCCGGCTGTCCCGGCTGGCCTGGCTGGCCTGGCTGCTGGGCACCAGCTCCTGCATCAGCAGGCTGTGCAGCATTCTGCGCAGCCCCTCCTTCTGCCGGAACGATACTTCCCTGGGGCTGCACTGCCTGCGCAGGCTTTTCTGCGGGCGACAATATGGCGGCCATTTCCTGCAGATGCTTTTCAGGATTCTGCCCGCGGCCTACCATAAAGCCCAGGTAAAAGCACCAGCCAAGCACACACAGGACAATCACGCCCAGGAGCGAGAGAATGGCCGGGCTGGCAGTGATGTTCAGCCCCCTGCCCTGCTGCCACCTGATCGTAGTTTGTTTTTCCTGTGCCATTTGTTCCTCTCCGTGCTTTTTTCAAAGCTACATGCAATCAAGCACACATTCCCGCACACATTCCAGCACAAAATCCATGTTCCGCAGGGAAGATCCTGCTTACATGCGCTCAGGCGCCGACACGCCCAGAAGATCAAGGCCGCTGGCAAGAACCGTGGCCACAGCCCTGAGCATGCAGAGCCTTGCGACAGTCAGATCCTTGTTGCCGGACCCTAAGATGGAGCACTTGCCGTAGTAGCTGTGCAGAAGCTGGGCCAGCTCGGTGAGGTAATGGCTCACATGATGGACGCCAAGGCTCTGCGCGGCCTGGGCAACCATGTCCGGGAAGACTTCCATCTTGCGCATGAGCATTTTTTCCTCAGGCCCTGAAAGCAGGGACAATACGGCAGGATCGCTCATGGCAGGAACTGTTATGCCTTCTTCCTCTGCCCTGCGCAGCACGGCGCAGATACGGGCGTGGGCGTACTGCACATAGTAGACAGGATTGTCCATGTTGCGCTGCTTGACAGCCTCAAGGTCAAAGTCCACGGCCGTGTCGGTCTTGCGGGACAGGAACATGAACCTGGCGGCATCGACGCCGACTTCCCTGACGACACTGGCCAGGGTCTCAAAGGTGCCTGCCCTGGTTGACATGCCCACAGGGCTGCCGTGCACCAGCAGGTTGACCAGCTGTATCAGCACCACGTCAAAGGTGGTCTGCTCCTTGCCCATGGCAGCTATGGCAGCGCGCATGCGGGGAACGTAGCCATGGTGGTCTGCGCCCCAGACATCAATGAGGAAGTCGAAGCCGCGCTCGTACTTGTCGTGATGGTAGGCTATGTCAGAGGCAAAATAGGTGAGGGATCCGTCGCTCTTGCGCAGCACCCTGTCCTTGTCGTCGCCAAGGCGGCTTGTGGCAAACCACAAAGCACCGTCCTTTTCATAGAGGTAGCCGGCCTTGTCCAGGGTCTCGAAGGCCTTTGCCACCTTGCCGCCGTCCACCAGCGTTTTTTCAGAGAACCAGTTCTGGTGCTCTACGCGGAATTCCTTGAGATCGGCCTTGATGCCGTCCAGGATGACGCGCATGGCATAGGCGTAGCAGCGGTCCTCGGCCTCGGCATCGTCCATCTTTGCAAGGGAAGGATCCTTTTCCAGCATCTCCCTGGCAATGTCCTTGATGTACTCGCCCTTGTACCAGTCCGTGGGCTCTTCCATGGGACGGTTCACAATCTGGCAGAGGCGGTACCAGACAGAATGGCCCAGAAGGCGCATCTGGCGTCCGGCGTCATTGATGTAGTATTCGGTCGTAACATCGTAGCCTGCCTTGCGCAAAAGGCGCGTCAGGCTGTCGCCGGCTGCGGCGCCGCGGCCGTGGCCCACGTGCAGAGGCCCTGTGGGGTTGGCGGACACATATTCCACCATGGTCTTGCGCCCCCTGCCCGTGTCAGAAGATCCGTAGTCCCTGCCCTGCTTTTCCACGTCTGTCACGACACCCTGCCAGAAGGCAGGGGAAAAGGTCAGGTTCAGAAAGCCGGGGCCTGCAATATCGGCCTTTGTTATCTCGGGGCAGGACTTCAGCACATGCCCGGACAGTTCCTGGGCAACGTCCCTTGGCGCGCGGCCCAAAGGCTTTGCCAGCATCATGGCTATGTTGGTTGCGAAATCGCCGTGCTCAGGATCCTTTGAAGGCTCAATGACGGCCTTTTTAGGCCACTCAAGGCCACGTTCCTGAAGAAATGATGCAATGGCCGAACGTACAGTGCTGTATGCCTGCATAACTGTTCTATCTCCTGAAAGGGACAGCAGCCTGCCGTCCCTGTTAAATACGTCTTAGGGCAGGCCTTAAAGTACGGCCTGCTTTCTTTTGTGAAGGACCCCTTATGTGTACAGGTCCCCTTATGCCAGTTCCTCGCACTGGGCCAGGCTGCTGACAAGGGAGGAAGTGTACTCCTCTGCCGGCACGTCATCCAGGATGCGGCCTGTCATCTTGCTCAGGACGGCCTTGGGGCCGATTTCCAGGAAGGCACGCTGTCCGTCGGCATACTGGGCGCGGATAATATCGATCCAGCGGACAGAGGATGTCATCTGGCTGAGCATGGCTTCCCTGATGCTCTCGCCGTCGGTCAGGCCGCAGGCTGTCACATTGCTGTACACGGGACAGACAGGCTTGTGCCAGACGACCTTGCGCATGTGGGCGGCAAGCTGGTCTGCTGCCTCCTTCATGAGGGGGCTGTGGAAGGCTCCGCTCACTGCCAGGGGCAGGGCACGGCCCTTGATTTCCTTGGCCCTTGCGCCGGCCATGTCCACGGCCGCCTTGTCGCCGGAAATGACATACTGGCCCGGGGTATTGTAGTTGGCCACGATGAGGGCAAGGCCGGTTTCCTGGGCAACAGAGGCAACAATCTCCTCTACCTTCTCAAGCGGCAGCTTCACGATGGCTGCCATGGCGCCCTTGCCGTCGGGATCGCTCTCTGCCATGAGGGCGCCGCGCAGGCTGACCAGCTTAAGCGTGCTTTCTGCATCCAGGACGCCGCTGGCTGCCAGGGCGGAGTACTCGCCAAGGCTGTGCCCGGCGCAGGCAGAGGGGCGGATATGCCTTGAGGCCTGCTGCCAGAGGGTGAGGCAGACCACTGTCAGGGCGGGCTGCAGGACCTTGGTATCGGACATGGCCTTTTCATCGCCTTCCCAGCAGATCTCGCGCAGGGGCAGGCCGCTGATGGCCTCGGCCTTCTTCCACAGTTCCATGGCGTCCTTGTCGGCATCCGCTACATCGCGTCCCATGCCGGCCGTCTGCGATCCCTGTCCGGGGAAAAGAAGAGACATTGCACGCATTGTTGCCATATATTGCGCAGCTCCTTGATGTTCAATCAGAAAAAAGATGGTATTTGCAACATGATCGGCATGTATTTACAGAAAAAAAGCCCTGCATGCAAGTTTGTACAAGCGCTGTCACAAGGCCTGCGCGGGCCTTGAGCAGCCCCCTTATGCGGCGCAAAAAACAGCGGCATTCCGCATGGTCCGGCAGTCAGAACAGGGCATTATTGCCGGGCATGATTGCAGGCAGGAACAGTTTCCGCTATCTTGTGCACGCAGGATATATCGGTCGAAAGACATATCAACGTACATATCGAGGAAAACAGCGTGTCCAAGCAAAAGCCGCAGGAGTGCACCGCAGAATCACTGGCCCGTGTTTTAGAGGAGACAGGCTGTCCCTGTCCTTGCGGCAAAAGCCTTGAAGGGCTTGCCGCCTACCTTGCCATGCTTATGCGCTGGAACCGCATCATGAACCTGGTTGGCGCCAGGAGCTGGCAGGCAGCGGCCAGGGATCTTGCAGCCGACTGCCTGTACCTGGCTGAGTTTCTTGAAAAGCTCCCCCTGCCGGAGAGCCCTGTTACCTGGGATCCTGGTGCCGGCGCAGGCCTGCCCGGCATTCCGCTGCGCCTTGTGTGGCAGAAGGGCTCCTACCATATGATAGAAATCAGGCAGAAGCGGGCGCTCTTCATCTCCCAGGCCCTGGGCACGCTCAGCCTGCCGCAAACCTTTGTCCACAATACGGATATCTCAGCCTTCATGGGGGACAAGGTGGCAGACCTTGTAGTCAGCCGCGCCTTCCTGCCCTGGGAAAAGGTCCTGGCCCTTTTTGCGGACCATCTTGCCCCGGGCGGACAGGTTGTCTTCATGGCAAACGAGATCCCCGCAGCATCTGATTTTGCTGCCGCGGCCAAAGGCTATGTACTGACTGAAACCCATACCTACAAAAGCGGCAGCGGCACCCGCTCCTTCTTTGTTGCCAGAAAGGAAGGCATTCCTGAGTGATGGAAGAATCTGCACAGGCGGCACAGGCCGTGCCGGCCCGCATCCGGGTGAGCAGGGTTGTGCCGGACATTCTCAGGGGCGTCTTCTGCCTGTCCCTGACCATAGGGCTTGCCTTTGCCCTGCGCATGCTTGAGCTGAACAGCTGGGAAGACCCTGAATTCAGCCTGCACGGGGAAATGCTCCTGGCCACCCACGATGCCTACCACTGGGTAGCCGGCGCCGAAGGATACAGCTTTGGGGCAGGGCACCCCATGTCAGAGATGCTGCGCATCCTCTCTGACATCCTGCACATCTCGCCGGCCGCTGTCGCCTTCTGGTTTCCGCCTGTGCTGGCAAGCCTTGTGGCCGGCATCGTCTGTGCCTTCGGCTGGGCGCTGGGCTCGCTTGAGGCAGGCATAGCCGCAGGCCTTGTCACCTCTGTCGCCCCGGGCTTTCTGGCCCGCACCCTGCTGGGCTTTTACGACACGGATCTGGTCACCCTCTTCTTCCCGCTGTTCATGACGCTTGCGCCCACATGCTGGGCCATGCGCTACCTGCTGGCTCCGGGACACATGGTACGCAGGCTGGCACATCACCTTCCCGGCGTAAGAAAACTGCACCTAGCAGGCCCCCTGCATGAGCCAAGGCTTGGCAATCCCCTGCGCTGGCAGTGGGTGCTGGCCCTGGGCCTCTCAGGCCTTATTTCCTGGTGGACGCAGGAATGGCATTCAGTCTTCCCGTACCTTATACGCTGTAATACCATTCTGCTTCTTGTGCTCTGCCTGACGCTCTCCCCGCCTGGCAGAAGACGCCTCCTGCTGGCCGGCGCCCTCTCCTATGTCCTGCCCGGGCTTGCAGGGCCCCCTGGCCTTGCCATGAGCTTTGCCGTTTCACTGGCTGTCGGACGCATACCAGCCCTAAGGCGCCTTCTTACTGACTGGCGCGTATTGCTCTTTCTGTGGCTTCTGGCAGGCTGGCTCATGCTTAAAGGGGGGATACTCGGCATTGTCATGGAACATGCCGGAGCGTACTTAAAGCAGGCGCCGGAAGCCCCTGCAGGCAGCGCTGCCCTGGTCTTTCCGTCCCTTGCGCAGTCCATTGTGGAAGTACAGGATCTGCCCTTTACCTCTGTCCTCTCCTATTTCCATCCCTGGCCGGAGGCAAGCCTCCTGGGGCTTCTGGGCTTCCTTGTCCTGATCCTGCGCTGCCCGGGGGCAGTCTTTCTTCTGCCCCTCTGCGTGCTCAGCCTGCTCAGCACAAAGCTTGGCGGGCGCATGGTCATGTTCGGTGCCCCGGTCGTGGCCTTAGGGATTGCCCTTCCCATGTACTGGCTGCTCAGGCGCATGCTGGCAGAGTGGCTGAGGCCCCTCTCAGGCGTCCTGACAAGCGTCCTTTTGTCCTGCCTGCTTGTCGCTCCTTTCACGGACCTTATCCAGGCCATGTCCCAGGGCCCCATGATCAACCGCCGCCATGCCGAGGCCTTGTCGCAGCTGCGCAGCATGGCGCCCAAGGACGCCATGATCTGGCTCTGGTGGGACTGGGGCTATGCCGAACACCACTTCGGAGGGCATGATGCCATCTGTGACGGAGCCAGGCACTCAGGGCCGTCCCTCTACCTGCCTGCAGCGGTGCTGGCCACGGACAACCCGCGCTTTGCAAGGCAGCTCATCCGCTACACCTCTGAAAAAGGCAACGACCCGGGCGAGGTCTTTGCCGGCATGTCTCCGGCTGAGGCAGAAGAACTCCTAAACAGGCTGCGAGCCCCGGATACGCCGCTCATCAAGGGCACGGGCAGGCAGTTTATTGTTGTGAGTTATGAAATGCTGCGCCTCGGGTTCTGGATCAGCCACTACGGCAGCTGGAACTTCCTTACCCGCCAGGGCGAGGCAGGCGCCCTTTCCATTGTCACCCAGGGGCTGGCCTACCAGCTGGAAAAGGGCCTGGTGCAGATGGACGGGGCCACTTCTGCCATTGCCCCTGCCTCCATCAGCGTCTTTGAGGAAACCGGCCTCACCTCGCACAACTACGTGCAGGAATGGTTTGAAAAGCACCCGGATGCGCCGCAGGAGGAACAGCATGCCTTCCTGGGCACCAGGCGCAATGTGAACTTTTTCTTCAACCACGTAACAGGCGAAAAGCTGGCCATGGATGCCAGGCTGTACAACTCGCTGATGACGCAGCTACTCCTGGCCGATCCCCAGGATCCGCGTTTTTCGCCCTATTTCAGCCTGGTCTACGACAATGTCTTTGCCAGGGTCTACGAAGTCCGCTGACAGAAGCCCGCAGGCAGATTCGTTTGCGCTAATGGTGGTAGGGCACGTTGTTCCGTATGCTTTCAGCCCGATAGAGCTGTTCCATCAGGACAACCCTGGCCAGCTCGTGCGGCATGGTCATGGCCGAAAGCCTGAGCAGGAAGAAGGCCCTTGCCCTCACCTCGTCGCTCAGGCCGAAGGGGCCGCCTATGACAAAGGTGATGCTCCCCTGCCCCATTCCGTCCCAGGAATCAAGCTTTGCGGCCAGCTCAGCAGAGGTGCAGTCCCTGCCGCGCTCGTCCAGCACGACCACCCTGTCGCTTTTTTCCAGTGCGTCCAGGATGCGCTTGCCCTCTGTTTCATTGCGCCTGCGCATGTCGCCTGCGGACTCGGCATCCTTTACCTCAATCACTTCAAGCTTCCTGAAGCGTGACAGGCGCCTTGCGTATTCGGCACAGGCATCCTTCCACCAGGCAGTCTTTACCCTGCCCACGCAAACAAGCCGTATCGGTTTTGCAATCATGCCTCTTGCTACCCCCTCTTTCCAGCCATCTTTCCAGGCCTCCTGCGGGCACGCCTGTGAACATATCTAGGAGTTGCCTGTGTCCAGGCCGCTGACCATGTATGGAAACCTTTCCAGCGACAAGCTGGAAACGCTGACTAATGCCCTGCAAAAAGGGCGGGCCATTATCTACCCCACCGAAACCTTTTTCGGCATAGGCTGCGACGCTCTCAACGAGGAGGCAGTCGCCTCTGTGTATCAGGCAAAGGGACGCAGCACAACAAAGCCTCTGCCCCTGATAGCCGCAGACATGGACATGGTCAGAACGTGCTGCGATCTTGGCGGTGTTCCGGACGTCCTGCTCTCCTTCTGGCCTGGCCCTCTGACCATGCTCCTTCCGGCAAGGGTGCCCTTTGCAAAACCCCTCATGGACGCAGAGGGGCGTGTCGCCATACGTATCAGCGCAAACTATGTTGCCAACATGATTGCGGAGGCCCTTGGCAGGCCCATCACTGCCACTTCTGCCAATAGGTCAGGATGTCCTCCCTGCATATGCCCGGCCTGCCTGGACCAGGAGCTTCTCACAAAGATCGGTATTGGCGCCTTCCTCTATCCGGAGCCTGACGGGGGCGCCCCGTCAACCATCGTCTCGATCACTGATAAAGGAAAGGTTTTTGTGCACAGGGAGGGAGCCATCAGCAGGAAGGAGCTTGCAAAGACAAGACTTGCCCTTGCCAAAGCGCCTTAAAAAGCCCGTTCCTGAGCGTCTTCCGCAGAACCTTCCAAAAGATACGCAGGGCTGTCTCCCCGATCCTTGCCAGTTCAGGCGCAAGCAGGCATACTGCACGCCGTAAAGCAACCCGTCCGCATATCTGCATCCTTTTTTGCGCAGCCTGTGCATGGCTGTATTCAAGGACATATCGTGCTGAAAAATCTTATCTGCCCCAGCTGCCATGGCAAGGTGCCGGTCTATGCCAACCCTGTTCCCACAGCCGACATCCTTATCCATCATCCTGACTATGGCATAGTCATTATTTCACGCAGGAACATCCCGCTGGGCTATGCCCTTCCGGGCGGCTTTGTAGACGAGGGGGAATGGCTTGAGGATGCAGCCGTGCGCGAGGCCATGGAAGAAACGTCCCTCACTGTCCGTCTTGAAGGCATACTTGGCGTCTATTCAAGGCCTGACAGGGATGCAAGGCTCCATACGCTGACAACGGCCTTCGTGGCCAGGGCCACTGACCCTGAAAAGCTGAAGGCAGCAGACGATGCCCTGGACTGCGCCTGGTTCAGCCTTGAGGATCTGCCTTCCCCTATGTGCTTTGACCACGGCGTCATGCTTGACGACTACAAGGCCTACCTTGAAGGCTGGCGCCCCCTTGGCGCCCTCTCCACCGAATGGCTGGCAACGTCCAAGGGACAGGCCAACGCAGGACTTGCCTAAGGCAAGCAGCACCCAGAAAGAGAGACATCCATGAAAGCTGCCCTGATACAGTGCAATCCGGTCACAGGCGACATCAAAGGCAACATAGAGCGCATCAGCTGTGCCGTTGAAAAAGCAGGACGGGCGGATATCTGCATCACTCCCGAACTTGCCCTTTCAGGCGTCCAGCCCGGGCACTATCTCTCCATGAGCGATTTTGTGGAGGGCTGCTCAAGGGGGCTCGACATCCTGGCCAGGCGCTTTGCCGGCGGGCCTGCCCTGCTTGTAGGGGCGCCTGTGGTCAGCGTCTATGACCCGGAGCTTTTAAGCAATGCCGCAATCCTTATCCGCGACGGGCACTGGGAAGTTGTCTCGCGCAAGATCAGGCCCGAGTCCTCAAGGGATCCCCAGGGACAGTTTTTTGACCGCGGCGTCTCCTGCGGCATCATCAATTTTTCCGGCTGGCGCCTGGGCATAGTCCTCTGCGAAAACCATTCTGCCCATGCCTTCTGGAACGTGCACGGCACAGGCTACGCCCCCCTGCTGGACCTGATATCCAGGGGCGTTGACGCCATCATCCACATGCATGCCACCCCCTATGTCATAGGAAAGCGTGCCGACACCGAGGCCATGCTCACCCATGTGGCAGCCAGGCACCATATCCATCTGCTCTCCTGCAACATTGTGGGCGGCAACGGCGGCTACATCTACAGCGGACAGAGCCTGGCCCTGGATCCCACAGGCGCAGTCTACGCACGCGGAAAGGCCTTTGAGGAAGACGTACTTGTCGTTGACATGGCAACAGGAACGGCACCTGTGGCCAGGGTAGGCAGAAGCTGGCAGGAAAACGTCTTCGGGGCCCTTGTCCTTGGCACCAGGGACTTTGTGCACAAAAGCGGCTTTAACAAGGTCCTGCTTCATCTCTCAGGCGGCATAGACTCTGCCCTGGTACTGGCAGTGGCAGTGGAGGCCCTGGGGGCCAAAAACGTCTCTGCCGTCATCATGCCCTCAAGCTTTACCACCCAGGAAGCCATAACGGGCGCAAGCCAGCTGGCAGCCACCCTGGGCGTCAATGTCTCCATCATCCCCATAGGGGACATAGCCGCCTCATTCAACAAGCTCCTTGCGCCCCTGCGCGAAAGCTTCAATATCTGCGACGACACTGCGTCAAGCTTCAAGATGCAGGCACGCATCCGCGGATCCCTGCTCATGTCCCTGACAACGGGCGAGGAATACATTGTCTTAAATTCCGGCAACAAGAGCGAGCGGGCCATGGGCTACAGCACCCTCTATGGCGATACTGTGGGCACGCTTGGCGTGCTTGCAGACCTCACCAAGAGCCAGGTGTTTTCAGTGGCGCGCTGGCTTAACGAAACCAGGGACGGCGTCCTTTTCCCGGCATCCGTCTTCAAGAAGACCTCTTCCACGCAGACGTTTTTGTCCCGTCACAAGGAAGACACAAATCTTTCCTATGACGAGCTGGACAGCGTCCTTGATGCGCTTCTGGCTGCAAGGCCGCGCCATGCCCTGCCTGATATCAACGCCCGCCAGAACGACGTGCGCAAGACTGTCTTTGACATGGAATTCAAGCGCCGCCAGGAAGCAACGCCCCTGCGTGTCAGCGACACGCCCTTCGGCCGGTCCTGGTCTGTGCCGCTCATCGGCCATTTCAGGCTGCCATAACTCAAAAAAATACCGTCCGGGACCCGGCCTTTTCTGACACAGGGCTTGAAGGGAAATCCTGTTCGACGTATACAGAATTAGTTTTTTATCTCTTTTTTTGGGAGGATTGTCCGATGTCCGAAGCTCCGGAAAGAAATCTGGGAATGGATATAGTGCGCATCACGGAGGCCGCAGCCATGGCTTCTGCGCGCTGGCTTGGCCGCGGTGCCAAGGAAGAAGGTGACGGTGCGGCTGTGGAAGCCATGCGCAACAGCTTCAGCAGCCTGCATATCGACGGCACGGTTGTCATTGGCGAAGGAGCCAAGGACAAGGCACCCATGCTGTATGTCGGCGAGCATGTAGGCCTGGGCGACGGTCCCAAACTTGACGTGGCCGTCGATCCCGTCGAAGGCACCAACCTGCTTGCCTACGGCCGTCCCAACGCCATCTCCGTTGTGGGCATTGCCCCGCGCGGATCCATGTTCAGCCTGGAATGCTCCTACTACATGCAGAAGCTGGTTGTAGGTTCCGAGGCCAAGGGCGTTGTCGATCTGGATGCCCCTGTTGACGTAAACCTTGAGCGCGTGGCCAGGGCCCTGGGCAAGAACGTGCGCGACCTCGTGGTCTTTGTGCTGGACAAGCCCCGCCATGCAAAGCTGATTGAAGAAATCCGTGCTGCCGGAGCCCGCATCACCCTGGCAACGGATGGCGACGTGGCAGGCGGCCTCATGGCTGCCGATCCCCGCAGCGACGTGGATATCATGATGGGCACAGGCGGCACGCCCGAAGGCGTCATCACAGCCTGCGCTGTCAAGGGCATGGGCGGCGAAATCCTGGCCCGCCTGGATCCCCAGTCCTATCCTGAAAAGGAAGCCATCCAGAATGCCGGCGTGGACGTCCGCGAAATCCTGACCTCGGACACCCTGGTCAAATCCGACGACTGCTTCTTTGCAGCAACCGGCATTTCAGGCGGCGACTTCCTGCACGGCGTGCGCTACACGGCCCGCTATGCCATCACCCATTCCATGGTGCTGCGCGGCAAGACCGGCTCCTTGCGCTATGTTGAGTCCTTCAACGACGTAGAGCGCATCAACCGCCTCTCCTCCGTCAAATACTAATATGTCAGGCACAAAACTTCTTTCCCTTGTACTGGGCGCAGTCCTTCTGCTGGGCTCAGGAACAGGCATCTGCGCAGAGGCCGGCGCAAAGGCAGAATCTGCACCTGCCAGCCAGCCGTCCGCAAAAAAGGCCGCCCCCAAGGGCTCAGTCTATGCAGACCAGCCTGAATTTACAGAGCAGGAACTGGTACGCTTTGCCGGACTCCTGCCTGATTTTCGCAAATGGAGCCGTGCCCAGGGCGAAAAGGCCCATCCTGCCGTGCGCAAAGGCAAGGCTGACTTTGTCTATTCCGAAGCTGCAGCCGGCTGGGCCCGCAGCCACGGCTGGGACGACAGGCGCTTCTTCTGCGTCATGGGACGTTCCGCCGCAGCCCTTGCCACTATCATGGCAGAGGAAGACAAAAAGAAGCCTGCACACTACAAGGACATGCCCAAAGTCTCCCAGAAGGAGCTTGACCTGGTGCGCCTGCATTTAGGTGAGCTTTTGAAGGCGGGCAGCGAAGAAAGCAAATAAGCCCTGAAGTTTTTCAGCTGGCTTTAACAATGCAAAAGGGACCGTTTCCTCATTGGAAGCGGTCCCTTTTATGTCTGAATCCAGGGCGTTATGCTGAGCCACAAGGTCCTTGCAAAGATTGCCAGCACACAGCCAATAGCTTATAAT
>CAVLCT010000037.1:0-19829 GCA_963661665.1 Bulleidia sp. | reverse complement strand
GGGCACGCCAACCTGACGGGCGAGCAGGATGTGCTCACGGGTCTGAGGCATGGGACCATCGGTAGCAGCCACAACCAGGATGGCACCATCCATCTGGGCAGCACCGGTGATCATGTTCTTGATGTAGTCGGCGTGGCCGGGGCAGTCAACGTGAGCGTAGTGACGGCTTGCGGTCTCGTACTCAACGTGAGCTGTGGAGATGGTTATACCACGAGCCTTTTCTTCGGGAGCCTTGTCGATCTCATCGAAGGGGATGAAGCTACCGGAGTTCTTCAAGCTGGCAATTTTGGTGATAGCAGCTGTCAAAGTGGTCTTGCCATGGTCGATGTGGCCGATGGTACCAATGTTGACGTGCGGTTTGCTGCGGACAAATTTTTCCTTGCCCATTGTACGTCTCCCTGGGAGTAAAGTTGATATTGGATGTTATCCGATCGACAAACGTCCCGTTAGTCACATTACTGACCTTCGGACGTTTGCAGTTCAGTCCCTGTCTGCCAGGGAACATCTTGGCTTTTCTTTGTAGGGGTTTATTAGTCCGGGGTGACGGTGGAGCGGGAAACGGGATTCGAACCCGCAACCCTCAGCTTGGAAGGCTGATGCTCTAGCCGTTGAGCTATTCCCGCGTGCAGGTGATAAACCGTATTCCCTCTTATGGAAGGAATTCCTACCACACCGTAGTAACCGACTTAATGTCTCCTACAGCCAAGGCAGTTTGCAAAAGACCCTGTAAAAGGGGTGGTGGTGGGGGGTGGATTTGAACCACCGAAGTCACTGACGACAGATTTACAGTCTGTTCCCTTTGGCCACTCGGGAACCCCACCACAATAATATTTTGCCGGCAACCTTATAAAAAGGTATTTCCTGGCTTTTGCCAGTATTGCTTGCAACCGGTAGAAAAATGGAGCTGGCGATGGGAATCGAACCTACAACCTATTGATTACAAATCAATTGCTCTGCCGATTGAGCTACGCCAGCACAAGAAGGTCTTATACAGAGGCTTCTTAATTTTGGCAAGCTTTTTTTGCTTTCCTGGCAAAATTTATTCAATTTTGTTTTCCAGCACAGCTTTCTGCCCTCTCTTCGTGTGAAGATTAGGCTGTCACCTGCGCCGTGAGTGGTCTTATAATCGAGCAACGGTTATTCGGTCAAGCCCGGCGATGTCCTTTTGCGTAAAAATATTTTTGAATCCCAGCTTTTCCAGGTACTGCCGCACGCTTTCCCCCTGCTTCCAGCCGTGTTCCATGGCCAGGAGTCCGTTCTCCTTCAGGCCTTTTGCCGCCCATTCGGCAAGGGCAGCAAGTGCCGCTAGGCCTTCATTTTGTGCAAAGAGGGCTTCTTCTGGCTCATATTCCAGAACATTTTTTTCAACATCGCTGATTTCATGCCATCCTATATAGGGAGGGTTTGATACAATGATGTCCAGGCTTCTTATGGCAAGAGGGAATGCAAAAAAGGATCCCTGGACAAAGGCCAGGTCCGCATGGTGGTATCTTGCATTTTCCTTTGCCTGGGCCATGGGGACAGGCATTTTGTCAAGCAGTATGCCCTGCCACTGCGGCTTTTCAAGCTTGAGAGTAATGCCAATGCACCCGCTTCCTGTCCCGGCATCGCAGAAGATCCTCTTTTCATCGCCAGGGCAGAGTTCCAGAACTGTATCAATGAGGAGCTCTGTCTCCGGCCTTGGCACAAGGACGCCAGGCCTTACGCCGAAGTCCCTGCCGTAAAATTCTTTTTTGCCAATAATATAAGCCGCAGGCTCTCCCGCAGCCCGCCTTTGGGCGAGCTTTTTGAGAGAGTCTGCGGCTTCTTTTGTCAGAGGCTTGTCCGGATGAATCAGCAGCGAGAGCCTGTCTGTGCCAAGAACCATGGCAACAAGCAGTTCTGCTTCAAGACGGCAGCTGGCTATGCCTGCGTCTTTCAGCATCTTTGCCGTTTCACAGACGGCCTCTCCTGCCTTAAGGATCATTGCTGATCTGCCGCAGGGGCGTCCTGTTTCGATGCAGAGGATGTCCCTTTTGTACCTTCAGCCTGTCTTTTGGCTGTCCTGGTTGTTGTGGTTGCTTTTTTCCCGGCCTTTGCGGCCTGTGTCCTGGATTTTGTGAGTCTTATGGCAGTCTTTTTGAAGGCCAGCTTATAGATGTCCATATAGTCGGAAACAAGGTTGACCTGGAATTTCTTGAGCATATCGGCAGGGATATCTTCAAGGTCCTTCTCGTTTGCCCTGGGGATGCAGACCCTTTTCAGATTAAAGGCCATGCCGCCCAGAAGCTTTTCCTTGATGCCGCCTACAGGCAGGACCCTGCCCTTGATGTCTGTCTCGCCTGTCATGCACAAGTCAGAACAGACGGGTTTTCCGGTAAGGGCTGAGAGAATGGCCGTTATCAGGGTTACGCCTGCACTAGGGCCGTCCTTGGGCGTTGCGCCGTCAGGCACATGGACATGGATGTCGCACTTGCTGTGGAAGTCGTCTTTGACGCCAAATTCATCGGCATGGGCACGGATATAGCTGATGGCAGCCTGGGCGCTTTCCTTCATGACATCGCCAAGGCTTCCTGTCAGCTGCACCTTGCCTGTCCCCTTGAATACGGTGGCTTCGATGGTCAGCACTTCCCCGCCTGCACTTGTCCAGGCAAGGCCATAGGCCATGCCTGGCAAAAGCGTGTCGGACTTGTCGTCATTGATAAATCTGGCATGTCCCAGCAGGGCCGTTACGTCAGCAGCATCGACCTTGAAGGGGGGCTTTTCTCCCTCGGCCTTCTTGCGGGCCAGCTTGCGGCACACTGCCCCTATCTGGCGCTCAAGCTCGCGGACGCCGGCTTCCCGCGTGTATCCTGTAATAAGCGTCTGGATGGCCTTGGCTGTCAGCTTTACTTCGCTGGCCTTCAGCCCGTTGTCGGCAAGGCGCTTGCCAACCAGATGGGTTGCGGCAATTTTTTCCTTCTCCTGCATAGTGTAGCCGGAGAGGCGGATAATCTCCATGCGGTCCCTGAGGGCAGGGGGAATGGTGTCCAGCTGGTTGGCCGTGCACAGGAACATGACCTTGGAAAGATCAAAGGGAACATTGAGATAGTGATCGGAGAAGGTGGAGTTCTGCTCCGGATCCAGGACTTCCAGCAGGGCTGACTGCGGATCTCCCCTGAAGTCGTTGCCCACCTTGTCCAGCTCGTCCAGCACGATAACGGGATTGCGGGTTCCGGCATGTTTCAGGGCCTGCAGGATGCGTCCTGGCATTGCACCTATATAGGTGCGCCTGTGTCCGCGGATTTCCGCCTCATCATGCATGCCGCCCAGGGAAAGCCGCTCGAATTTTCTGCCCAGGGCTCTGGCAATGGATCTGCCGAGGCTCGTCTTGCCTACGCCTGGAGGGCCCACAAAGCACAATATGGAACCATGTGTCTTGGGGTTCAGCTTGTGAACGCTCAAAAATTCAAGGATGCGGTCCTTGATTTTGTCCAGACCATAGTGGTCTTCATCCAGGATAGCCTTGGCATTGGCTATGTCCAGATTGTCCCTGGAAACCTTTTTCCAGGGCAGTTCGCTCAGAAATTCAAGATAGGTATGCAGTATGGCAGCTTCGGATGCATCCGCATGCATAACTGACAGACGGCGCATCTGCTTGTCGGCTTCTTTTTTTACCTCGGCTGGCAGGCCTGCTTTTGACAAGGCCTGCTTGAGTTTTTGCAGGTCGTCGTCAGTATCGTCTCCCTTGTCGCCCAGCTCCTGGCGTATGGCCTTCATCTGCTCGCGCAGGAAATATTCCTTTTGCGCCTTTTCCATGCCGTCCCTGGCCGAACTGCGGATGCGCATCTGCATGCTGGCAACGGCAACTTCGTATTCCAGCTTTTTGATGACGCCCCGCAGCCTTTCAACAGGATCCAGCACTTCCAGCAGTTTCTGCGCTTCCTCGGTGCTCATGCGCAAATTGCCGGCAACAAGGTCAGCCAGCTTCCCGGGCTTGTCAATGTTCCCAAGGATGGCCATGAGCTCTGATGTCGGGATGCCGCGCAGGCTTAAGACCTTTTCGGAAAGTTCGCGCACCTCCCGCATCATAGCCTCGACTTCGGTGGTAACCTCTGTCTCAGGTTCGTCGATGTATTCGGCTTCTGCCGTCATGAAGGGCCCTGTTGTGTCTACATTGTGCACCCTTGCACGGGCAACGGCCTGAATAAGGGCCTTTACCTTGTTGTCAGGCATTTTCAGCAGGCGCAGGACCTGGACAACTACGCCGGTGTCATACAGATCGTCAGGAGAAGGAGCCTCTGTTGAGTCATCTTTCTGCGTCACGCAGAGCACATAGTGAGGACCGTCCACTGAGGCAGACATGGCCGCAACGGACTGCTCCCTCGTGACAAAAAGCGGCATGATAAGCGAATTGAAGAGCACAAGGTCCCTGAGGGGAACAAGCGGCAGCAGCCTGGGCAGTTTTGCCGTGTCTACTTCCGCATTGTCTGCATGTGCCTTTGCTTCCGTCGGTTTTTCTTCTGCTTCCTTGTCTTTGTCCTTGTCCCTGGGGGCAGCAGGAACAGGGCTGAAGAGGCGGCGTCTGGTTCCAAGGTTCATCATGCGGCGCTGATTTCCGCGTGCCCCATCTGCCTTTGTCTCAGGCTGCCCGTCTTTTGCGGGAGCGCCTGCGTCTTCCGGTGCTGTCTCCCCGTTGTTCAAGACATCCTTTTTTTCGTCGTCACTCATATATTCCTCTGCTGTTCAGCCAGATTATTTCTTTGCTGCCCGCCGGACCGCCTGACGGCGTCCTTTTCAGGGCAGGCGGGCTCTCGCACATATGCGAAGGTGAAAGATTGCTTGTTTTCCAATGCACAGATAGATGCATGGAAACACAAAAATTATGGATTAATAAGCAAAAATAAACAGAATTTGCCGTTAGGCAAGAGGGAAATGTTGTTTTGGGAAGTGTTGTTTCTTAGGAAGGACAGGCGGTTTATTTTGAGCTGACGAACAGCATGCACGGCAAAAGGCACTTTGGCCGGCTGTCTTTTGTCCGTTATGCGTAGCTCACCCTGCAATAATACCGGGGCGGCACGGCGTGCGCAGGACCTGTTTGCTGCCTTTCAAAAGCTTGACTTCAAAAAGTTTTATATCTATGAAACTTTTTCCCATTGACATGCCTTAACAGGGCATGTCTCTCTTTGTTGTCCCTGTGCCTGCCAGCCAGGCAGAAGCCTGATCTTCCGCAGCCTGTGTTGAGGAGAACCATGTTTGACAGCCTTTCCGATCGCCTGACAAAAGTCTTTCATTCTTTTCGCGGGGCTACCACCCTTAATGAAGAAAATGTCAAGGCAGGCTTGAGAGAAGTTCGTCTCGCCCTGCTGGAAGCAGACGTCAATTATAAGGTTGTGTCCGGCTTCACGGAAACGGTGCGTGCCAAATGCCTGGGCCAGGAAGTGACCAGGGGCGTATCGCCTGCGCAGCAGGTCGTGAGCATCGTCAATGAGGAGCTGATACGCCTCCTTGGCGGAGATACTACGGCTCTTTCCCTGCAGGGGCAGACTCCGGCAGTCATTATGATGGTCGGCCTGCAAGGTTCAGGCAAGACAACTTCTGCGGCAAAGATAGCCAACTATCTGCGCAAGCAGAAAATGCGTCCCTACCTTGTCCCCTGCGACGTCTACCGGCCCGCAGCCATTGACCAGCTGGTAGTGCTGGCCAAGGAACTGGCAATGCCCTACTATCCGTCTACAACGGATATGAACCCGGTGGACATTGCCCGCAAGGCCATGGAGCAGGCAAAGGCAGAGCAGGCTTCTGTTGTGATTCTTGATACAGCAGGCCGCCTGCACGTGGACGAAGCCCTGATGCACGAGCTTCAGGAGCTGAAGGCCCTGGTCAGTCCGCAGGAAATCCTTTTCGTGGCCGATGCCATGACAGGCCAGGATGCGGTGACTGTTGCCGAGTCCTTCCAGGAACAGCTCGGGATAACAGGCGTTGTGCTGACAAAGATGGATGGCGATGCCCGAGGCGGTGCCGCCCTGTCCATCAAGACAGTGACCGGTGCTCCTGTCAAGTTTGTCGGCATGGGCGAAAAGCTTTCTGAAATAGAAATTTTTCATCCTGACCGTATTGCCGGGCGCATCCTCGGCATGGGCGACGTGCTCACCCTTGTCGAGAAGGCGAAGGATACCATCAAGGAAGAAGAAGCCGCTGAACTTGCCAAAAAGATGCAGAAGGCTACCTTCGACCTGGAAGACTTCCGCACACAGATGCGCCGGATGAAGAAGCTTGGCAGCATGCAGAGCATCCTGAAGCTGATTCCCGGCCTGGGCGGCCTCAGCGACATGCTGTCCCAGAGCGGGGACATGCCTGAAAAGGAACTGTCCCGCGTAGAGGCAATTATCAATTCCATGACGCCTGACGAGCGCCACAATCCCGATTTGCTCAACGGCAGCCGCCGTGCCCGTATCGCAAAGGGTGCCGGCGTGACTGTGCAGCAGGTAAATCTTCTGGTGCGCCAGTTTGACCAGATGCGCCAGATGATGAAGGGGATGCTCGGCGGCGGGAAGGGTAAGCTTTCCAAGGCCATGCGCGGCCTGTCCGGAATGAATGGCGGCAAGATGCCTGCCATGCCCCAGGGAATGGGGATGCCGGGCATGGGCATGCCTGGCATGGGGATGCCCGGTATGGGAATGCCCGGAATGCCCGGAGGCATGCCGCCGGAAGGAATGTCCGGGGCCGGAACATCAAGTGCCGCCCGTGACGCCAAACAGGCGGCTGCCAAGAAGAAGAAACGCAAGGAGCGTCGTGCCGCAAGACGCAAGTAGTCTTTGGGCAAAGGTCCCTTGTTTTCTTAAAGAACCGCTGGAACCGCGGGGATAGCCCGGAAAAGCACAGCCTGCAAAAGCTTGCCGGCCGGGAAGCCTCCTGCTTTATGCCGGAGAAGGTTCATTCATAAAGCACCTAGCCGGATGCGCCTGTCATAAAAAGATTGTACTCCCCTTTTTGTGCCGCGTGTCAGGATAGAAGGCATATATGCCGAACTGCGTTAGTCCTTGCTTGTAATCCTCCTTCATATGTACTAATGCTTCCAATTCGGCAAAGCCAAATATATACAGCCGTGGAAGACACGGAACTTTGTGCCCGGGAGAGCATGCCGGCCGTACCTGATACGCTGTGCCCGCTGCCCCGGGAAATCCCCGGCCTTACGGCCTTAAGGGATAGGCAAGCTATTTTCGCATTTAATCTCTGGCTAACAGAGGGAGAAACACATGTCTGTCAAAATCAAACTGACCCGTCTCGGAAGCAAGAAGCATCCCTTCTACCGCGTTGTTGCCGCCAATGACTGCACTGCCCGTGACGGCCGTCCCCTGGAATTCCTTGGATTCTACAATCCTATGACCAATCCTGCCCAGGTGCAGCTCGACGCAGAAAAGATTAACCAGTGGCTTGCCCGCGGCGCCCAGCCGACCGACACAGTCCGCTCTCTGCTGCGTACCCACCTCGGCAAGTAAGCAGTTTAGTATGCCCGAAGAACTGCAGGACGTTTTGGCCGGCATAGCCCGAAGCCTTGTGGAGCAGCCGGACAAGGTAAGCGTGACAGCATCTGAGACCGATTCCGGTATTGTGTATACTGTGTCAGTGCCTGCAGAAGAACGCGGCAAGCTTATCGGCCGCCAGGGTCGTACTGTGCGTGCCCTGCGTTCATGGGTGCATGCGGCCTCTCTCAAGAGAGGAATGCACATGTCCCTGGAGATTTCCTGACAATGTCTGAAAAACTGATCTGTGTGGGCGCAATAACACGTCCGCACGGCGTCAGGGGGGAAGTCTGTGTAGAATGGTATGCAGACGATCCTTCCTTTCTTGATAAAGCGTTGTATGCGGAGATTCCAGGCAGGACAGCATGCAAGATAAAGGCTTTGCGCTGGCGTTCCCACAAGGGAGGCCTGCTGGTCTTTTTTGACGGCATAGCATCCCGTGATGACGCGGAGGGACTGCGCGGTGCCACTTTGTGGATAGAGCGTTCAGCCCTGCCTCCGCTTCCGGAAGGCGAAGCCTACGTGGAAGACCTTCTGGGGCGGGATGTTGTCCTTGCGGACGGCACCCCGGCAGGCATTTTGCATCATATAGAAATGCCGGCAGGGCAGATGGTATGGGCCTTGCGCACCGATGAATACGAGACATTGTTTCCTGCACAGAAGGAATTCATTGTCTCGCTGGGGGATCCCATTATTCTGGATCCTCCCGAAGGCCTGCTGGACATCTGCAAAACACCGCTCAGGCACTAGAAAAAAGTTTTTTCAGGGTCATGTCCCCGCAGCGGAACATGACCCTTTCTTATTTCTTTCTTTCAAGCAAAAGAGAGAACGTATCTGTTATCCTTTGCAGCCTGCAAGGCTGCGGACCGGGGGGAACATCAGGATGAACAGCTTTCTTGATAGATTTTTCAAGATCTCCGAGCTGAATTCGTCAGTGCGTGTAGAGATCCTGGCAGGACTGACCACCTTTATGGCCATGTCCTACATCATTTTTGTCAATCCCAGCATGCTGTCCGAGACAGGCATGCCCAAGGATGCCGCCTTTGTGGCCACTATCCTGGCTGCCGTATTCGGCACCCTGTTTATGGGGCTTGGCGTCAATATGCCCATTGCCCTGGCTCCTGGCATGGGTATCAATGCCTTTTTTGTCTATACCGTCGTCCTTGGCATGGGAATGAGCTGGCAGACGGCCCTGGGTTGCGTTTTTATATCCGGCATTACCTTTATGGTTCTGACCGTTACGCACCTGCGCGAGCGCATTATCGAGGCAGTACCCCAGAATCTTAAACTGGCTATCGGCGTCGGCATAGGCATGTTTATTGCCTTTATCGGATTCAAGAATGCCGGCATAGTGGTAGACAACCCTGCAACGCTGGTGGCCCTTGGTGACATGACCAAGACAGAGACCATGCTGTCCTGCGCAGGCCTGCTCATTATGGGCACCCTTATGGTGCTGAAAGTGCAGGGTGCAATCCTTATCGGCATCATTGCCACGACCATCCTGGGCATGATTGTGGGAGTAGGGCCTGTTCCTTCCGGCGTGACAGGCGTTGTCAGCCTGGATATCCCCAGCATTGAGCCTATTTTCATGCACCTGGATATTAAGGCAGCCTTTGCCTACGGCCTGATTTCTGTGCTGTTTACCATGACAATGGTCGATCTCTTTGATGCTATGGGCAGCATCATAGGTCTGTCGCGCAAGGCCGGCTTTGTAGACAGCAACAACAAAATCAAGAATCTGAACAAGGCTCTGGTGGCTGACTCCTGCTCCACCACGCTGTCCGGCATTTTGGGCACGCCGGCTGCTACCGTGTATGTCGAGAGCGCCACCGGTATTGCCGAAGGCGGCCGTACCGGCCTTACCGCCGTTACTGTTGCCGTGCTTTTCCTGGTAAGCCTTATGTTTGCTCCCCTGGTCAGCGTGATTCAGGGCTTTGCCACGGCTCCTGCCCTTATCCTGGTAGGCGCCCTCATGATTCAGGAAGTGGGCGAAATCAATTTCAAGGATTTGTCCGAGGGTCTTCCCTGCTTTCTGACCATCATCTCAATGCCCCTGACCTACAGCATTGCAACGGGCTTTGGTGTCGGCTTTACAAGCTATGTGCTGATTAAGACATTGTGCGGCCGCGGCAGGGAAGTGGGCATTACCATGTGGATTATTGCCATCTGCTTTGCCATTAACTTTGTCCTGCGCTAGCTGAAAGGCCTGCTCCCGTCATGCTCCCCGATGGAGGGCATGATTGGGGAGCAGAAAGCAGGAAATTTTAAGCGGGAGCGTTACGCCACAGTGATGTTCCCGTTTTTTTTGTCTTTTGCCAGCGGCCGGACAGGTGCCATTTTTTGCCCGGCATTGCAACGAACGCATTTTAGTCAATTTTTTAAGACACAAGGAACATACTGTGAGCGCAGGTATCCTCGAAAGGCTTTTTAAAATCAGGGAACACAACTCTACTGTCCGCATGGAAATACTGGCCGGTTTTACGACCTTTATGGCCATGTCCTTTATCATATTTGTCAATCCGGGCATTCTGGCCGAGGCCGGCATGCCAGCGGATGCAGCCTTTGTGGCTACCATCCTTGCGGCTGTTGCAGGCACTTTGTTTATGGGGCTTGGCGTCAATCTGCCCATCGCCATGGCGCCTGGCATGGGCATTAATGCTTTCTTTGTCTATACAGTTGTCCTTGGCATGGGAATGAGCTGGCAGACGGCATTAGGATGCGTCGTCGTTTCCGGCTTTGCTTTTTTCATCCTCACAGTCACCCATGTCCGCGAACTCATAGTCAGGGCTGTTCCGCTTAATCTCAAGCTGGCAACCGTGGCCGGCATAGGCTTCTTTATTGCCTTTATCGGTCTTGAGGGCGCAGGCATTGTCGTCAACAACGAGGCCACCCTGCTTTCTCTGGGTGACATGACCAGGCCTGAGACGATCTTAAGCTGCATCGGCTTTGTCCTTATGGGCGTGCTCATGGCCTGCAAGGTGCGTGGTGCCATACTGATAGGCATTCTTGTCACAACAGTACTTGGCATGATTGCAGGCACTGGCCCAGTGCCCCATGGCCTGGACGAGGTTGTGAGCTTCTCGGTTCCGTCCATTGCCCCCATTTTTATGCAGCTTGATATCAGGGGCGCCATTGCCTACGGGCTTATATCCGTGCTCTTTACCATGACCATGGTGGACTTGTTTGATTCGCTCAGCAGCATCATAGGACTGGCAAAGAAGGCCGGCTTTATTGATGAAAACAACAATATTCCCAAACTGCATGCCGTGCTGCTGGCTGATTCCTGCTCCATCACCCTGTGCGGCTTTTTAGGCACGTCCGGGACGACCATGTATATGGAAAGTGCCACAGGCATAGCCGAGGGCGGCCGCACGGGGCTCACTGCTGTCACTGTAGCCGTACTGTTTTTGCTGAGCCTCTTTTTTGCTCCGCTGATCAGCGTTATCCAGACCTATGCCACAGCCCCTGCCCTTATTTTGGTGGGGTGCCTGATGATGCAGGAACTCTCTGATATCAATTTCAAAGACCTGTCCGAAGGCCTTCCGGCCTTTCTGACCATTATGGCCATGCCTCTTACTTACAGCATTGCCACGGGCTTTGGCGTAGGCTTTATCAGTTACGCCCTCTTAAAAACAGTATGCGGGCGGGGACGGGAAGTGGGCCTTACCATGTGGGTTATCGCGGCCTGCTTTGCCATTAACTTTGTGCTACGGTAGCTGCAGCCAGAATGCAGGGAAATGCCGGCGTGTCCCTTGCCGCAGCTTAGGCAAAGAACTCCGCACTGAGCAGCGGACAGGCATCGGCAGGGGACGCAAAGCTTGTACCCAGTGCGTCTGCCAGTTCAGGCAGCCTGGTTGTGCGCACCAGCGGCGTCAGATCGCAGGCTCTCATAATGTCCGGCATATGCGTGCTGTAGATAAAATGAGTCCTGCCTCTGCCCTCTGATTGTCCGGGAGAAAGCAGGAAAACTGCTTCTGCAGGTGAAACAGGTAAAGCGGTGACATTTGCGCCGAATAAATTGGTGCATATTTCCTGCAGTTTAAGCTTTGTGCCCTGCTGCTCAAGGCGGCAGCTGAGAAGCTGCAGCAGAAGCTGAGCCAGGATACAGACCAGTATGTGTCCCTGAATATGGCCTGAATCAGGGAGAGACCAATGCCGTTCAAGGGATTTTTTCAGCAGAGGCAGATTTTGTCTGAGAAAGGCCTTCTGTGCCGTGCTGAGCTCATCATTATCAGCATCGCTTCCTTTCCCGGACAGTACCATGTGAAAACCAGGATCCAGATCTTGTAGCGTTGTAAGGCACCATGCTGTGTTCTTCAGCCTGCTGTCAGCTATAACGGCAGCAGGCTGTATCCTGTTCCTTGCTTTCAGCTTTTCAATGGCATCCCTAAGCGAACTGATTGTCCGTGCTGTGCCCGAGAACAGCGCATAATCTGCCGGGAAGCCGTTTTCATCAATGAGCAGGGCAATGGATGTGTGTTGCGGCAGTCCTGCGCCCGGGACAGTAAAAAGTACCAGACAGGATGAACGATCCCTGCCGAACTTTTCATCCAGCTTTTTTTTGCACCAGCCAAGGATGCTGTCCTTGCTGTCTTTAAGAAAGCACAGTGTAGCGTACATGTCCTCAAGAGAAGTATCCTTTCGTGGATTGCCCACAAAGTCGATGCCTGTATATTCTGTGTAGCCGCAACAGCCCAGGGACGAATCCGGATCCATCACCGTAACAGATGTCATGAAAAAGACAGCGTCACTGATACTGGCGCTGAGATTGTATCCGGCATCAGAAGGAGCTGCTTGTTGCAGACCATCCAGTGCCTGGCCAAGCCCCAGATCCCTGTCCCAGATGCTTCTGACTGCATAGTGTCCGTAATGCAGGATCGGGTTATAATTGAGCAGGAAACTGCCTGGTTCCGGTTCGTCAGACATCTCAATTACCCTTCTCGCGCTCTCTAATCTTTCTTCTGCAATGGCCTGCTTTTTTGCGTTTCTTTCATCATTGTACTTCTTTTTGAGCTTATCCAGGGCCAGGGGATCTTCAGCCAGCAGTGCGTCCAGGCGTCCGAAGTTTTTGATGACGCGCGCTCTTTTCTTGCCATCCTCATTCCGATAAGCCTCCATCAGCCTGACGTAGGCATTTTTTTTGTCTTTGCCGCTGTGGGTGACTGTAATGTACATGGTGATTCTCCAAAGTGCAGCTTGGCATACAGCTCTCTGATGCAGGGATTTTTCCTGTCAGCTGCTGCAGAGGGCAAGAAGGCGCGTGGTGAGAAATTCAATGGCCTGGCGCGGAAGTGTGCCTGTCTTGATGCCCTCTTCTGCATCGACTACCAGTGACATGGCCTGTGCAAGCCTGGCATAGCCGATACGTGCGGCCATATTTCTGTTAAGGGAAGTATACCCGGCTGGCTCTCCTGCCAGAAGCTGCCAGAGTGTCCGTATAAACCAGGTGACAAGCCCGAGAAAGCCCATGGCAGTGCTGTCCCAGTCGGCTATTTTTGAGAGTTCCTTCCAGGCTGTTTGGGCATTGCCGTTGAAAATGGCTGTTACACAGGGAAAGATGTCCGCCTCAGCCGACCATTTTGCCGTGCCAAGCAGTTCAGGCTGAACCGGGCCTGTTCCCGAAGAGAGCAGGGCCAGCTTGTCTAGTTCCTGCATGATGATGCCGGCCTGTCTTGGCAGGTCTTCATGAAGCTTTTTTACAGTCGCCGGAGTAAGGGTGATGTTTTTCTCTTTTGCCTTCCTTACGATATAGGCAGAAATGTCTTTGTCCGTAATGCCTGGTGACTGCCAGATCCAGCCTTTTTTTTCGGCAAACTTGTAGCACTGCTTTTTTGAGATGACGGCCGGTACCTGGGGCTTGCCTTTTTTCCATTCGCTTTCAATGCAGAAAATGGGGAAGTTGTCACCCCATTGCCTGGCAAGCAGCCTGTCTGTCATGTTCCATGTAGCGGCAGGCCACAAATTTGCCTGGCGCACTACCACAAGGGTAGCCGTTCCGAAGAGGTCCCTTGTAGTCAGGGCGTCATTAAAAGAGCTGTCGCACTCTTCAAAGCCCCAGAAGAAGGCACGGTTTATGGGAAAAGACGAGGAAGCCTCAAATGTATGGACTTCCTCGTGTATCTTATCAAGCATGAGCTGTGTGTCCGGGCATATCAGAAAAAGATAGCCCGGACGCACAGCTTTTGTATTTTGGTTTGGGGACGGCATACCTAGCGGGCAACCACGTTTACCAGCTTGCCAGGCACCACAATGATGCGCTGCACTGTAAGGCCGGCTGTAAACTTCTGCACAGCAGGATGCTCTTTTGCCTGGGCCTCAAGCTCAGCCTTGTCAGCGCCGGTAGGCATTTCCATGGTTCCCCTGAGCTTGCCGTTTACCTGCAGGGCAATTGTCTGCGTGTCACGCACAAGCGCCTTTTCATCACAGGCAGGCCAGGGCTGCGTGGAGACAAAGCCCTTTTGTCCCATAATGCTCCACAGCTCCTCGCACATATGCGGGGCTATGGGGCTTAAGACGGTCAGGACCGTGGCCATGGCCGATGAGAAAATACGGCGCTCTTCCTTGCTGTCTCCCATTTTGCCGCGGTAGAGGTACATGGTGTTGACCAGTTCCATGATGGCTGAAATGGCCGTGTTGAACTGGCAGCGCTGCCCCATGTCCTCGCCTGTCTTCTTGATGGTGGTGTGCTCCTTGCAGCGCAGTTCCTTTGCGTCCTTGGTGACGGCATCCTCGGCTGTCGATGATCCGGCAGGGACAGCCATGAGCAGGTTCTGGCTGTCCTCAAAGAGGCGCCAGATACGCAGCAGGAAACGGTTGGATCCCTCGATGCCGCTGTCAGTCCAGTCAAAGTCACGCTCCGGCGGTGCGGCAAAAAGGCAGAAGAGGCGCACTGTGTCGGCACCGTATTTGGCGATCATCTTTTCGGGATCGACAATATTGCCCTTGGACTTGCTCATCTTGCTGCCGTCAAGAAGGACCATGCCCTGGGTGAGCAGGCTTTTGAAGGGCTCGTTCAGCCCAGGCACTGTAAAGCCGAAGTCACGCAAAGCCTTGGTGAAGAAGCGGGCATACAGAAGATGCAGAATGGCGTGCTCCACACCGCCTATGTACTGGTCCACAGGCATCCAGTAGGAGAGGGCCTCCTTGTCAAAGGCTTCCTTGGTATCGCGTGCCGAGCAGTAGCGTGCAAAATACCAGCTGGACTCCACGAAGGTGTCCATGGTGTCTGTCTCCCTTCTGGCTGGGCCGCCGCACTTGGGGCAGGTGCACTTAACGAAGGAATCCGTATTGGGCAGGGGGGACTTGCCGTCCGGCTCTGTCTTGACATCCATGGGCAGCAGGATGGGCAGGTTTTCCTCTTTTTCAGGCACAACGCCGCACTTGTCGCAGTAGACAACCGGGATAGGGGCGCCCCAGTAGCGCTGTCTGGATATATTCCAGTCACGCAGGCGGTATGTCGTGGTGGCATGCCCCATGCCCATGGCCTCAAGGGCATCGGTAATCTTCTTTTTGCCCTCAATGCTGGGAGAGCCGCTGAAATCGCCTGAATTGACCATGATCCCCGGCTCTGTCATGGCTTCCTGCCAGGAAGCAGTATCCTCTGCCTGGCCGTCTTTGCTTATGACCTGGCTGACAGGCAGATTGTATTTGCGGGCAAAGTCGAAATCGCGCTGATCGTGGGCAGGCACGCCCATGACGCATCCTGTGCCGTAGCTGGCAATGACAAAGTTGCCAAGCCAGATGGGAACCTTTTTGCCAGTGAAGGGATGGATGACAAAGGCGCCTGTATTCATGCCCAGTTTTTCCAGGTTTTCGGACTGGCGCTCAATGCGGTCCATGTTGCGCACCTGGCTGATGAAGGCGTTGATTTCATCCTCATTGGGCATGCCCTTGATGAGCTCAGGCACCAGGGGATGCTCGGGCGCCATGGTGACAAAGCTTACGCCAAACACCGTATCAGGCCTTGTGGTGAAGACTGAGATGCTGTCCTTGCCTGCCACGGGCTTTTCCAGCTTGAAAACAATCTCGGCACCTTCGGACCTGCCAATCCAGTTGTGCTGCATGGCAAGGACGCGGTCAGGCCAGTGTCCCTTGAGCTCTTCCAAGTCAGCAAGCAGCTCGTCGGCATAGGCCGTGATGCGCAAAAACCACTGGGTCAGATCCTTCTGTTCGACGACAGAGGAGCAGCGCCAGCATTTGCCGTCCTCTACCTGTTCGTTGGCCAGGACAGTATGGCAGGACGGGCACCAGTTCTGGGGTGCTTCCTTGCGGTACAACAGGCCCTTTTCAAGGAATTTGAGGAAGAAGAGCTGCTCCCAGCGGTAGTATTCCGGCCTGCAGGTGGCAATCTCCCTGGCCCAGTCATAGGAATAGCCAAGGCGCTTCATCTGGCCGCGCATATGGGAAATGTTGGAGTAGGTCCATTCGCCTGGATGCGTATTGTGCTTGATGGCGGCGTTTTCAGCGGGCAGGCCGAAGGCGTCCCAGCCGATGGGATGCAGCACGTTGAAGCCCTGCATGCGTTTTGCCCTGGCGAGCACATCGCCTATGGAGTAGTTGCGGACATGTCCCATGTGCAGGTTCCCGGAAGGGTAGGGGAACATTTCCAGGACATAGTACTTCTTTTTGCCGGCATCGTGCTGGCAGGCAAAGGTATGGGACTGCTCCCAGCGTTCCTGCCATTTTTTTTCAATTTCCTTGGGATTGTAGCGCTCCATGGCGTAATGGACTCCAAAATCTGTCGTGCTGGTGAAATAATTCTGTCAGGCCGCAGCTCAGGCTTTCAGTGTCAGGCTGTTTTCGATCACCGTGCGGGAAATGCCGTTGAGCAGGCCGTTGATGAACTGCCTTGATCTGGCATCGCCGAATTCCTCGGAGAGGATGACGGCCTCGGACAGGGGAATTTTGATCTCGCCGGGCCTGGTCGTCATCATCTCAAAGCTTGCCATGCGCAGGATGACCTGCTCGATGCGGCCTATGCGGCTCATGCTGCGGTTGGCTACTTCCGTGATGAGTGCGTCAATGCGGGACTGGTTTTCCCATACGCCACGCACGATGCGCCATGCCAGATCCTGAGCCTTGCGGACATGTTCCGGCTGGGTAGTGCTGGCTGTGTCGTCCCTTGTATTGTCTAAAGTCCCGGCTGCCGGCCCTGATGCTGCATCTTTTTCCGGCGCACTGCCTGTCTGGGCAGCAGGCTGTCCGTGCTCTTTTTCTGCTACATCCGGCGTGGACTCAAAGAGCTTTTTGAGTTCGTCCAGTGTTGCAACGGGGGTAAAGTACATGCTGTACAGGGTCTGGAAGGCAAGCTGTCTTTGTGCGTGTCGAGAGTTGCCCATAATTAGATCTGCTCCAGGACACGGATAGTTTCAAGCATGGCGGCTGCCGCTTCGACGCCCTTGTTGCCGGACTTGGCGCCGGCCCTGTCGATGGCCTGTTCCAGGCTGTCGCAGGTGAGCAGGCCAAAGCCTAAGGGAACGTTCTTTTCCAGGCTTATCATGGCAAGGCCCTTGGCTGCTTCGGAGCAGACATAGTCAAAGTGGGGCGTACCGCCGCGGATGACGGCGCCTAAGGCGATGATGCCGTCGTATTTGTTTGCCTCGGCCAGTTTCTTGCAGACGAGGGGCAGCTCAAAGGCGCCTGGCACGCGGACCAGTGTGATATTGTCCTTATCAAGTCCGTGCCTTGTGAGGTAGTCAACGGCGCCGCCCACAAGCCTGTCTACGACAAAGTCGTTGAAACGGGCTGCCACAATGGCAATATTGAGGTTCTGGGCATTCATCTGCCCTTCTATGGTCTTGTACATGATAAACTCCTACAGGAAGCCCCTCTCAAGAAGAAATTCCCTGGTAATGGTCGGTTTGGTGCTGCTTTCCTCTGCGGCAGGGAAAGACAGGGGGGCCGTGCCAAGTGTCAGGCAGCGGCGCACGTATTTGCCAAGGACGTCGGTCTCCATGTTCACCAGGGCGCCCGGCTTCCAGTAGCGCATGCTTGTACGCATCTGCGTGTCGGGGATGATGTTTACCGAGAGCCAGTCGTCCCCGCATGTATTGATGGTGAGGCTTATGCCGTCCAGGGCAACGGATCCCTTGGGAATAACCTCGCCGGCAAAATCTTTGGGAAAGGAAAAACGGCAGGCAAGGGAAAGGCCTGCCTTGTCAACGCTTTCCACCTTTGCCAGGCAGTCTACATGTCCTGCCACAATGTGTCCGCCCAGGCGGTCGCCGACACGCATGGCCCGCTCTAAGTTGACTATCGTGCCCTGCTCAAGGCTTCCCAGCGTTGTCCTGTGTATGGTTTCGCCTGAGGCATAGGCCGTGAAAAAGTCTTTGCCGTGCTTTTCCACGGAAAGGCAGGTCCCGTTGACGGCTATAGACTCTCCGTCAGTCACATCTTCCAGAGAAAAATCCGGCATGATGGTGAAATGCCTTTCACTGCCGTGCGCAACACTGGCTGCAATGCGGCCCGTTGCCTGTATAAGTCCTGTAAACATGGGCTAGTTCTGCCTTGAGTCGCAGGGGGCCCACAGAAAGTCTGCGCAGGATCCGGAAAGTTCGCCAAGTTGCGGGGCATACCAGGCATTTTCAGGCACCCATGTCATGGCGAGATCATGGCCGACGCTCCGCGTGCCTATGTGGCGCAGTTTCAGCATTTCGTCCAGCTTTTCGGGCCTGCGTCCGTCAAAAAGTGCCTTTCCCTGGTTGTCGCCAAGGATGCTTGTCGCCATGTGCAGGTAGAAAAGATCGCACAGGCCGGCTTCCATAAGCAGAAGCCCGAGCCTGCCGCCGCCCTCGCAGAGGATGTAGGGAATTTTTTCAGGATTGAGAGAGCTTAAGATAGAGCGGAGATGCTCTTCGGCAGGAGCCTCTTCGGCACAGCTGCTGGTGAGTATGGTGCATCCTCTGTCCTGCAGTTTTTTTGCCCTGTCGCTTTTGGCTGTCTTCTGGGGCACAAGGAAGGTTGTGGCATCGGGACGCCTTTGCAGAAGATGGCAGTCCTCGTCCGGCTCAGGCAGGGTCTGGGTGAAGACAAAGGCCTTGGGCTGGCGGCCGCCGGCATACACGCCTCTGGCCGTAAGTTCCGGATCGTCGCTACGGAAGGTTGAGCCGCCTACCATGATGGCTCCGCCAGCACGGCCGATGCCGCTGCGCATGCAGTGCACCTCGCTGCGTATTTTGTCGCCTGTGATCCAGCGCGACATGCCGGTGCGCGTGGCTATGCGCCCGTCCAGGGTGGAGGCCAGCTTGAGCATCACAAAGGGCCTTTTCTGCTCAAGCCAGGTGAGGTAGTCGGCAGCAAGCAGGCGGCATTCAGGCTCAAGGACGCCCTCAATGACATCGACCCCTGCCTGGCGCAGCCGTTCTGCTCCGCCCGTGGCTTTGGGATTCGGATCAGAGGCTCCGATGACGACACGGGTGATGCCGGCCTTGATGAGCGCTTCTGAGCAGGGGCCTGTCCTGCCCTGATGGTTGCAGGGCTCAAGCGTTACCACCATGGTCATGCCCCTGGTGGAGAGGCATTTGCTGCGGGCATCCTCAAGGCAGGCTATCTCGGCATGGGGGCCGCCGGCCCTGGCATGATGGCCTCTGGCTACCACGCAGCCGTCGTGCAGGAGGACAGCACCCACTGTGGGATTGGGCGTGGTGTCAAAACGGCCCTTGCCGGCTTCAAGTATGGCCTCTCTCATGGGGCCTTCAAAACGCTTAGTGCTCATGGGCAAACCTCTGTGGGCAGGAGCTTTGGTGCGGCAGATGAAAAATGGCTAAAAACAAGCTTTAAGAATGCCGTATTTATTGTGCCTGGTCCGGCAGGATGGCCAGAGGCTTGGGAATGTCCATCTTGACAAGCCTGACGCCTGCCTGGTCCAGCATTTCCTGGGACATCTTGTCCGGATAGCTTTCACAGTAATAAATCGTTGTCACACCACAGTTGATAAGCATCTTTGAACAAAGAATACAGGGGTGTGTGGTGCAGTAAATTTCAGCCCCGGCAATAGAGACGCCGCTGACTGCGGCCTGTATGATGACATTTTGCTCTGCATGCAGTGCCCTGCAGAGCTCATGCCGCTCGCCCGAGGGCACGCCCAGCTTTTCGCGCAGGCAGCCTGTCTCAAGGCAGTGGGGCACATTGGCAGGAGCGCCGTTATAGCCTGTGGCCAGGATGCGTTTGTTTTTGACAAGCACGCATCCCACCATCCTTCTCAGGCATGTCGATCTTGACCTCACAAGGTAGGCAATGTGCATGAAGTAGTCCTGCCAGGGAAGTCTTTGCTGCAGAGAGTTGTTCATATTCATGCGTGGAAGAATACACGTTGCAAGGGCTATATTCAAGAGAGCGCCGGCCTGC
>CAVLCT010000036.1:11885-20238 GCA_963661665.1 Bulleidia sp. | reverse complement strand
GATACCTGGAACGCCACCTTTATACGCAAGTAAATCTCCTTGTACCTGTTCAGCCACGTCTTTTTTATGACCCTGCAGCCATGCTGCCTTTTGTCATCTGAAGCATTCCCGCCTCCATTTCCATTTACTTCCAGCTCATCTCCGGACAGAGTATGAATACGCATTTTGCAACCAGCCAGCGCAATGACATGCGCCCCCTTGCCTTTGAAGGCCTGCCGGCAACAGACTGCCATGATCAGCTGCAAGCCTTTCTTGCGGCCAATCAGGCTTTTCTGGCGCAACACGGCATGCCCGATGCCCTGGTCTTTCTGGCAGAGCCCATGCATGATGCTGCGACAGGCAAGATAGACTGGTACACGTCCGCAAAAGAAAGGCCTGTGCCGCTTGCTGATCTCTCTGGGGCAGAACAGCAGGTTCTTCTTGCCAAAACGCAGCAGTGTCTGGATGCCCTCAGGGCATTGGCAAAAAACGGGGCAAAAAGGCATGACATAGCGGCGTCCTTTCTGTCGCTTGCCACTATGCACCCTGGTGAGCAGGACATCTACAGCGCAGGAGGCACGCCCGTCCTTATCAACTGGGGCTTTGACCCAAGCCTGGTTGCCCACCCTGAAAATATCATACGCCTGGGAGAAAAAGCGAGACCGGAGCCAGTCCGGCCTGAGCCCAAACCTGAACCTGAGCCAGAACCAGTGCCGCAGGCACAGCCTGCTCCTGAAGCTTCCGCAATTCCAGGACCAGTGCCCGTACAAAACATACCTCAGGCGGCCAAGACAGCTGCAACACCGCCTCCTGTGCCTCCTGCTACCTCCACGACAAATGCTGGCTGTCTTCCTTTTCTTCTTCCTCTTCTCCTGGCCCTCCTCCTGCTCTGGCTTATTCTGGCCATAGCAGGCCTTGTGCCGTCACCGCTGCCTGCTTCCTGCTTTCACCAGGCAGTGCCATCTGGCAATGCCCCTGCAGCAGGCGATTCCCTGGAACAAAGGATTGACAATGAACATGCGAGAAGCAGGGTTCTGGCAGAAAAAGCAGACAGCCTGAACAATATGGTCAGGGAGCATCAGGCCCTGTGCCTGCCCAGGGAAGAGCCTAAGCCTGCTGCCGAAGCTCCGGTAACGCCTCAGGAAGACCCGGTACGGGAAGATCCTGTTCCTCAAAAGCAAGAAAGCCAGCCTCTTGCTGACAGCGAAATGCCTGATTTTGGCACTCCCCCTGCTGCCCCTGAAACAGAGCAAAAGGGAGAAGCCATGCAGATTCCCGAAGAAGCAGCCAGGAAGAAGGATCTGTCCTTCCTGGAAGGATGCTGGCGTTCTGTGACGGGGCTGAAAAATTCCCTTACCGGAAGGCCTATAACGGCAGAATACTGCTTTTCAGGCGACGGGGAAGGATACCGCAATGTTACAGAGGATGACGGCCAGATCTGCAAAGGACCGCTAAAAGCCAGCTTCTCGGGCAGCAAATTAAATATTGATGCCCGGGATGCATTGTGCGGTGACGGGAGAAGTTATGTTCCCCAGAAGGTAACGTGCGAGGGCTCAGAAAACTCTACCCAGTGCTACGGACGGGAATGGGACGACGTCGAAGGCTCTGAAAACAGATGGGAAGCCGGATTTGTACGCAAGTAGTTGTCTTTTGGGGCAGTTCTGCGCTACAAACCATGCATTGCACGACAGGAATATATGCAGGAACATATGGAGGATCAGAAGCAGTGGAAGCCGGCAAAATCTCTCTTGGCAAAGAGGTACAAGACAGCAGTTCCCAGCCCCTGGCCTATGAGCAGCCTCTTGTTTTTGATCAAAAGCGCAGATCCGGCTGCTGTGGCTGCTGCCTCTGGCTTATCTTCCTCATCCTGCTTGCAGGAGCAGGCGGCGCTGTCAGCTGGCATTTCCTGGACAGCAATGACAAGATGCTGATTAAAAACGGGCTGGGCAGCCTCATTAACGGCACTCCGTTAGACTTTCTGCGCAATTACATAATGCCCTGCCTTGAGACAAAGCCGCCACTGCCGCCTGTCAACGAGTCAGGGGACCATGGCGTCATCACGCTGCCTGCGAAGCCGCAGGCTCCGGCAGTACAGGATGCAATCCAGCCCAAAGCCGCAGAAGACGAAGCCGCTGGGCAGGACAAGGCTGGTGAAGGAGATGTTGTCTATCAGCAGATTGACAGGGGAGACGGGACAGCAGCCAAAGCCCTTCCCAAGGAAGACACGCGCGTGCATCCCCTCTTTATACAGGATCTGGCCTCCTATATTGTCAGCCGCTACAGACCTCTTTCTGACGGCAAAGGCTCTGTTTCCATCTCGGTCCAGAGCCTGAACCAGCGCTATGCCAAGACGCCTGTAGGCCTGGAAGCAAAAGCCGATTCAGGCAGCAGGGAAGCCCTTTTGCGCTACTGCTTCACGCCTTCCATGATACAGGGGCTCTACGCCATCTACTCTGACACCTTCCTGCAGGCAGTTGCCGATGCTGCCAGCGAAAAGAAGCTCGGGGCCCAGGAACAGTCCGCCCTCTTTCAGGCGCTAGGATCCCGCTGCCTTATCCTGGCCTCAGGCCTTGAGGCAGTGGCCGGCATGCCTGATCTGGGACGCCGCCTCTCAGAACTTGATCAGGCCGATCAGGCCTGCGTGCTCAGCAACAGGCAGCTGCTTGATGCCAGGTTTGACCTGGAACGTGCCCGCGACACAGGCGCAGGACAGCAGGAACTTGCCAATGCAAGGGAAACCGTCCAGGCAGCCCAGCGTGCCCTGCAGGAAGCAGCAAGAAACAAAGTCAGGACACAGGAACTGCTTATTGCCGCCCTGCGTTCCCAGTCAGGCACGTCCCTTAATGAGGACAGCCTGCTGTATCTTGCCCGCTGGGTGGGCCGCAGGATGAAAGAAAACAATGAGGCACAGCAGGGAGCACTGGCGTCTTCACAGATGCTGAAAGCACTGGCCAGGCGCTGCGCAACCGCTGCCAGGGAAGGCCTGCCTGACGTATCCCGGCAAAATACAGATGCCGTAAAGCAGGCGGATCTGCCCAAGGCTAATCCCGGAACACAGAACAGGCCCGCCGGCCGGACACAGACAAACCTGCCGCAGCAGCCGGCAAACCAGTAAAGACCAGAGGGCAAAAAATAGCTAATAATCCAGTGGCTAATAATCCAATGGCGTTAGGAGAGACAAATGACTTCCGTTTTGCGTGAAAAGATGGATTACTTAAAGCATGGCACGGGCAGCAAATTCAGAGGCATATGCCTGCTGTTCCTTATTGCCTGCGTTTGTGCAGGCCTCTTCTGTCCTGCTGCTGCCAGGGCAGAAAACGGTCCCAAAAGCGCTGTAGAAGGCATCATTGCAGCCGTTGACAATGCCGACGCAGATGCCTTTGAAAAGAACATGGACATAACCTCTGTTGCCAGGCATGTCTTCACGGAACTTGAGACCATGGGCAAAATGCCAGAATATGCAGGCCAGATGCCGCCCATGCTTGCCCTTCTTGTCAACCAGAACGCCTTTACAAGCCCCGTCACACAGGAACTTCTGCTCTCCGAGGTCCGCAAGTTTGTACGCTATGGCGTAGGATCAGGGGCTTTTGCCGGCAAAAAGGTGGAAAACTACAAGGGCGAAAGCATGATGGCCCCGCTCTTTTCCCTTATTTCCATGGGCAAAAAGGAAATCACAAAGATAGAGACGCCCGTATCAGCTGCGGACGGCAGGCACATCGTGCCCTTTGCCGTCGTGGATCATGAAAACGGCAATACCTACTATGTACGTGCCATTGTCACGCAGGAAGGCAACAGCTGGAAAATAACAGACATCCAGAACATACGCTTCCTCATACAGCAGATACTGCTGGAAAGTGCCGCCACAGAAGCCTAAAGCGCAAGCGGGCACTTTTTCCCTGATCCGGAGACCCGGCTTAGCCTGCATCGTCGTCAGGCATGCTGACAATGCTGGCTTCATCGCCAAACTGCCTGGACCAGCGCACTACCTCTTCGGGTTCCGCCACAGTAACGGTAAAAAGCAGGCCGCCCTTCCCGTCTTCCTCGATCTTCTGGGAAGAATGCCACATTCTTTCACGGACATAATGGGAGGCCTGGCCTGTAAAGCGTATGGTAATCGGCCTGGGATTCATGCCGATAAAGGCGTCAAAGGCGTTTTTCATCCGTTCCCTGAAGCCATCGTCCTCATTGAGGGGCCAGGTAATATGGAGCCCTGTTCCCTGGATCTCCTCTATGCGGCTGAGCCGGAAAACCTTCCATTGCGGCGGCACTTCGTCCTGGGTCCTGGCATAGAGGTAGAGGGCCTTTTGCCGGATATAGATATGGCGGGGATCTATCAGGCGCCAGCACTTGTCCCATGTTTCGGCGCGCGTATAGAGGATGCGGATGCGCTCGCTTGAGAGCAGGGCATCCCTCAGCCTGGACAAGATGTCCTGCCTGGCGCCAAAGTTGCCTGTGACCTGGCTGTCAAAGCATTCCAGAAGCTTTTCCTTGAAAGGCGAAGGCAGCCCGCCGGCCAGCTTGCGTCCGGCATCCATGGCCATGGCAGCCAGGGTGCCGTCCCCTGTGGATGACAGCTGTTCCAGGGCAAACATCAGCACAAGCCTGTCTGATATGCTCAAGTCTATCAGGGGCGTCAGCCTGTCTTCCGTTATCTGGAAGCCTGTGGCTGCACGGTACTCAAAACAAAAGCCCACCTGCATAAGGTCAGTCCTGTCCTTGTAAAACTGGCTTCTGCCTATGCCAAGGGAGCTTGTGAGATCTGCCAGGGACTGGTGCGGATTTTCGCGTATGGAATGGACAATACGCAAAAGGCGGCTCACCCTGGACACCTCGCCCTTTTCTTCTTTTGCAGCACAGTCCCTGCCAGCTGCTTCTGTCTCGGACGTCATAGTCACCTCCTGTGTTCCGTACAAGATACCGGTATTAATGACAAAGCCTACACAGAAAGGATAGCCTGAGACAAGGACAAAGTATACTTCCAGTCCACACATATGTGGACTGACAGCATTTCTGCTATGGCGCAGGCCGGGCCGGGCACTGTATATTTTCAGGGAAAGGGATGTCCTGCAGACAAAACTTTCCTTTTCCCGCTGAAAAAATTCTGTTATGAAGAAACAGTATCCTGACGGCATACTGTAAAACTCCGTTCAGGTCAGGACAACTTCACTTCCCTAACTGCCTTTTACGAGGATTGGAAACATGGCTAAATTAAACAAATTATTTCTGCCTGTTATTGTTCTCCTGTGTTTTGCGCTTATGCTGCCAGGATGTGCCAGCAAATACGGCGAGCAGAAAACAAAGGTGAACTACTATCCGCAATGCTACAACCCCATCAAGCAGCTGCGCGAAGATGAGAACCTTGTTGCCAAGTCTACAGCAACAGGCGCTGTTACCGGTGCCCTGGCAGGCGCCGTTATTGGCGGACTTGCCACCGGCAAAGTGGAAGGCGCCGTTGCCGGTGCCGCTGCAGGCGGCGTCGTCGGCGCTGCCGGCGGCTATGCCTATGGCAAAAACCAGCAGCAGAAACGTGATGCCGAGTTCTTCAAGAAGTACGCCAATGCCCTGGATGAAGACATCGAGAGCATCGGCCGCACCATGGGCGCTGCCAAGGTTGCCAGACAGTGCTACAATGAGCAGTTCAAAAAGCTCATAGCCGACTACAAGAGCGGACGCATCACAGCCAAGGAACGCGACGAGCGCTACCAGGAAATCCGTTCAGGCCTGCAGGAAGTCTCCTTCATCCTGCAGCAGAAATACGACGACATGTCCGCCAAGGATGCCGAATACGAAAAAGCCCTTGCCGACGACTACACCAAGGCTCCTGCTGTAAAGAAGACCTACAAGAAGGAAAACACCCAGAACCTCAAGGCCCGTTCCTCTACCTTCAAGAAGTCCAGAAACGAGCTGACTGAAGAAAGCAAGGCCATTGAGGCTGACCAGGCTGCCCATGACAATATCATTGCCACCCTGGATGTCAGCGGCGCCAACGATGCAGCCTAACCACTGCATCAGGCACGCACTGTAAAAGAAACTGAGAATACTGCCTCCGCCCTGCCAGGATCTGCCTGGCAGGAACGGAGGCTTTTTCTTAAGAACGCCTTTCACCTCACCATGGCAAAAAGGGCATCCAAAGATACGGAATATCGCCGCCAGCTTATGAAAGAACTTTGCATCATCTGAACTGTTTGCTAATAAGAAGGAGACATCTTCCGCTCCTGCTGAAGATTCCGATAAACTCTTATGACGCCCTGATAATGCCCTGGCCCGTTTAAGGCTGTTCAAATACCGGCAGACTACCGGTATACCTGAGCACCTGCCAGTGCCTTCTTCCTTCCCAGACCCAGCCATGGTCTTTTTGCGGGACTATCCTCATGAAATTTCCTCAATACAAACGCCTTATCAACCTGATTCCCGGAGGCTGCCTCCAGTTTCTCGATTTCTCCCTTAATGTTGAAGAATTACGCAGATCCCTCAGGTTTTTTCGTGAAGATCTGTCTGAGGAAGCCCAGGGCACACGCTATCCGCACTATCTGCGCTGCCTTATAGAAGAAGATGACCGCATCATTGATGCACGCTACTCGCAGGACACGCTGGATCAGTCTGTTTCCGTGTCCGTCGAGACGCTGGCTGAGGAATATTCATTCACCTATCTGCAGGCCCTGGAATGCTTTTCCGGTTCCTGGATGCCGGTGCCTTTTTTGCGCATGACAGGCCAGCCATGGCCAGACGGCATCAGCCGCGTGGCCAAAGGGCCTTCCAACTGGTGCAGGGGCATATTCCTGCCTACTGATGAAGATCCTGACATCTGGCATTTGTGCCTTGCCTTTGACACGACAGTGGAAAAACTGCCCGACGAAGGCGACGGCCGCTATTTTGCCCTGTCCAGGGATGACTTAAATGCCGCTTCGGAATTCCTGCTGGCCTGGAAGGTGCGTGACAATTCCTGGTTCGTCAACGAACCCTGGATCAATGAATGGCTTTCCGAACGCTATGAGGCAGGAAAGGAACGGGCCAAGCTGCGCGATGACGGCTATGGAAAGCAGTTCTGCTTAAAGCACATTGCCTGCTACATGACATGGCTTGATGCCGTTGCCAGGGCGACAGAAGACATCCACGTCAAGGTATCGGACACCAACAGGTCTGACGCCGTTGACGTGGACATGATTCTCGACATAGGCAACTCGCGCACCACCGGCATCCTGGTGGAGACCTCGTCAGCCAAGAAAACGGATCTCAATGACAGCTACCTTCTGGAACTCAGGGACCTGTCCAATCCGAACAATGTTTCCACAGAGCCCTTCTCCACCAGGGTAGAGTTTGTGGATGCCTCCTTTGGCAATGACATGCTCTCGCGCCGCTCCGGCAGAAGGACGGCAGCCTTTGCCTGGCCGACCTGCGTGCGCGTGGGGCCTGAAGCCACACGCCTCTCCACCTATGCTTCCTGCGCAGAGGGAAATACCGGCATGTCCAGCCCCAAGCGCTATCTGTGGGACGAGACGCGCTGGACCCAGAGCTGGCGCTTCAACACGGGCGGCATACGGGAACCCATGGTGACGCGCGGCCTTTTCCCGCGCCAGCTCAATGAGGAAGGCACTCCCCTTGCCTGCTTCACGGATGACGGCCTGCGCCGCCTTTTCTCCAAATCCGTGCTCAACACGCAGAAAAACTCGCCGCTCTTCGGGTCTTTCTTCACCCGTTCCTCGCTCATGATGTTCATGTTTGCGGAAATCGTGACCCAGGCGCTGGTAAACATCAATTCCCCTGCCAGCAGGGCCAAAAGGCAGCTCTCGGACAAGCCCAGGCATTTGCGGCGCATCATACTCACTGTGCCCACAGCCATGCCTGTGGCATCCAGGCGTATTTTTGAGCGCTGGGTCAAGCTGGCCGTGCATACAGTGTGGACCGCCCTTGGCTGGAACAACGCAGGCCAGGGCCTGTCTGAAAACTTCCATTACCAGAGCCAGCCTGAAATCCTCTGCGAATGGGACGAAGCCAGCTGTTCCCAGCTTGTCCTTCTGTATAACGAAATCATGGTCAAGCACATAGGTGATGCCAGCCAGTACTTCCAGCTCTACGGACGCATGCGCCCCGAAGGCCAGGAAGGAACAGAGAAGCCCAGCGTGCGCATAGCCTCCATAGACATAGGCGGCGGCACCACGGATCTGTCCATCACCACCCATTTCCTGACCAGCGATCCGTCCGAATCGGCCCGCATCATGCCCAAAATGGAATTCAGGGACGGCTTTAACCTGGCAGGAGACGAAGTGGTCCGCTCCGTTATCCAGGAGGTGGTCATCCACGCCATTGAAAAGGAGATGACCAGGCTCAATATCGAGCCGCGCAATGTCAAGCTCTCCCTGTTCGGCCGCTACAC